>NZ_JAAOMA010000009.1:0-152855 GCF_011602385.1 Chromobacterium fluminis | reverse complement strand
GCCCTGACCCCGCCGCCGCCCACTCCGCCCGCGGCAGACGCCGACGACGGCGAGTGGATTCCGCTGGACCTTTACGCCGAGCGCGCCTACCTGGAATACGCGATGAGCGTGGTCAAGGGCCGCGCGCTGCCGGAAGTGGCCGACGGCCAGAAACCCGTGCAGCGCCGCATCCTGTACGCGATGCGCGACATGGGCCTGGCCCACGGCGCCAAGCCGGTGAAATCGGCGCGCGTGGTCGGCGAAATCCTGGGTAAATACCACCCGCACGGCGACAGCTCCGCCTACGAAGCGCTGGTGCGCATGGCGCAGGACTTCACACTGCGCTACCCGCTGATCGACGGCCAGGGCAACTTCGGCAGCCGCGACGGCGACGGCGCGGCGGCGATGCGTTACACCGAGGCGCGGCTGACGCCGATCGCCGACCTGCTGCTGTCGGAAATCGACATGGGCACCGTGGACTTCGTGCCCAATTACGACGGCGCCTTCGAGGAGCCGCGCTTGCTGCCGGCGCGCCTGCCCATGGTGCTGCTCAACGGCGCCTCCGGCATCGCCGTGGGTCTCGCCACCGAAATCCCGCCGCACAATCTGACCGAAGTGGCCAGCGCCTGCGTCGCCTTGCTGGACAATCCGGAGCTGGACACCGCGGCGCTGATGCAATACGTGCCCGGCCCGGACTTCCCCGGCGGCGGCCAGATCATCACCCCGGCCGAAGACATCCTCGCCGCCTATGAGAGCGGCCGGGGCAGCGTGCGCGTGCGCGCCAAATGGGAAGTGGAAAAACTGGCGCGCGGCCAGTGGCGCGTGATCGTGTCCGAGCTGCCACCCGGCTCCAGCGCGCAGAAAGTGCTGGCGGAAATCGAAGAAGCCACCAATCCCAAGGTCAAAACCGGCAAGAAGACGCTGACTCAGGATCAGCAAAACCTGAAGAGCCTGATGTTGTCGCTGCTGGACCGCGTACGCGACGAGTCCGATAGCGCGTGCCCGGTACGCCTGGTGTTCGAACCCAAATCCAGCCGCCAGGACCCGGACGAGTTCATCAACACCTTGCTGGCGCAAACCAGCCTGGAAGGCAACGCCTCGATGAACCTGGTGATGATAGGCCTGGACGGACGGCCGGGTCAGAAAGGCCTCAAGCCCATTCTCAGCGAATGGCTGGACTTCCGCCGCGTCACCGTCACCCGCCGCCTGCAGCACCGGCTGGCCCAGGTGGAAAAGCGCATCCACATCCTGGAAGGGCGGATGATCGCCTTCATCCACATCGATGAAGTGATACGCGTGATCCGCGAATCCGACGAGCCCAAGCCGGACCTGATCAAGGCCTTTGGCCTGACCGAGATCCAGGCCGAGGACATCCTGGAAATCCGCCTGCGCCAACTGGCACGGCTGGAAGGCTTCAAGCTGGAGAAAGAGCTGTCCGACCTGCGCGAGGAGCGCGAAGGCCTGCGCCACGTGCTGGACACTCCGGACGCGCTGCGCACCATGATGCGCGAAGAAATCCAGGCCGACGCCGCCAAGTACGGCGACAAGCGCCGCAGCGAGATCAAGACCGCCGAGCGCGCGGTGCTGACCCAGACCATAGCCGACGAGCCGGTCACCATCATCCTGTCGCAAAAGGGCTGGATCCGCGCCCGCGTCGGCCACAACGTCGACCTCACCGCGCTGGCCTTCAAGGACGGCGACGCGCTGCACACCGTGGTGGAAACCCGCACCGTGTGGTCGGTGATCGTGCTGGACTCCAAGGGCCGCGCCTACACCGTGGATCCGGCCGACGTGCCCACCGGCCGCGGCGACGGCGTGCCGGTGGCTTCGCTGGTGGACCTGCAGGACGGCGCCAAGCCGGCTCAGATGCTATCCGGAAAAGACGAGGCCCGCTTCGTCGTCGCCGGTTCCGGCGGCTACGGCTTCATCGCCAAGCTGGGCGACATGGCCGGACGGGTCAAGGCCGGCAAAGCCTTCCTAACGCTGAACCCGGAAGAAACCGTGCTGACCCCCGCGCCGCTGCCGGCCGCCGGCATCGCTGAAGCCACCCAGTTGGTGGCCGCCGCTGACAACGGCCGGCTGCTGGCCTTCCCGGCCGCCGAACTCAAGGAGCTGGCCAAGGGCCGCGGCCTGATGCTGATGGCGGTGGAAGACGGCGAAGCCGTCACCGCCGTCGGCCTCATCAACGGCGAAAAAGCGCTGCTGTCCACGCTGTCTGTGCGCGGCAAGGCCTCCGATGAAAAACTGGCGCTGGCGGAATTCGCCGGCAAGCGCGGCAAGAAGGGCAAGCTGATGCCGAAGAAATGGAGCGTCAGCGCCATCTGCGAGCTGCCGACGACATGAACCAGGACCGCCCGCCGACGCCGTTGACCCCGCGCAGCGGGCTGGTCTTCATCAACAGCTTCCGGGCGGCGCTGCTGCTGGTGCTGCTGGCGATGTCCCTGTTCGCCAACCGCGAAGGCGAATCGCTGGTGGCCGGCGGCAAGGCCTTTTATCTGTGGAGCGGTGTCTACGCCGCGCTGATCGGCGCCTGGTTCCTGCTGCGCAACGGCCGGCTGGCCCACACCCTGCAGCTGACCCTGGCCATCGCCGCCGACATCGCGATGATCGTGCTGCTGATGGGCATCAACGACGGCGTGCGCAGCGGCTACGGCATCCTGCTCTTGCCCTATCTGGCGGTGGCCGGCCTGCTGTCCTCCGGCCGCTACGCGCTGTTCTACGCCTCCATCGCCACGCTGATCCTGCTGTCCTTCGTCGGCGTCGAGCAATACCTGGGCATAGGCCGCGGCTCGGATTTCTACTACTCCGCGCTGCTGGCCACCGCCGGCTTCATCACCTCCATCGTCACCTGGAAGCTGGGCCGGGTGGCGCGCGACTCCGAAGCGCTGGCCACCCGCCGCGGCGGCGAGATCGCCAACCTCAACCGCCTGAACGAGCTGGTGTTGCAAAGCCAGCGCGACGCGGTGGTGGTGCTGGACCCCTCCGGCCTGCTGCGTCAGTTCAACAATCAAGCGGCGCGCTACTTTGGCGCCATGCGCCGCGGCCACGCCGTTCCCGAACTGCTGCCGCTGGTGGAACGCTGGCGACACAACGGCTGCCCTCCCAATCCCAGCTTCATCGACCGCAACATCCGCGGCCGCCAATTGGTGGGCCGCATGGTGCCGGTGCTGATGGGCGACGACCACGCGCTCCTGCTGTTCATGCGCGACATGGCGGACATGGCGGAGGAGGGCAAACGCGTCAAACTGGCGGCGCTGGGGCGGCTCACCGCCAATATCGCCCATGAAATCCGCAACCCGCTGTCGGCGATCAACCACGCGGCCGACCTGCTGGCCGAAGACGAAACCGATCCCACACGCCAACGGCTGATCCGCATCGTGCAGGGCAACAGCAAACGCATCAACCACATGGTGCAAGAAGTGCTGGCCTTGAACCGCCGCGACCGGATCAAAGCCGAGCCGATACGGCTGCAGCCCTTCCTGGATGAGCTGCTGGACCACTTCGGCGTGGTGGAGGCCGCCGCCGCCGGCGCGATCTGCTGCGTCTATCAGGCGCAGGCCGCCGCGGTCCAGTTCGACCGCGGCCACTTTGGCCAGATTCTCAACAATCTGCTGGCCAACGCCTGGCGCTACTCCAGCAAACAGCCGGGCGCGGTGCGCATCGAAGTGGGCGAAGTGGAAAACCACCTGACCATCAAGGTAATGGACGATGGCCCAGGCATGAGCGAAGATGCCCAGGCCCGCTTGTTCGAACCCTTTTTCACCACGGAAAGCGCCGGCACCGGACTGGGCCTGTACATCGCGCGCGAACTGGCGGAAGCCAACGACGCGCGGCTGGACTACTGCCCGCCCGGCGGCGTGTTCCGTCTGATCTGTCACAAGGCTTATGGCTAAATCCTCCCTGCGCGTGCTGGTGATCGACGATGAACCGGACATCCGCGAACTGCTGGAACTGACCCTGATCAAGATGGGGCTGGACGTGGCCACCGCCGCCAGCGTCGGCGCCGCCAAACTCAGCCTGAACAGCCAGCCCTTCGACCTGGCGCTGACCGATATGCGCCTGCCGGACGGCGAGGGCATCGAAGTGGTGCGCCATATCGCCGAACAGGGCCTGGACGTGCCCATCGCGGTGATCACCGCCTACGGCAATACCGACAACGCGGTGCTGGCGATGAAAGCCGGCGCCTTCGACTACCTGCAAAAACCGGTCAGCCTGGCTCAATTGCGCAGCCTGGTGAAATCCGTGCTGCGCGTGGACAACGGCAAAGCCGAGGCCGCGGTGCGGCTGGACGGCGAATCGCCGGCGATCCAGGAAGCGCTGCGCTTGATCGGCAAGCTGGCGCGCAGCCAGGCCGCGGTTTACCTCAGCGGCGAATCCGGCACCGGCAAGGAACAGGCGGCGCGGATGATACACGAGCACAGCGCGCGCGCCGAACGGCCGTTCATCCCGGTCAACTGCGGCGCCATCCCGGAAACGCTGATGGAAAGCGAATTCTTCGGCTACCGCAAAGGCGCGTTCACCGGCGCCGACAACGACCGCGACGGCTTCTTTCAACAAGCCAACGGCGGCACGCTGTTTCTGGACGAAGTGGCCGACCTGCCGCTGGCGATGCAGGTCAAACTGCTGCGCGCGATCCAGGAAAAGAAAGTGCGCCGCCTGGGCAACGCCCAGGAAGAAGCGGTGGACGTGCGCATCATCTGCGCCACCCACAAGGACTTGGCCGCGCGGGTAGACGCCGGCAACTTTCGCCAGGATCTGTACTACCGGCTAAACGTGCTCCCGCTGCGCATGCCGCCGCTGCGCGAACTGCGCGAGGATCTGCCGCGCTACATCGCCAGCCTGCTGGAACGCTTTTCCCCCGATGAAAAGCCGCGGCTGGCGCCGGCGGCGCTCAAAGCCTTGCTGGAATACAACTATCCGGGCAATTTCCGCGAACTGGAAAACATCCTGGAACGCGCGGTGGCCCTGGCCAACGACGCCCGCATTGAATTGCGGGACCTGCAACTGCTGCCGAGCGATCACGGCGGCCATGGCGACGGCGAGGCGCCGACCTGCGCCGACGGCGAGGCGCTGCAGGACTTTCTGGACCGCGTGGAGCGCGAAGCCATCCTCAAGGCGCTGGAGAGCACCCGCTTCAACCGCACCCAAGCCGCCAAAATGCTGGGCGTCACCTTCAGATCGATGCGCTATCGGATGGAAAGACTGGGCATCAAGTAAGAGCCTGTTCAAAGTCTACTGCGCTTCGGCGATACGGCGTTGAAAATGCCCTCGAAATGCTCATGTACCACGTGTACATTCCGCTTTCTCAGCCGTTTTCGCCTTGTCTCGCCATTGCTCGCGTGACTTTGAACAGGCTCTAAGCACGTTGTGGATAAGCACGGCATTGCGTCAAACCCTGTGGATAAGCCATATTCTCGCTTTTTACCGGTCCCCCGCCGGAAACCCGGGAAGCCCGGCCGCGCAATCGCTACAATGCGGCAGCCGCGGCTCGCGTCCGCGCATCAGGCAAGGCCAGACCCGGGCCAGCGGCTATAAAGAATCTATTCGACGGCCCCGCCCAAGGGCGCGCCATTGCAACCATATCGATACTCGCTACCGGCCCATGGCTTTCACGCCGCTCCACCTCGTCCTCCGCGCCTTGCCGGCCCTGCTGCTCAGCGCCCAGATTGCGGCGCTGCCGTCGCTACGGGTGGCGCTGGGCGAAACCAAACAACCCTATATCGACGCCGAACGCGGCAAGGGCGTGGAATACGACATCGTCAGCCAGGCCTTAAGCCAGGCGGGTTATCAGCCGCAAATCCGCTTCGGCCCCAATCTGCGCGCGCACAACTGGCTGGCAAACGGCCAGGTGGACGCCGCCATCGCCAATAGCGGCGGCCATGTTTCCGAGCCCTACATCGTTTACCAGAACATGGCGATCACGCTGTGCAAACGCCGCATCCACCTACAGCGGCTGGACGACCTGGTTCGCTTCCGGGTGGCGGCCTTTCAGGGCGCCCACCTTTATCTGGGGCCAGCTTTCGCCGCGCTGACGCCGCAGATTCCGTCCTACCGCGAAGAATCGCCGCAGGTCACCCTCAACCGCCTGTTGTACAGCGAGCGCACCGACGTGGCGATTTCAGACATCAACATCTTCCAGCAGTTTAGCCACGATCTCCGCCGCGAGATCGACATCAGAGCCAAGCTCTGCCCATACGCGCTGTTCACGCCCACTCATTACCGGCTGACTTTCCGCAATGCCCGCGACCGCGACCGTTTCAATCTGGGCCTGCGCCGCTTCGCCGCCGCCGGCGGCTACGAGAAACTGGCCGAACGCTATCAGCTTCCCACCCAGCACGGGCGCCCCTGGTTCAAGCCCTGAGAACCTGTTCTAAAGTCTGCTGCAGACACGGTGAGTACGGCTTCGAAATGCTCATATACCGCTTGTACACTCCGCTTTCTCTGCTGTTTTCGCCTTGTCTCGCCTTAGCTCGAGAGATCGTAAACACGTTCTGAGAGCGCGTTGCTGCGCACGGCTGGCCTAAGGGAGGGCGTCTGCTCTGGATCAATAACCTTCGCCGCCGCGCGGTGTTAGCATGGTTTGGCAGTATCCGATCGCTGACGACCACCGATTTTGCCCTTACGCTTCGCTCAGGCCCGCGTCGTTAGCCGCTCCATGTATCCACCCGCCCAAGGAGTCGCCCATGTTTCCCGAATACCGCGAACTGATCAGCAAGCTGAAAACCGAAGACGATCACTTCACCCGCCTGTTCAACAAACACAACGACCTGGACCAGAAGATCAAGAATATGGAAGCGCGTATCGAGCCTTCCGCCGACTTCGAAATCGAAAATCTGAAGAAGGAAAAACTACGGCTCAAGGACGAGTTGTACGCCATCCTGAGGAAGGCGGCCGATTAGAACGTGTTTACGATCTCGCGAGCTAAGGCGAGACAAGGCGAAAATGGCTGAGAAAGTGGAATGTACGCGTGGTACATGAGCATTTCGAAGGCGTACTCACCGTGCCACGCTTCACGACGCGCAGCAGATCGTAAACAGGTTCTTAAGTCCGGCGTCTCCGCGCAATGACAAAGCCCGCCAGATGGCGGGCTTTTGCATGAGCCGTGTACGGAATCAGACCCTGGGCGCGTCCTTCTCCAACTCCGCCAGGATCGCGTCCGGCTCCTGGGTGACTTCCAGCACTTTGCGGATGCGGTTGAACGCCTCGCAGGCATCGGCCGGATACTTGCCGAACGGCGTCAGCCCGCCATGGCTCCAGCCCGCGGCGGCCAGCACGTCCTTGCGGAACTGCGAGCCGTCGGCGCTCCCGCCGGCGATCTGCTGCAAGGCCCGGTCAATCAGAATATGCGGAAACGGGTTGCGGGACAGCGTGGTGAAATGCTCGGGGCGAACTTCGTCGAACTGCATGGCTTACTCCTGATGCGGGGACATGATTCATCTAAGTCCAAACCAAGGCAATTCGCCAGCAGACTGTGAAGACTCACACTGCCGCCGCCGCGAACGGCGGCGACGGCGCGGCCCGATTTAGCGGTTCACCAGCAGTTTGGGATTGGAATTGCCCCACACTGTGTAGAGGTCGGCCAGCAAGGCGCCGTTGATGTCCTCCAGCTCGGCGGCGCTGATTTCGGCCTTGCCCTGCTTGCCGAACAACACCACTTCGTCGCCTATCTTGGCGCCCGGAATCTCGGTCACATCCACCATCAGCGTGTTCATCGACACCTTGCCCACCACCGGCGCGCGCTGACCATTGATCAACACATGCGCCTTATTGGTGAAAGCGCGGCGATAACCGTCGGAATACCCAACCGGGATGTTGGCAAGCAGGGACTCGCGCTTCAAGGTGTAAGTGCGGTCATAGCCCACGGTATTGCCGGCCGGATAACGGTTGACCGCCGCCACCCGCGATTTGAACGCCATCACGCGCAGATATTCGGTATGGCTGGGCACGGTGTCGCCGAAGATGGCGCCGCCCGGGCGCACCATGTCCAGCCGCGCTTCCGGCACTTCCAGCGTGGCGAAGCTATTGGCGCAGTGCAGGGTGATCTTGCTGCGGTCCAGTCCGCCGGCCTTGATCAGCCAAGCGCTTTCCTCATTGAACGCGGCCAGGCCTTTTTGCACGTCGGCCTTATCCTCCACGGGGAAGTGGGTCATGATGCCCACCACTTGCAGATTGGGCAGCTTGAGCATGGCCAGCGCGTCGCGGCGGCCTTGCTTGCTGGCCAGTTCCACGCCATTGCGGCTGATGCCGGCGGAGTTGATGGCCAGGTGGATTTGCAGCGTCTTGCCCTGCCGCTTGGCCAGCGCGGACGCCTGACGCGCCAGCTCCAGATTGCCCACCAGCTCTTGCATATCGTATTGCAGGCCGTCGGCTATCTCTTCCTGCGTGGCGCTGCGCACGCGCGCCACCACGCCTTTGTAGCCGCTGGCGCGGGCCACTCGGGCCTCTTCATTGCTGGCGATGCCCACGCAGGGAATACCCTGGCCGATGATGGACGGCATCACGTTGGCAATGCCGTGGCCGTAGGCGTCCGCCTTCAAGATGGCACACACCTTGGTGTCTGCGCCCACCAGGCGCTTGAGCTCGGCCAGGTTGTGATCCAGCGCCGCTTTATCGATTTCCAGCCAGGCGTTGCCGCGCGCGGCTTCTACGGTGGAGCCGCTGTTGGCGGCGGTCAGCGGCGGCGCCGCCATGGTCAGCGCGGGCGCCAAGGCCAGGCCCAGCGACAAGGCCAGCAGTGTTTTCTTGAATTGCATAAATCGTCCCCCGAGTGTGAATGCCGCTTGCCGACAAGGCCATTCCGGCATTCGGGAGATGATAGGAGGCAGATATATTCATGTCGATATGAATATTCACTACTAGTCTTTGTTTTGCATAGCCTCTTGACCGCGCGCAAACCCGACAACGGTGAGCGGCCCTTGCGTGGCGCGGCGCCGCTATCCATCATGAAGAAGCGGCGCGCTGCGTCTGCGCGCTTTTTCGAGGTTCATCCGATGCGGCAATCCCTCTTTCTTCGCCGGTTGGCCGGCTGTTGGCTGGCCGTCCTCATCGCCTTGGCCGGCGGCATGTCCCCGTCCGTTCAGGCGGCCGGAATGATCTACGTCGGTCACGCGCCGGAAACCCCCGCCGACGAGCGCTACGACTACCATTGGGCGATTCTGCGCGCCGCCTTGGACGCTACCCGCGCAAGCTGGGGTGATTACAGCCTGCGCTTTGCGCCGCGCATGAACGAAGCGCGTCAATTGCAGGAGCTGAGCCATCCGCGCGGCCGGCTCAACGTGGTGATCCGTGAAACCAACCGCGACTACGAACGTCGCTATCTGCCGGTGCGGATTCCGATAGACCGCGGCTTGCTCGGCTATCGCGTACTGCTGATCCGGGACGCGCGGCAAGCGGATTTCGACGGGGTGGCCGGCTTGGCGGACTTGCGCCGTTTCAGCATCATCCAGGGAGACGGCTGGGGCGACAACGCCATCCTGAAACAGGCCGGACTGACCGTGGTGACCGATCCCAATTACGACGGTCTTTTCCGCATGTTGGAGCGCGGCCTGGGCGACGCGTTCTCGCGCGGCGTGGCGGAAGTGGAGGAGGAGATCCGCGTTTACCAGCCGCAATACAAGCATATTGCGCTGGAGCGGTCTTTATTGCTGTACTACCCGCTGCCCACCTATTTCTGGTTCGGCCGCGACGCGGAAGGGCAGAAGCTGGCGCAACGCGTGGAACAGGGCATGCGGCTGATGCTGCGCAACGGCGAATACCAGCGGCTGTTCCAGAAATACCACGCCGGGCTGATCCAGCGGCTGGACCTGAAGCACCGGCGGCTGATCCGCATCGACAACCCCTTCCTGCCTCCCAGCACGCCTTTCGCCGACCGCGGCCTGTGGTTCGATCCGACCACGGCTAAATAAACGCGCTCACTCCGCTTGCAAAGCCTGGCGCACACACAGCCGCTGGGCGATTTCGCGGTCCGCGCATTTGAGTTCGGCCTCCGCGCGGGCGCGGCAACGCGCGGGATTGGCGGAGCGTGCGCAATCCGGCGGCGGCAGCCGCTCGTTGACGCAGACGCGGCGCGCCTTGCCTTCCAGCCCGTCGCAAGAGCTGTGCGCCGCCCGCAAGGCTTCGCAACGCTTGGCGTCGCGCTCGCGCAGGCAGCTCAAGGCCGGCGTGTAAAATTCCAGGCAGGCGTGCCGGCCGTTGACCGGCAAATCATTGCAGGCCATGGTGCCCTGGCGGTACAACTCGCAACGCTGCGGCGCCGTGGCGCGGCTGCAATCCCATTGCGCCGCCGCCGCTTCCGCCAGCAAGCACAAGGCCAGCCCCAATCCCCAGGCGCGCCGCGACGCGCCGTATCCCCTATTGTTTCTCAAGGCATGCCCCTTGCGCATGACCGGTTATCTCCGCGCCCGCCTAAGCACAGCTGTTGACGATCCGCTCAATGTCGAAATGCTGATGCGCCGCGTGTACTGTTCGCTTTCTCAGCCGCAACGCCTTGTCGCTCGCAAGAGCGTGAACCGCTTTTATTGAGCGAAAACGACGCTGCGCGCTATCGCGCGGCGGACGGCCAGCCAGGCTCATGCCCGCAAAATCGGCTTGCTTCGCACACCGTTCCGGCAATGAGAATTTGAATTGGAATGAAAAGGCTGGCGTACTCTACTCAAAGCTTATCAATAGAAATCCCGCTTCGCCAGCCGGGCTTGACGCTTAGAAGGCTTAGTCCGAGCCATGCTTGCGGCGGTCCCGCCAGAAATGAGGCCTGACGCGATCCGGAGGCGGCGGCGGCGCAGCGCCATCCGGGCTCATCCGCCAATATGGCGGCGGCGGACGGTGCATCTGCTCCTTCGGCAAATCGCCGTCCTGCACCGCCTCGCGCAGACGCAAATTGCGCAGACGACGCAATTCCTTACAGTCCGGATCGGGCTGCGCCTGGCAGCGGCGGCCCTGCGCCGGTTCCCTATCCGGCGGCATGGGGCCGCGCTCCTTCCCTCGCGCCAGGGCCGGCGCGCCGGCAAGCGCTTGCAGCAAGGCAAATATGAGAAGAATCGGCAACCGCGTCATGAAACCTGTTTTATCCTGTCGAACATGCTGGAAAAGGGACTCCGGACCCAAGTCCGGCGAGGGCGGACAGCATACACCATGCGCCGCGGATGCCAAAGGCATCGAAAGGCGCCCAAAGCGCCGGAACGCCCCACTACGCAGCCTAGACTCGCGGCATGAGGGAGACATGAGCGACAATCGCTGATTTGTTAAGGTGTGTGATCGCGAGAACGGGCTTAACATATCTTCATCAGGCGCGCTGCCGCAGCCCGGGGCCAGCCGCTAAGCTGACACACCGCTCCGAGGAAAAATCGCATGGAACACAATAAGATACTGGTCGTGGACGACGACGCCAAGCTGCGCGAGCTGCTTACCCGCTATCTGAGCCAACAGGGCTACGCGGTGGAAGCTCTGCCGGACTCCAAAGACCTGGACCGCAAGCTGGCGCGCAATCGCCCGGACCTGATGGTGCTGGACGTGATGATGCCGGGCGAAGACGGCTTGGCGGTGGTGCGCCGGCTGCGCGCCCAGGGCGAAACCATTCCGGTGATCATGCTCACCGCGCGCGGCGAGGACATCGACCGCATCCTCGGCCTGGAAATGGGCGCCGACGACTACCTGCCCAAACCGTTCAATCCGCGCGAACTCACCGCCCGCATCCAATCGGTGCTGCGCCGTCATCACGCCACGCCGGCGCTGGGCGCGCGCCACGACGCCGACGAAGAGGTCGGCTTCGGCGAATTCGTGCTCAATCTGGGCCAGCGCGAACTGCGCAAAGCCGGCCAGCCGGTCACGCTGACCAGCGCGGAGTTCGCGGTGTTGTCGGTGCTGGTCAGCCACCCGCGCCGGCCGCTGACCCGCGAGCAACTGATGGAAATGGCTCTGGGCAAGGGCAACGGCGAATCGCTGGACCGCAGCATAGACGTGCACATCTCCCGGCTGCGCAAGGCGCTGGAAAGCGGCGACAGCCAACTGCGCTTCATCCAGACGGTATGGGGCTACGGCTATGTGTTCGTGCCGGACGGCACGCCGCGGGAGTAAGCCGTGCGCAAGCTGACCGGCTCGCTATTTTTCCGGCTGGCGGTGCTGGTGGTGCTGGTGGTGCTGACCACCCAGTTCGTCACCCTGTGGATGGCCGCCGGCGAACGCCACAAGCTCTTGGACAAGCAACTGTATTCGCAAACGGTGGACACTCTGGCCTTCCTGGAAGGCACGATGGAGGCGATGACCAACACCGAGCGCGCCGAATTCCTGGCCGGCTACAACCGGCCCGGTCTGCCGCGCCTACTGCCGATCAACGCCGATCAAGGCGTCCACTTCACCGACTACGTGCCGCGCTTGGGCGAAACCCTGGCGCAGCGGCTGTCTCATGGCCTCAACGAACCCATCGAAGTGCGACACGCCCAGATAGAGGATCGCAGCGAACTCTGGGTCAACGTGCACGTGCTGGACCAGGCCTACTGGCTGGTGCTGCCCTTCGGCCGTTACAGCGACCGCCCAATCAACACCATCATGCAGGCGGCACTGCTGGCTTCCATCGTCGCCAGCTTGCTGGCCTTCGCCGTCGCCTGGCGGGTAACGCGACCCATCAGCCGCGTGGTGCTGGCCAGCCGAGAATTGGCCGCCGGCAACATGCCGGCGGCGGTGCCGGAAGACGGCCCGCGCGAGGTCAAAGTGCTGGCCCATAATTTCAACCTGATGGCGCAGGCGCTGGACAGCGCCGCGCGCGAACGCAGGCTGATGCTGGCCGGCCTGTCCCATGACCTGCGCACGCCGCTGACCCGGCTCAAGCTGACGCTGGAGCTACAGCAGGACAGCCCGGACCAACACGATATGCTGGCCGACATCGACGAGTTGTCGCAGATCGTGCGCCAGTTCATCGACTTCGCCCGCGCCGAGGAAACCACCCGGCTGGAGCCGGTGGCCTTGGCCGACCTCGCCGCCAGCGTAGTGTCCCGCTTCACCCGCGAAGGCATGGACGCGCGTCTGGAGCGGCGGGCCGAGCCGGAATTGCAAGGCGACGGGCTGGCGCTGGAGCGGCTCTTGTCCAATCTGCTGGAAAACGCTCGCCGCTACGGCGCGCCGCCGGTGGAAGTCTGCGTCGAGCAAATCGACGGCTTCGCCGTGCTCAGCGTGCTGGACCACGGCAAGGGCATTCCGGCCGAGCTGCGCGAAACAGCGTTGGCTCCGTTTGAACGGCTGGCCGAACACCGCGGCACAGACGGCGGCAGCGGCCTGGGCTTGGCCATCGTAAGCCGCGTGGTCAAGCAGCATAGAGGCCGGCTGGAATTCTGCGATCAGTCCGATGGCTTCAAGCTGGCCGTTTACCTACCGTTGACCGCCGGTTGAGAATCGGTTTAAGAACCTGTTTACGATCAGCTGCGCTGCGGCGATACGGCGTTGAAAACCCCTTCGAAATGCTCATGTACCACGTGTACATTCCGCTTTCTCAGCCATTTTCGCCTTGTCTCGCTCTTGCTCGCTAGATCGTAAACACGTTCTAAGCGCCGCCTGCCGGGCGGCGCTCAGCGAAAACGCAGCATCATCCACAAGCCGGCCATACTCAAAGCCAGGCCGCCGAGTTTGCCCAGCGACGGTTGTTCGCGAAACAGCAGATAGCCCAGCGGCAGCAACACCAGCGCGGTCAGCACATTGGAACTGAGCGCCGCGTAGCCGACATGCCAGCCGGCGCGATAGGCCAGCAAAAAACCCAGCTCGATCCCGATGATGCCCGCCGCCACCCCCAGGCTGCTCCAATTCAGCGCGGCCAATCCGCGCTGGCCGCCTCCGGGCAAGCACCACATTCCCAACACGCACACCAACATGGCCACGCCATAACTGACCGCCAATGAAAAGAAGGGATTCGCCGCCTCCGGCACCTGCTTGATCGACAGGTGATAGACGACGGAGCCGGCGACCGCCAGCAACAACGCCGCGATAAACATGTTTGCGCGCCTCATCAGAAATATTCGCCTACAGGCTAAACCTTCCCGCCAGTTATAGGTAGACTGAAAATTCAAGGCATTGTTATAAGAAAATATCATGACTGGAGATTTGGACACCGGCTTGCTTCGCGCGCTGATCGCCGTGGCTCGCCGCGGCAGCATCAACCGCGCGGCCACGGACTTGGGACGCACTCAGCCGGCTTTGAGCCTGCAATTGCGCAAACTGGAACGGCACTGCGGCCAAACCCTGCTGCAGCGTTCGCCGCGCGGCGTCAGCCTCACCACGGCGGGGCTACAATTGCTGCCCTACGCCGAACGCATCGTCAGCCTGACGGAACAAATGCGCCCATCCACGCCGGTCGCGCCGGCCAGCCGCTGCCGCATCGGATTGATCGAGGATCTGGTCAGCCGCAATCTGCCGCAGGTATTGGCGGACTTCGCCGCGGCGCGGCCACAACTGCAACTGGACATCCGGGTGGCGCCGGGGCGGGAATTGAGCGCGGCCTTCCAACGCGAAGAGTTGGATTTGCTGATCGCCAGCCCGCGGGTGACGCAACTGGACGACACGCCCAGCTGGGTGGTGGAATGCCCGCTGCCCTGGTTGGCCCAAAACGGCGCGATGCCGGCCGCCGAACCCTTGCCTTTGATTCTGTTCGCCGCGCCCTGCAGTTGGCGCGACGCCATGCTGCAAGCGCTTGAGACCGCCGGGCGCTCCTACCGCGTGGTCCTGGAAAGCTCCAGCCTGCTGGCGGTGCAGGCCGCCTTGCAAGCCGGGCTAGGCGTCGGCGCCTTGCTGTCGGACGACGAGCTGCCCGGCGTCGCCCCGCTGCCGCGAGAATCGCTGCCGCCGCTGCCCGCGGTGCCGATGGCGTTGTACCGGCGGACGGAGAGCCTGGGGGACCCCGCTCTGGATCAATTGGCGCGGCTGTTCTTTCTACAGCTCAGCCAACGGACGGGATAGCGACGAAGCCGCATCAAGCCGGCTGCAGGCCGGCCATCACCGCGCCCTCCCAGCCTATCAGTTCCACCTTGCGTTCCGCCCCCCAACGGTATTCGCCCAAAGCGCCCTCGGCGCGGATCACCCGGTGGCAGGGAATCAACCAGGCCACCGGATTGGCGCCCACCGCGCTGCCCACCGCCCGCGCCGCCCGCGGTCGTCCCACCGCGGCGGCGATCTGGCCGTAGCTGGCGAAACCGCCGTAGGGAATCGACAACAGCGCGCGCCAGACCTGAATCTGGAAATTGCTGCCCTGCACCCGCAGCGCCAGCGGCGCCTGGCCTTCGGCGCGCAACGGCTCGAACATGGCGGCGGCCACCGCCGCGCCGCCGCCCGGCACGTGGCGCAGCGCGGCCTTGGGCCAGCGCCGGCTCAGCCAGGCCACGGCCTCCATCTCGTCCGCCACGAATTGCGCCGCGCACACGCCGCGCGCGGTCCGCGCCACCAGCACCGGGCCGAAACGGCTGGCCTCCACGCTCCATTCGATTTCCAGCCCGGCCCCGCCGTTGCGGTATTCGCCCGGCGTCATCGCTTCCAGCGTCACGAACAGATCGTGCAGGCGTCCGCCGCCGGACAGGCCCAGCTCATGCGACAACGGCAACAAGGCCTGTCCACTCAGCCTCGCCTTGGCCGCCTCGCAGGTCAGATGCTGCAAAAAACGCTTGGGACTGACCCCGGCCCAACGAGTGAACAGCCGCTGCAGCCTCGATTCCGACAGATGCAGCGCGTCGGCCAGCTCGGCCAGTTCCGGCTGGCGCTCGGCGTTCGCCACCAAATAGCGAATGGCGTCGCGGATGCGGCCGTAGTCGCGGTCTTCTTCGAGAATTTCGCCGTTCATGGTCTGTTCTCCATTCGATCACAGCGCCAGCATAAGCAGATCGGGCCGCCGCGGCGACCCGATTCTTGTCGACTTGCGCGCAGCGCCCCTCATATCGCGTGCAGCAGGGAATATTGAATTTCCGACAGGGCTTGCGGCACGCGGATGAAGGAAAGCGGCATGCCCAACAGCCTGGCCATGTGGGAGGTGGAGAACAGCCCGCACAACTCGTGATGGCCGCTGCTCGAATTAAGCTCAGCCACCAGCGCGTGCTGACGTCCCATCTGCTTCATCGTCGCCACCATGTGGCCCACGCTGGCGTGTTCGATATCAAGCAGGCTCAGGGCCTCCAGTTGCTTGCGCGGCGTCATCACGTCGCCAACGCCGATATCGACGTAATGTTTGCCGTGTTCCTTCATGCACTGGATAGGCCGCTCGCCCAGCAAATCGGTGGCCGTGATCAAGCCGGTGAATTGCCCGTCGCCATCGTGAACGAACAACAGCCGTATGCCGTGGCTGATCATCCGGTCGTGCGCTTCGCGCAAGCTGGCGCTCTGATGAATGCCCACCGGATTGATCAATCGCAAATCGGTCATGACCTCCAGGGCCGAGCTGTTCAGGGTGATGGGCGGGTGCGGGCGCTGATCCAGACGCACCAGGTCGGTGGTGGACGGCAGGCTCATCGTGGGCAACACGCTGTAATTGGCTAACATGGTAGCTCCTTGTCTTCTTAGACAGCGGAGTCGATGCGGCGGCGCCTTGCGCCAGTCATGTTCGATCTGTCCGCTCGGAAGTTTTCCGACGGCGTGGACCGGCCTGGGGCATGACTGGGTTTTGCACGTCCGTCCCGGGCCGGCGGCCTCGGGGGAGTCGCGTCGGCGACGCGGCTCTTGTTTGAAGAGTAGAAGAAGGCGCGGCGCAGATCAGCCGGCGAATCATTAATTTTTTCGCAAGCGAGGGCGCGGGACTCCCGCCCTCGCGGATTAGGCCTGCAGCTTGCGGCGAAACAGGGCGCTCATGCGCCGGCTGGCCCCGCTATGGGCGCCGCTGAAGGCCAACGCCGACTCGCGCATCGACAGACGGCGGCCTTCGTCGCCCAACAGCTCTACCACGACGCCGATCAACTCCGCGGCGTTCGCCACCTGGCGCGCTGCGCCGGCGGCCAGCGCCAGCGCCGCCGCCTGTTTGAAATTGAAAATGGACGGACCAAACAATACCGGCACGCCCACGCTGGCCGGCTCGATCAGATTATGACAGCCCAAGGGCAGCAAACTGCCGCCGACGAAGGCCAGGTCGCCGCAAGCGAAGTAGGCGAACGCTTCGCCCATGCTGTCGCCCAGCCATACCCGGGTGGCGGGGTCCACCGCCGCGCCGTCGCTGCGGCGCTGCACTCTCAGGCCGCGGCTCTCGGCCAACGCGGCCACATCGCCGAACCGCTCGGGATGACGCGGCACCAGCACCAGCAGCGCGTCGCCCAACTCTTGGCCCGCCGCCCGCCACGCATCAAGAATCAAGGCCTCTTCACCATCGCGGGTACTGGCGCAGACCAGGACCCGGCGTCGGCCTATCCTGGATTTGAACTCGCCGGCCAGCGTCAGCTGTGCCGGCGGCGGCTGGATATCGTATTTAGTGTTGCCGCAGACTTCCACCTCGCATGCGCCCAATTGCCGCAAACGTTCGCCATCTTCCGGCGTTTGCGCGGCAACGGCGCTCAACGCCGCCACCGCGGGTGAAATCAGCCCGCTGATTTTCAGATAACCATTCAGCGATTTTTCAGACAAACGCGCATTGGCCAGAAACAAGGGCACCTTCTGCTCGGCGGCGGCGTGAATCAGATTGGGCCACAGCTCGGTCTCCATCAACACGCCCAGGCGCGGCCGGTAGGCGGCGAGAAAAGCCTGCGCGGCTTGAGGGTAATCGTAGGGCAGATAGCGCACTTCGGCGTCGGGATACAGCTGCAAGGCGGTGGCGCGCCCGGTGGGCGTCATCTGCGTCATCAACAACGGCGCGTCCGGCCAGGCTTCGCGCAACGCCGCCACCAAGGGCTGCGCGGCGCGGGTTTCACCCACCGATACCGCGTGGATCCAGATCGCCCCTTGCGCGCGCGGCTGCAGTTGGCTGCCGAAACGCTCGTCCCAATGCTCCAGATAGGCCGGCGCCTTGCGCGCCCGTTTCTTCAGATAGTGCCGCACCAGCGGCGTGGCCAGCAGCCAGGCCCAGGAATACAGTCTGCGTTGCCAATTCATGTCCAGTCCTTGCGCGCGAACAAGGCTTGCAGCGCCTCGTCCACAGACGGGCACAGCCCGATTCCACCCAAATTGGTGGCCCACGGCGTTTCCACCACGCCGGTGGCGGCCGGATCCGTATCGGTGTAAATCGCCGCCAAGGGCACGTTCAGCGCATTGGCCAGGTGAGTCAACCCGGTGTCCACGCCCACCACCGCGTTGGCGTGACCAAGAAGGCCGGCGGCTTCGACCAAATTCATCTTGGGCGCCACCACCGCGGCCGGCATCTGCGCGGCCAGCCTTTCGGCGCGCTCGCGCTCGCGATCATTGCCCCAGGGCAACACCATCACCAGATCATGCTGCATGGACAAACGTTTGCCCAGCTCCACCCAATGGCCTTCCGGCCACTCTTTGGACGTTTTGCTGGTGGCGTGCAGCAATACCGCGTAGCGGCCGGACAGCACCCAGCCGGGCCGCTCGCCGGCCGGCACGCCGAAACGGGGCGCGCCCTGCGGCTGATAACCAAATATCCGCGCGAACAACAGACGGTTGCGTTCTATCGCCGACAAGCTCCAGCTCACCTTGTGGCGCTTATCGTAAAAACAGCTGGCCAACGATTCCCGAGCGCTGCCCCAGTCGTAGCCGGTCAGCGGCGCCTTGGCCCAACTGGCCGGCAAAGCGCTTTTCAACAGGCCCTGGCTGTCCACCACCAATTCCCAACGCGTCTCGCGTAGTTGCCGTCGCAAGGTACGGATCTCTCGCCAGGTGGACGGCAACCACCATCGTTTGCGCCAGCTCCGCCAATTCAAGGCAATCACCCTGTCCACCGCCGGATGCAAACGGGCAATGTCGGCGAAAGCCTCTTCGGCCAGCCAACTGATGCGGAAATTGGGGTAATGCGCTTTCAACTCGGAAATGGCGGGCCAAGTGTGGATAAGGTCGCCCATCGACGAGGTGCGCACAATCAGCACATTCATCATGGCGCGCATTGTACCCGAGCATGCCTGTGGTTAACCAAGTAAAATCCCTGCAGTTCAATTGTGGATAAACCGCTGTGGACAACTAAGCTCGAATTTATCCACAATTTGCGCTGCCGCAGCGCACCTAAACTATCCAAAGCTCATCAACAGGACAAGTAACTGAACCCTTTGAGGTTTTTGTAGTTTATCCACAGTAATGGCCGACTATATCAGTTTCATCAATATAAAATTGCGTTAAAGAGTTATTGGTGGCGTAAGAAGGTCCGCAGACAAATTTACGCCATGCACAAGCAGGTGGGAACAAATGGGATCGAAGCTGTGGACAAGTAAGAACTTCAATGAATGCCCCGATTTATCCACAAGTCTTCCTTCTGCAAAAAGATAGGTGAACAACAAGTTCCCATCGCATTCAACACCATGAAAACAATGTGAAAAACATAGTTATCCACAGAAAACGGACGACTTCTACTAGTTTCTTCAAATTACATATGGGAAAACATATAACAAGATGCGTGCGCGAATTAGCGTGGTGCTAATCACCAAGAATGCGGAAACATCGCTGGAAAAATGTTTGGACAGCGTGGACTTCGCTGATGAAATCGTGCTTGTGGATTCAGGTAGCACGGACAGGACATTGGCGATAGCTTCCGCCTATAAGGCAAAAGTTATCCACCAAGACTGGCTGGGATTCGGTCCTCAGAAGCAATTGGCGGTAGAAGCCGCCAGCCACGACTGGGTGTTGTGTCTGGATGCAGACGAGTGGCTTTCACCTGGGTTGGTCAATGAAATCAAAGAGATGCTGGACAATCCACAGGCAACGGCCTTTCAATTTCCACGTTGCAACCGTTTCATGGGTCGTTTTCTGAAACACGGCGAAGGCTATCCGGACTGGTCCTTACGCTTGTTTCATCGCGGCCATGCGCGCTGGTCAGATGATTTGGTACACGAGTACGTGATCGCGAACGGCCCTGTGCATAAGCTGCAGCACGAGCTGATGCACGAGTCCGGCGAAGACATCGCGCTATATCTGAGCAAGCAGAACCGCTACACCAGTCTGCAGGCTGAACAGCTGTTGCAAGGGGGAAAACGTGTGGGTATCGCGAAACTTATCCTCAGCCCCTTGCTTCGCTTCCTCAAGTTCTACTTTTTTCGCCGTGGTTTTCTCGATGGCGTGCCCGGTTTGGTCCACATCAGCATCGGCTGCTTCAACAGCTACATCAAATACGCCAAATTGATCGAACTACGCCGCTTGAAAAACAAATAACCGGCTTGCCGGCAGTCCCGCCTTGTGCTGACAATGTCATTTCCTTTAGCAACTGGGCGAAGACAGATGGTGGACATCAGGACGATGCGAGCGGAGGATGCGCTTGCGGTGGCGCGGCTATGCCTGGATCTGGGCTATGAAGCGACGGAAGCGGAAATCAGCGAGCGCTTCGTCGGGCTGACTGCGCTGCCGGACAACCAAGTTTGGGTGGCCGAACGCGACGGCGTCGTGTTCGGCTGGGCTCACTGCCGCGGCGTGCATTCATTGCAAACACCGCCCGCGGTCGAGATCGTAGGCATCGTGGTGAGTCAGGCTTGTCAGAGGCAAGGGCTGGGACAGCGTTTGCTTAGCGCTTGTGAAGCCTGGGCGCTACAGCGGGGCTACGAGGCCATCCGTCTACGTTCCAACATCAAGCGTGTTGAAGCCCACGCCTTCTATCGCCATCTCGGCTATCAGCAACTGAAAACCAGCCACAGCTTCTCCCTGGATCTGAGGGATAGACAATGATCGACTGCCCATGACGGTTATCCACAGGAAATACCTCCCATGATGGTTTTTCCCGCGCCTCTGCAGCCAGGGGATCGCATCGCCGTCACCGCTTTTTCATCCGGTGTGCCCCCGGTCTTGCACGGGCAGCTGGATCGCGCGCTGCAATGCCTGCGAGATCAGGGCTGGCAAGTGGGGGAGGGCGTTTGCCAACGCGGCGAATCCCAGGACGCCAGCGCGCCGGCCGCCGAACGTCTGGCGGAGCTGAACCATTTTCTTTTCGATCCGGAGATTCGCGCCATCCTGCCGCCCTGGGGCGGGGAGCGGGCGATGGAACTGCTGGCCGGCATCGATTTTGGCGCGTTTGCCGCCCAAATGGCTGGCCGGGTTTTCCGATATTTCCACCGTGCTGACGCCGCTGACCCTGTTGGCGGGGTGGGCGACCTTGCACGGGCCGAACCTATTCGATCTGGGCAATCCGCAGCGGATGGAAGAGAATTCGGCGCTGCTGCACGCCTTGCGCCACGGTTTGCCGCCTCAGCAAGGCCATTACACGGCGTTTTGGCGCTGGGACGCTCCCGGAGAGCGTTATCCGTCCACGCTGCGCGTGTTGGGCGCGCAAAGGGCCCGCATGGCCGGCCGGCTGATAGGCGGCTGCCTGGATACGCTGAGCCGGCTGCAGGGCAGCCCTTATTTCGATTTGCGCGCGTTCAAACGGGAACCCGCGCTGCTTTACCTGGAAAACTGCGAGCTGAGACCTTGCGAGTTGCTGCGCGCGCTGCTGGGCCTGCGCCTGTCCGGCGCGCTGGACGGCTTGAGCGGGCTGGTGTTGGGCCGCAGCAGCGGACCGGACGCCTTGAGCTACAGCCGGGCTTTGGAGGCCGCTTTGGACGGACTGCCGTATCCGGTGGCGGTGGACGCCGATATCGGCCATGTGCCGCCGCAATGGACATTGATGAACGGCGCCTGGGCCGAACTGGAAGTGGACGCGGGCCAGGCTACGCTGCGTTTTGCGAAAGGATGCGCATGAGTTGGCAATATCGTTTGGCCGGGGCGGGGGATGTGGACGCGTTGCGGACGCTGATCACGGAACATGGGCCCAATCCGTGGAACTGGCTGCCGGCGGACGGGGTGGAGCGGAGTTTGCGCCAGGTGGCTGCCGGCGAAGCCTGGGCGGCCTTGTTCGAGCGAGACGGCCTGCTGGGCGCCGCCATCCTGTATCGGCTGCACGACGCTTTTCCCCAACACCGGCCGGCCGACGTGGCGGCGGACGCCGCCGGCTACATCATGGAGGCGGTGGTGCGGCGCGATCAGGCCGGGCAGGGGCTGGGCAGCTTGTTGTTGCGACAGGCTTGCGAGGATCTGGCCGCGCGCGGCGCGCGCTGGGTGACGGCGGACCGCCACGAGGAAAACGCCGCGTCCGGCGGCATGATGCGCAAGGCGGGTTTCATCGAACTGGCCTGCTTCGACGATTGGGAACGCCGCGCTAGCGGCAGCCGTCGCAGCACGGTATGCGGGCGCTTGCTGGACTGAGCGCTTAAGAATGCTCGCCTACCACCTGTGCATTCCGCTTTCTCAGCGCTTTTCGTCTTGTCTCGCTCTGGCTCGCGAGATCGTAAACAGGTTCTAAATGCCGTCGTCGGCCGGCAGCGCCGCCGGCCGCGTCGGCAGTCGGGTGAGGAGGATCTTGTCTACCCGGGTCTTGTCCATGTCCACCACTTCAAAGCCGAAGCCGTTCCAGTCGAAACGGTCGGTGACGCTGGGCACCCGGCCCAGCTGGAACATCACCATGCCGCCCAGGGTGTGGATATTGCCGCCGGCTTCGCCCGGCAGTGCCTCGTCTATGTCGAAAAACTCCTTGAAGCGGTCCAGCGACAGCATGCCGTCTATCAGCCAGCTGCCGTCCTCTCGCTGGGCGATGTCGTCGTTTTCAGCGCTGATCGCCGGCATATCGCCGACGATGGCTTCCAGCACGTCGTTCATTGTCACCAGGCCTTCCAGCTCGCCGTATTCGTCCACCACCAGCGCCATATGATGGCGGGTTTGCTTGAACTGCTCCAGCAGCTGCATCAAGGTGATCTTGGCGGGCACGTAGAGCGGCTGGGACAGTTCGGCGGCGACGTCGGCTTGTTCCCCGGCCAGCATGCGGTCCAGCACGCGTTTGGCGTGCAGCACGCCGACGATTTGCTCGATGCTGCCGCGGCACACCGGGAAATGGTTGAAATGGTGGTTTTGCAGCAGGCGGTGGTTCAATTCGGGCGCATCTTCCAGATCCAGCGCCACGATGTCCTTGCGCGGCGTCATGGCCGCCGCCACCTTGCGGTTGTCCAGGCGGAAGATATTGGCCACCAGCTCCTGTTCGGCGCGGTCAAACACCCCTTCGTCCGCGCCTTGTTCCATCAGCACCCGGATTTCCTCCTCGGTGATGGACGGGTCGCTGCTCTTCTTGGCGCCTAAGAGCCGCAGCAGACCGTCGGTGCAGCGGCTCAGGGCCTGGACCAGCGGCGCGCTGAGCCGCGACAGCAGTAGCATGGGCCGCGCCAGCGTGGTGGCCACCGCTTCCGGGTTGAGCAGCGCCAGCCGCTTGGGCACCAGTTCGCCGAAGATCAGCGACAGCAGGGTGATGATGAACACCATCAGCGCCACCGACAGCGGCTTGCTGTAGGGCTCCAGCAGGGGATAGTCCTGCATCGCCCGGCGCAGTTGTTCGGACAGCGCGGCCTCGCCGTAAACGCCGGACAGGATGCTGATCGAGGTGATGCCTATCTGCACCGTGGACAGGAAGCGGCTGGGGTCGTTGGCCAGTTTCAGCGCGGCTTGCGCGCCGCGTTGGCCGTCGTCCGCGCGTTGCAGCAGGCGGACCTTGCGGGAAGAAACGATGGCGATTTCCGCCATGGCGAACAGGCCATTGAGCAGAATCAGACACAGCAGGACGAGAATTTCCACGGTGCTAACACGGGATAGAGGCGGGAGCCCTAGCTTAGGCCATGCCGGCGCGGCGGAAAAGAGTCAAACGGGCAGGAACGGGGACGCCTGCCCGTATTCTGGGTCAGAACAGATTGTTCTGCGACGCCGAGGCGCCCCACTCGACGGCGCCCCGGCCGCGCGACAACAGCCAGGCGTTGACTTGCGAAAAATGGCGGCAGCCGTGGAAGCCCCGGCTGGCGGACAGCGGCGAGGGATGCGCGGCGTCCAGCACCAGGTGGCGGCTGGCGTCGATGCGTTCGGCCTTGGTTTTGGCCCAATTACCCCACAGCAGGAACACGCAGCCGGCGCTTTGCGCGTTGACGGCGTCGATCAGTGCGTCGCTGACCATTTGCCAGCCCAGTTTGGCGTGGCTGCCGGCCTTGTCCCGCTCTACCGTGAATACGCTGTTGAGCAGCAGCACGCCTTGTTGCGCCCAGTGGGTCAGGTCGCCGCTATTGGGCACGCCGCAGCCCAGATCCGCCGCCAGCTCCTTGTACAGATTGCGCAAGCTGGGCGGCACCCGCACGCCGGGCGGCACGGAAAACGACAGGCCCATCGCCTCGCCGTCGCCATGGTAGGGATCTTGCCCCAGTATCACTACGCGGACATCGGCCGGCGCGGTGAAGGTCAGCGCGTTGAAGGTCAAGGGCGCAGGCGGGAAGAGGACTTTGCCCTGCGCTTGCTGAGCTTGCAGTTCCCGATCGATGCCGGCCAGTTGCTGTTGAATGGCCGGCGTTGACAGCACTTGCTCCCAAGCCGGATGAACGCGGGCCAGGGCGGGAGACAGGTAAGACAATGCTTGCATGGAAGATTACGACTCTTGCTATCGTGAGGAGGATTGGAATCCGGCAAGCCGGTTTCGTTCCATGAAAAAGCCGTTCCCGCAGGAACGGCTGGCGATGCGCGCTGATGGAGAACGTATCAGTAACGCGCCATTTGCGGGTCCACTTCCGCGGCCCAGGCTTCCACGCCGCCGGCCAGGCTCAGCACCTGTTCGAAGCCGGCGTCCAGCAGAAAGCGCGCCACATGCGCGCTGCGCACGCCATGGTGGCAGATCACCACGATGGGCGCGTCCGGCAGCTCGCTCATGCGCAGCGGGATCAGGTTCATCGGGATGTGCAACGAGCCGGGAATCATGCACAGCTGCACTTCCCACGCTTCGCGCACATCCAGCAGCACCGGGGACTCCGCGGCGGTGTCGGCCAGCGCCGCCGCCAGATCGCGGGCGCGGATTTCCTGAACCATCAAAACGCGAAGCGTTCCGGTTCCACCGCTTCCGCCTTGGCCAGGCGGGCGATACAGGTTTCGAACAGACCGGTTTCGCTGAAGCTGGCTTCGGTTTCGCGCTTGATCAGCTTGCAGGTCATCACCGGCAGATCGCCCGCCACCATGATCAGGCGGCCGCCCACGGCCAACTGGTCTTTCAGTTCCTGCGGCACTACCGGCAGCGAACCGCCGACCACGATCACGTCGAACGGCGCTTGTTGCGGCAGGCCCAGCACGCCGTCGCCTTCCACCAGAGTCACATTGGCGATGCCGGCTTGCTTCAGGTTGGCCGCCGCGGTTTCACGCTGGGCGGGGTCGATTTCCACGCTGTAAACATGTTGGCCCAGCTTGGCCAGCAAGGCGGTCAGATAACCGCTGCCGGTGCCGATTTCCAGGATTTTGTCCTGGGGCTGGACGGCGGCGTCCTGAGCCAGGCGCGCTTCCATTTTGGGCTGCAGCATGAAGCTGCCGTTGGGCAGCGGCAACTCGGTGTCGACAAAGGCCAGGCTGCGTTTGTCCGCGGCGACGAACTGTTCGCGTTTCACGTGAAACAGCAGGTCCAGCACATTAGTGTCAAGTACGTCCCACGGACGAATCTGCTGCTCGACCATGTTGAAACGGGCATTCTCAAAATCCATCAGCTCACTCCGGAGGGGCTTGTCGCCGCAAGAAAAACGCGGCGGCGTGTCATGACGATAACTTGCGATTATCCCACATTTGCCGTACCTTCACAGCATCGCTAGGGGTCCTGCGCGACGGTCGGCAAGATGATCCATATCCTTGAAAGGATAGGATAATCGTTAAAGATTGTTGCGCGGGTGAGAAACACCCTTGGAACCTGACCCGGATAATACCGGCGTAGGGAAGCGTAAGCTGCTTTTGGCCCGGTCTTGTCGGACTGATTCGCAGCCCGCCCAAGCGGCGGCCCGCTCCTTGCGCCATTCATCGACCAGGAGAACCGCCCGATGAACGCGCCCGCAACACCCAATCAAGCCATGGTGGTGGACACCGCCGCCATCCAGCCCTTGCCCAATTCCCGCAAGATCCACGTCGCCGGCAGCCGGCCGGACATCCGCGTGCCCATGCGCGAGATCAGCCAGAGCGACACGCCCACCCAGTTCGGTGGCGAGGCCAACCCCCCCATCACCGTCTACGACACCAGCGGCCCGTATACCGACCCGGACGCGCGCATCGATATCCAGAGCGGGCTGGCGCCGCTGCGCGCCGGCTGGATCGCCGAGCGCGGCGATTGCGAGCAGCTTGCCGGCTTGTCCAGCGAATACGGTCGCGCCCGCGAGGCCGACCCCAAGCTGGCCGAGCTGCGTTTCAACCTGACGCGCCAGCCGCGGCGGGCGCTGCCGGGCCGCAATGTCAGCCAGATGCATTACGCGCGCCGCGGCATCGTCACGCCGGAAATGGAGTTCGTCGCCATCCGCGAGAACCTGCGGCGTCGCGAATATCTGGACGCGCTGCGCGAAGCTGGCGGCAAGAACAGCCGGCTGGCGGAATTGATGACGCGCCAGCACCCGGGCCAGGCTTACGGCGCGGCGCTGCCGGAGGAGATCACGCCGGAATTCGTGCGCGCCGAGATCGCCGCCGGCCGCGCCATTCTGCCGGCCAACATCAATCACCCCGAATCCGAGCCCATGATCATAGGGCGCAACTTCCTGGTCAAAATCAACGGCAACATCGGCAATAGCGCGGTAACGTCTTCGATCAGCGAAGAAGTGGATAAGATGACTTGGGGCATACGATGGGGCGCGGACACCATCATGGATCTGTCCACCGGCAAGAACATTCATGAAACCCGTGAATGGATCATCCGTAATTCGCCGGTGCCCATCGGCACGGTGCCCATTTATCAGGCGCTGGAAAAAGTGGGCGGCAAGGCCGAGGACCTGAACTGGGAGATCTTCCGCGATACGCTGATTGAACAGGCCGAGCAGGGCGTCGATTACTTCACCATCCACGCCGGGGTCTTGCTGCGCTATGTGCCGATGACCGCCGGTCGCATGACCGGCATCGTGTCGCGCGGTGGCTCCATCATGGCCAAATGGTGTTTGGCTCATCACCGCGAGAACTTTCTCTACACGCATTTTGAGGATATCTGCGAGATCATGAAGGCTTACGACGTGGCCTTCAGTCTGGGCGATGGCCTGCGGCCGGGCAGCGTCTGGGACGCCAACGACGAGGCGCAGTTGTCGGAGTTGAAAACCTTGGGCGAACTGACGGAGATCGCCTGGCGGCACGATGTGCAGGTGATGATAGAGGGCCCCGGCCACGTGCCGATGCAGTTGATCAAGGAAAACATGGACAAGGAGCTGGAGTGGTGCCGCGAGGCGCCGTTCTACACCCTGGGGCCGCTGACCACCGACATCGCGCCCGGCTACGACCACATAACCTCGGCGATAGGCGCGGCGCAGATAGGCTGGTACGGTACCGCCATGCTGTGTTACGTCACCCAGAAGGAGCACTTGGGCCTGCCGGACAAGAACGACGTCAAGGAAGGCATCATCACCTACAAGCTGGCCGCGCATGCGGCCGACCTGGCCAAGGGCCACCCCGGCGCGCAGATTCGCGACAACGCCTTGTCCAAGGCGCGTTTCGAGTTCCGTTGGGAAGACCAGTTCAATCTGGGTTTGGATCCGGACAAGGCGCGCGCCTTCCACGATGAAACCCTGCCCAAGGACAGCGCCAAGGTCGCGCATTTCTGCAGCATGTGCGGGCCGCACTTCTGCAGCATGAAGATCACTCAGGACGTGCGCGAGTACGCGGCCAAGCAGGGCATCAGCGATCAGGACGCGTTGACGCGGGGCATGCAGACCAAGTCGGTGGAGTTTCTGAAGGGTGGTTCCAAGCTCTACGACAAGGTGTGAGCCCGGAGTCATGAGAAAACGGCGGCCGCGGCCGCCGTTTTTCATGGCGCAAGGGTCGGCGGCGGCGGCGTCGATTCGGGTCTATCATCAGACATCCCTTCACAGGAGAAGCGTCATGGACACCAGCGAGCACTCTCTGTCCGGCCTGTTCCGCCAGTTGGGCCTGGCGGACGAACCCGCCGCCATCCGCGCCTTCATCGCCAGCCATCCCTTGCCGCGCAACGCCGTGCTGGCCGACGCGCCGTTCTGGACGCCGGCGCAGGCGGATTTCCTGCGCCAGGCCCTGGCCGAGGACGCGGACTGGAGCGAGGAGGTGGATGAGTTGGCGGTGTTGTTGCAGGTGGCTTAGAGCCTGTTCACGATCTGCTGCGCGTCGTGAGGCGTGGCACGGTGAGTACTGCTTCAAAATGCTCATGTACCACTCGTACATTCCGCTGTCTCAGAAACCGCGCATCAAGTCAGCAAGAATCGGAATGCCAAACGGGTTTGCCGGCCTGAAACTGAAGTTGTCACCGCACCGAAGACCGGCGCGGGCCTCATTCACTTTCAGGAGGAAACCCAATGAGCGCATTGATCAATAAAACCGCCATCGTCACCGGCGCCAGTTCCGGCATCGGCATGGCGGCGGCCAAGCTGTTCGCGCGAGAAGGCGCGCGCGTGGTGTTGGTGGCGCGGCGCGCGGCCAAGCTGGATAGGCTGGTGTCGGAAATCGTCGCCGACGGCGGCCAGGCGGCAGCCTTGGCCGGCGATCTCACCTCGGAGGATTGCGCGCGCGCGGCGGTGGAACTGGCGCTGGATAGATTCGGCGGCTTGGACATCGCTTTCAACAACGCCGGCAGCCTGGGCGCCTTGGGCAGCCTGGATCAGATTTCCCTGGACGACTGGCGCGCGACGCTGGACGGTAATCTGAGCAGCGCTTTTTTGTGCGCCAAGCACCAGTTGCCGGCCTTGCTGCAAGGCGGCGGTTCGATGATTTTCACCTCGTCCTTCGTCGGCCACGCCATCGGCTTTCCCGGTATGGCCGCGTACGCGGCCAGCAAGGCGGGGCTGGTGGGCCTGGCGCGCACATTGGCGGTGGAATACGGCGCCAGAGGATTGCGCGTCAACGCCTTGTTGCCGGGCGGCACCGACACCGAGATGGGCCGTGCGGCGGCGGCGACGCCGGAGCAGCGCGAGGCGGTGGCCGGCCTGCACGCGCTCAAGCGCATGGCCGCGCCGGAGGAGATTGCGCGCGCGGCCTTGTTTCTGGCGTCGGACGCGTCCAGTTTCGTCACCGGAGCGGCGTTGATGGTTGATGGCGGGGTGTCGATCAGCAAGCTGTGATTCGCGCCGCTTCAAGCCTCGCTTAATGACGCGCAGTCAATGTTTAACTGCTTTTTGGCGCTTTTGGTGATGTTTTTGGAGAGGTTTATTGCCAAAGACATTGAGTCGATCATTTTAGAGCCGGCCCGTTCGCGGCGCGCAGCACCCTCGGCGCGGCTATTCCCATCCCGCCGGATGCCGCCGGCTTGACGCCCTCCCGCGCCTCCCCAACAATAGCCCCCGCGCCGCAGCAATCGCGGCGCTCGGGTTTAGTCTCCTGAATTGAAATGTCGTCGCGGATGCGCTGTTTCCACAGCGGATACGCTGCCATTGCTTTGCCTATTCGGGCGGGCCGTGGCAAGTGGCGCCCTCGCGGGCGCGCCGGCTTTGTACGACACATCACAGGAGGTTGCAAATGGTAAAGCCTGTCCGTCCGGTGCTAGGCATCGAACTCACTTCGTCCACTACTGAAACTCAAGACGTTCATCAGGACGCCTCTCCACTCCCGCCGCTAGGGCCGCGCTCCCGCTACCGGTTTGCCGGCCCCCACGCCAAAGACCTCAGCCTGCCCTTCATCCGCCGCATCAAAGGCCGCACCTATCCGCATTACTGGCAGCCGGCAGAACCTAAGGATGAGTTCGAAGCCCGTGCCTTGGGCCATCAGTACGCCGCCCATCTGGCGCAGATGCTGAAAATCAACCGCCAGCACTCCGCGCGCGGACTGTTGTTCCGCATCGCCAGCGATATGGATTTCAGCGCCCGCGGCCACCGCCGCCGCATGTGCAAAAGCTTCTTCAACTATCTGGAGTTGTTGTTGAACCTGGGGGTGGAGCAGGTGGACTTGCCGAGGCATGTGGAGGCGGTGAACCGCCTCCATCTCAGCCTGGATGAGTTGGAAGCCTTGCCGCGTAAGTTGCGGCGGAAGAAGAGGAGCTAAGCCGGGAAGGGCAGCCGGCCCCGGTGGGGCTGGCTGTTGGAACCGGTTTACGATCTGCTGCGCGTTGTGAAACATTACACGGTGAGTGCGGCTTCGGAATGTTCATTTACTACTTGTAAACTCCGCTTCCTCAGCCGCAAGGCCTTAGAGCCTGTTCAAAGTCTCGCGAGCAAGGGCGAGACAAGGCGAAAACGAGCGAAAAAGCGGAATGTACGAGTGGTACATGAGCATTTTGAGTTCGTTTTCAACGCCGTATCGCTGAAGCGCAGCAGACTTTGAACAGGCTCTTCGCTCGCGAGATCGTAAACACGTTCTTCAGAAACGCGCCACCATCTTGCGCTTCACTGTGTAATCCGGCCGCAAGCTGGCTTCGCTGTCCATGAAGTAGCGGTTGCTGTCCAGCAGGAAGTGCGGGTCGTTCAATTCTTCCGGATCGGCCCAATCGCACAGCAGGTGATAGAGCGCCTGCGCGCTGTGGCAGCGGTCCAGCGCCTGGCGGAACGGGCGTTCCGCGAACATGCGCGCGCAGCTGGCCAAAATATGCAGATGGGCCTCGCGGCTTTGCCGCGGCAAAAGGAGCACCAGCGCTGTGTGCACCGGCTGCTGGTCGGGGGCGTCGAAGGCGATGGGGGCTTGCAGCCGCAGCAGCAGCGCGCGGGCTTCCGTCAGGCCCTCGATGCGGGCGTGGGGCAGCGCGAGGCCATGGCCAAGCGCGGTGCTGCCGGCCTGTTCGCGCTCATGCAGCGCCGCGGCCAGCGTTGGGCGGTGCAGCGCGTGGCGCTGGGCCAGCTGGGAGGCGGCGTGCTCCAGCAGCGCGGCCTTGTCGGCCAGGGTTTGATTGAGCAGGATGTCTTGCGGGCCGCAGAGGTCGGGCAGGGTCAGCATGGCGGATTTCTCCTTTGGCTAGGGTGCGACCTCATCCTAGTCAGAGGGGGCTAAAGATCCGCTAAAGAAAACGCGCGGCGGCATAAAAATGCCGCCAACGCGGCCGAGCTTATTTTTGATCGGATTGCGGCTGTTCGGCCTTTTTCTCCTGAGCCTGCAGCGCGCCCTTCACGGCGGAGGCTTGCTCTTTCAGCTTGTCCACTTGTTCTTTCAGTTCCGGGCTTAGCGCGGCGGCGGCGGCGCCGGCTTGCTTGGCCGCGCCGATGGCGGCGCTGGCTTGTTCCTTGAGTTGGCTCAGCGGCGCGCTGCTGTCCTGCAGCGAGTTGTGCACCGTGCCGATGGCGCTGGAGGCGGATTCTTGCAATTGGTTGGTTTGCTTCTCGCTGCAAGCGGCCAGAGCCAGGGCGGAAGCGGCGGCGATCAAAAGCGTGGCGCGCATGTAAACGTCCTCGTTGGGGAAAATGCTGTATTGAGCGTCGGCGAAGGCCGAAGTTCCGGCGGTGGCTCCTGGCGGCAAGGCCAAGTGGTTCTTATGACTTCGTCTTGGCTGAGCCACAATGCGCGTATTGGGCGCGTTCGCGCCGCCACTGGAGATCGGCATGAGCAATACGCTTTCCATCCGTCCGCTGCGGGCGGAAGACTACGAGGCCTGGTTGCCGCTTTGGCGCGGCTATCAGCGTTTTTACCAAGTGACGATGGACGAAGCCACTATCAACGGAACCTGGCGGCGTTATTTGCTGCCGGATCACGCGATGCGCGGCTGGCTGGCCTGGGACGGGGAGCGGGCGGTGGGCTTGGTGCATATCGTATTGCACCCCAGCAGTTGGACTCTGGGTGATTATTGCTATTTGCAGGACCTGTTCGTGGCTGAGGATTGCCGCGGCCTGGGCGCCGGGCGACAGTTGATCGAATGGGTGTACCAGTGGGCGCGCGAGCGGGAATGCTCGCGAGTGTATTGGCTGACTCATGAGACCAACGCCACGGCAAGGCGGCTCTACGACCAGTTGGCGGAGAACCTGGGCTATATCCAGTACCGCAAGCAACTGACGCCCATCTAGGAGCGTCAGGCCATCAGCGCGGCCGCCAGCGATCCCGGCGCGCGTTCCACGCGCAGCCGCGGCGCGCCGTGCCAGTCGGCCAGTTTTTGTAGCGCGGTCTTGAGATCGGCGGTCAACCGCGCGCTGTGGCGGACGCCGGGCTCCAGGTACAGCGCCTTGACTTCGAATACGCCCTGGGCGCGGTGGGCCTTGGCGTCCAGCCGGCCGACCAGCTTGCCGCGGTTGAGAATGGGCAGCACGAAATAGCCGTACTGGCGTTTGGGCGCCGGGGTATAGCATTCGATGCGGTAGTCGAAGTCGAACAGTTCCGAGGCGCGCTTGCGGTCCCAGACCAGCGGGTCGAACGGCGACAGAATGGCGGTGGCGCTGGCTTTGAGCTCGCCGGAGGCGGCTTCCGCCAGATCGGCGTCGACGAAGACGTCGTGTTGCCAGCCGTCGATGCGGGCTGGAATCAGTTCGCCGGCGTCGGCCATCTGGTGCAGCATGGCGTCGTAGCGGCCGCGCTTGAGCCGGTAGTAATCGGCCACCCAGCCAGCTTTGACCACGCCCAGCGCGCGGCAGCTGTTGCGCAGCATCCGCCATTGCGCCTGTTCCTCCGTGGGCAGATCGCGCGCGTCGTCCCAGCCGGGTTTCACCCGTTCCGCCAGATCATAAACGCGCTGAAAATTGCGTCTTTCCTTGACCATCAGCCGTCCCAGCGTGAACAGTACTTCCAGGTGGCGCTTCTCCGGTTTCCAGTCCCACCAGCCGTTGCCCTTGCCGCCCTTGCGTTCAAAGTCCGCCGAACGCGCCGGGCCGTTGGCGCGGATGCCTTCGACCAGGGCGTCGATGTCGGCGCGGTGTTGTTCCAACCAGCGCAGGGAGAATTTCCAGCCCATCGCCTCCGGCTTGAGCATGCGGTGACGGAGCAGGCCGTAGTCCTCGGCGGGGACGAAACAGGCTTCGTGCGCCCAGTATTCAAACAGCCGGCCTTCGGCCAGCAATTCGTCCAGCCAGGCCGGATCGTAAGATCCCAGCCGGCTGTGCAGCACCAGATAGGGGCTGCGCGCCACTACGTGGATGGTGTCGATCTGCAATAGCGCCATGCGGCGGATGGCGGCCAGCACGTCGGCCTTGCCGGCTTTGCGGCGCGGCGGGCTCAGCAGGCCTTGAGCGGCCAGTTGCAGATGGCGGGCTTGCTGCGGTGACAGGTGCAAAATGGACATGGCATAGTCATCGGTAGGACAAGTGGATGACTATAGCAAAAACCGTTTTGCTCGGGGGGAGCGCGATCCGCTCAGGGTTTGGAAGAGGCGTGGCCGGTGAAAAACTGTTTCACCAACTGCTGATAACTGCCGTCCTGGCGCATTTTCTCCAGAGCCTGATTGAAGCGCTGCAGCAGCGGCAGTTGCGGCGAGGTTTTGTTGATGGCCAGATAAGTGGGTTTGCTGGCCAGGATGGCCGGCGCCACCGCTAGGTTGGCATAGGCGCCGTTTTGCAGCCTGGCGTCCATCGCTTCCTGTATCGCCAGCACTGCGTCAAGATTGCCGCGTTGCAGCAGTTGAAGGTTTTGGCGGTCCGAGTCGCCGTCGTAGGCGATGAAACGCTTGTCGGCGCGCGCGCGGTCGAACTCGTCGCCGTAGCTCCAGCCCGCCATTACACCGACGCGCTTATTGTCCAGATCCGGCAGGCCGCGGAACTCGATAGGGCGTTGTCGGAGGTAGACCACCACGATGCGCTCTTGGTAAAGCGGCAGGCTGAAGTCGTAGCGTTGCTCTCGGTTGACGGTTTTGTAGATGCCGGCTGCTGCCATCGCGCTGCGGTCCAGTTCGAACAGCGCGCGGCGCCAGGTCAAGGCCCGAAACATGTGGGGAATGCCGGCTTTGTCGCAAATGGCGCTGACCAGGCGCGGGTAGAGGCCGCCGACCCGCTCGTTCTCCTCGTACATGAAGGGCGGCGCGTTGGCGTCTACCGCCACGGTCAGGGTTTCCGTGTCCTGTCCGCGGCAGGGCGCGGCCAGGCAAGCGCCGAGCAGCAGCAGGGTCAGGCCGAGGCGGCGGATGCTAGCGGTCATCGAGGCGAATCCGGAGCGTGCTGATCAGCTAAGCATAGTCGTTGCCGCGGCCGGCGAGGGGCAAACAAAAACGGAACCCGCGGGTTCCGTTTGCTTTGTCGCTCAGCCGGCGTTCAAGGGTAGACGATGCGCAACAAATTGGTGGTGCCCGGCGTGCCGAATGGCACCCCGGCGATGATCACCATGGGCTTGCCTTGTTCCGCCAGGCCCAGCTTGGTGGCGGCGAAGGTGGTTTTCACCACCATGTCTTCCAGGTTTTCCGCGTCCGGGCCGTTATAGGCCACTACGCCCCAGACCAGGGTCAGCCGGCGAGCGGTGTCCAGCCGCGGCGAAATGCCGAGAATGGGCGTGTGCGGGCGCTCGCGCGCCAGCCGCAGGCAGGTGGAGCCACTGGTGGTGAAGGCGGCGGATACGGTGACCGGCAGCAAGGAGCCCACCTTGCGCACACAGGCGGCGATGGCGTCGGCGCGGTCCGGCGCGTCGGCGGCGCTGTAATCCAGCGCCATCACCCGACGATAGTCCGGCGCGCTTTCCACGCGGCGGATCACCCGGTCCATGATGCGCACCGCTTCCAGCGGGAACTGGCCGGCCGCGGTTTCCGCGGACAGCATCACCGCGTCGGCGCCTTCGTAAACCGCGGTGGCCACGTCGTTGGCCTCGGCGCGGGTGGGGGTGGGCGCGGTGATCATCGATTCCAGCATTTGGGTGGCGACGATGACCGGGCGGCCCAGGTGACGGCATTGGTGAACGATGCGGCGTTGCACCACCGGCACGTCTTCCGGCGGCAACTCCACGCCCAGATCGCCGCGTGCCACCATGACCGCGTCGGCCAGTTCGGTGATGGCGTCCAGTTCGTCCACCGCCGACGGTTTTTCAATCTTGACCACGATGCCCAGCTTCCGGCCTACCAGTTCGCGTAGTTCGCGCACGTCGTTGGCGGTTTGCACAAAGGACAGCGCCAGCCAGTCCGCGCCTTCCTTCAGCGCGAACTCGGCGTCCACCCGGTCTTTATCGGTGATGGCGGACAGCGGCAGTATGGTTTGCGGCAGGTTGAAGCCCTTGCGGCTGGACAACTCTCCGCCCACTTCCACCCGGGTGGCGATGCGGCGTTCTTCCACCTGTTCCACGTGAAACGCCAGTTTGCCGTCGTTGACCAGAATGCGGTGGCCGGGCTTGAGCGCGGCGAAGGCTTCCGGGTGAGGCAGGCTGGCGCGTTGCGCGTCGCCGTCCACCTCGTCCAGCACGAAGTCGAAGGTGTCGCCGGTGTTCACCGTAGCCGGCGAGGCGAATTGGCCTATGCGCAGCTTGGGTCCCTGCAGGTCCACCAGCACGCCCAGCGGGCGGCCTACCACGGCTTCGGCGGCGCGGATGGAAGCCAGGCGCGCGCGGTGGTCGTCGTGATTGCCGTGGCTCATATTGAGGCGGAACACGTTAACGCCGGAGCGGGCCAGTTCCAGGATGATTTCGGGCGTGCTGGAGGCCGGGCCCAGCGTGGCGAGGATTTTGGTGTTGCGAAGCATGACAGTCCTTTATGCCCGATCCAGCCGCGGCCTTGCGCGCGACCGGACATGGCGGTGTTGTTTTGCCAATCACATCCGTGTGTCTTTCCATCGAGGCTGCGCCGCGCTTGATGGAACTGTCTGTCATGCTGCCACAGTCAGGTTGTAGCGGCTTGACTACGTAGGGGCGGCGGCATGGAGGGCCGGAAAATGAGCGGCCTTTGTGCGAATCTCGCCACTTAGCTGGGAAAAATGTTCGTTTTTGCGCGTTTTTCCCTCCTTGGCGGCACGAGGGACTGGCCGCCAAAAAGCTAGCCCCGGGTGGATCTTGGGACCAGATCATGGTTATTTTATCTCCATGTAAAGACAAAAACTTTGTTGCAACACAGAGTCAGTGGAGAATGATGCGGGTCAATGCGCTGCAACATAGGGTTTTTGCTCGATAACTTACTGAAACAGCACTATTTGTAGTGAGGCGCTACAAGAGCTAAACCCTTGTCTTTATTGCTCTGCAGCATGAATTGGGATGGCATGGAAAGTCGTAGTATTAAGATTTTTTTACGAAGAACGATTGACAAGCTTTTGCCGGGGCCTAGAATGGCTCGAAAATAAAACGAACGTCATAAGTACAAAAAGAAACATTATCAATAACTTGAGCGATGGAGCACGGTCAGCAACCGGCATCCGCCGCCGCATGCAACGAACGAACATTCAGACATTAGGCCGCCCACCGGCTGAACAGGAGAAACCCCATGCAGGATCAATTCGTGTTGGCCTTGGATCAAGGCACCACCAGTTCTCGCGCCATTTTGTTCAATCGCAGCGGCGACATCGTGTCGTTGGCGCAAAAGGAGTTCCGCCAGATTTACCCGCAGCCGGGTTGGGTGGAGCACGATCCGCAGGAAATCTGGGGCGGCCAGGTGGGCGTGGCGGCCGAGGCGGTGGCCAAGGCCGGCATCGACGGCCGCAGCATCGCCGCCATCGGCATCACCAACCAACGTGAAACCACCATCGTCTGGGACCGCGAAACCGGTCATCCGGTCTACAACGCCATCGTCTGGCAGGACCGCCGCACCGCGGAGTTCTGCGACGAACTGAAGGCGCGTGGCCTGGGGGAGTTGATCCGTTCCAAGACCGGCCTGCTGGTGGACGCCTATTTCTCCGGCAGCAAGATCAAGTGGGTTCTGGACAATGTGCCGGGCGCGCGCGAACGCGCCCGCGACGGCAAGCTGGCCTTCGGCACGGTGGACAGCTGGCTGATCTGGAACTTCACCCACGGCAAAGTGCATGTCACCGACGTGTCCAACGCCTCGCGCACTATGCTGTACAACATCCATACCCTGGAATGGGACGCCGAACTGCTGGACATCATGGGCGTTCCGGCCAGCATGCTGCCGGAAGTGAAAAGCTCCAGCGAAGTTTACGGCCACACCCACGCCGCGCATTTGGGCGTGGAAATTCCCATCGCCGGCGTGGCCGGCGACCAGCAGGCGGCCTTGTTCGGCCAGCAGTGCACCCGCCCCGGCATGGTGAAGAACACCTACGGCACCGGCTGCTTCATGATGCTGAACACCGGCGACGCGCCGATCGAATCCAAGAACAATTTGCTGACCACCATCGCCTGGCAGGTGGACGGCAAGGTGCAGTACGCGCTGGAGGGCTCCATCTTCATCGGCGGCGCGGTGGTCAAATGGCTGCGCGACGGCCTGGGCATCATCCGCCATTCCGCCGACGTGGGCCCGCTGGCCCAGGAAGTGGCCGACAGCGACGGCGTCTACCTGGTGCCGGCCTTCGCCGGCCTGGGCGCGCCGCATTGGAATCCGAACGCGCGCGGCACCATCGTCGGCGCCACCCTGGGCACCAAGGCCGCCCACATCGCCCGCGCGGCGCTGGACAGCATCGCCTACCAGACCATGGACGTGCTCAAGGCGATGGAAGCCGACGCCGGTCTCGACATCGCCGAATTGCGCGTGGACGGCGGCGCCACCGTCAACGAACTGCTGATGCAGTTCCAGTCCGACATCTTGAGCGTGGACGTGGTGCGTCCCAAGATCACCGAAACCACCGCGCTGGGTGCCGCCTACCTGGCCGGCCTCGCCGTCGGCTACTGGAAGAACGTCGACGACGTGCAGGGCCAGTGGCAGCTGGACCGCCGCTTCAAGCCGCAGCTTGAGGCCGCGCAAGTGGCCGGCAAGATCAAGGGCTGGCAGCGCGCGGTGAACGCCGCCACTGTCTGGGCCAACGACGAACAGGCTTGATGAACGCGGTCCGCCTCGGACGCGACGACTGATAGGCTCCGCGGCCCGGGCGCGGCGGACGCACTCCTTATCCGGAAGACACAATCATGAATCCTTTAATGGGCGAATTCATCGGCACCGCCTTGCTGGTGCTGCTGGGCAACGGCGTGGTGGCCAATGTGCTGCTGAAAAACACCAAGGGCCACAATAGCGGCCTCATCGTCATCGCCTTTGGTTGGGCGATGGCGGTTTTCGTCGGCGTGTTCAGCGTGGCGGCGATCAGCGGCGCCCACCTGAACCCGGCGGTGTCGGTGGCGCTGGCGGTGGCCGGCAAGTTCTCGTGGGCCAAGGTGCCGGGCTACGTGCTGGCGCAGATGCTGGGCGGCATGACCGGCGCCGGCCTGATGTGGCTGATCTACCGCAAGCATTTTGACAGCACCGATTGCGCCGACACCAAGCTGGCCACCTTCTGCACCGGCCCGGCCATTCGCAGCCTGCCGGGCAATCTGGTGTCCGAGATCGTCGCCACCTTCGTGCTGGTGTTCGCCATCCTCAGCATGGTGGCGCCCAAGATGTCGCTGGGCGCCATCGACGCGCTGCCGGTGGCCTTGCTGGTGTTGGGCATCGGCGTGTCACTGGGCGGCACCACCGGCTACGCGATGAGCCCGGCGCGCGATCTGGCGCCGCGCATCATGCACGCCATCCTGCCGATTGCCGGCAAGCGCGACAGCGACTGGGGTTATGCCTGGGTGCCGGTGGTGGGCTCCCTGGTCGGCGGCGCGCTGGCGGCTTTGGCTTATACCCTGTGATGCCTGGCCGGTTCTTTGGAACCGGCCGCCGTTTTTGCGCGGCGGCGCTTTAGCCGCCGCGCTTGTAATCCGGAGCCGGCACAGATCGGACCGTAGTTGCCACACTAAAAAATGAGGTGTTCCCATGATCAGCATGTTCCGACCGGCGGCGCATCAGCCGCTATTGCCCTCCTCTGAGCAAGACAGTTTGTACCGAAGACTGCGTTGGCAGATCTTCCTCGGCATCTTCATCGGCTACGCCGGTTATTATCTGGTGCGCAAGAACTTCTCGCTGGCCATGCCCTACCTGGTGGAGCAAGGCTATTCGCGCGGCGACCTGGGCTTCGCCATGTCCGGCGTCGCCATTGCTTACGGTATTTCCAAATTTCTGATGGGCGCGGTGTCGGACCGTTCCAATCCCCGCGTCTTCCTCTGCGTCGGCCTGATCCTGTCCGCCGCCGTCTTCCTGCTAATGGGCTTTGTGCCTTGGGCCACGTCCAGCGTGGGCATCATGTTCGTGCTGCTGTTCCTTAACGGTTGGTTCCAGGGCATGGGTTGGCCGGCCAGCGGCCGCACCATGGTGCACTGGTGGTCGCAGAAGGAACGCGGCGGCATTGTGTCGATCTGGAACTGCGCCCATAACGTGGGCGGCGGTCTGATCGGCCCCTTGTTCATCCTGGGCATGGGCTGGTTCAACGACTGGCGCGCGGCCTTCTACGTGCCGGCCGCCGCCGCCATCGGCGTCGCCATTTTCGCCTACCTGACTATGCGCGACACCCCGCAGTCTTGCGGCCTGCCGCCGGTGGAAGCCTATAAGAACGACTACCCGGAAGACTACAACGCCAGTCACGAGCAAGAACTGAGCGCGCGCGACATCTTCAAGAAATACATCCTGCCCAACAAGCTGCTGTGGTACATCGCCTTCGCCAACGTCTTCATCTACCTGCTGCGCTACGGCGTGCTGGATTGGGCCCCCACCTATCTGAAAGAGGTCAAGCACTTCTCGGTGGATAAATCCTCGTGGGCCTACTTCCTGTACGAGTGGGCCGGCATTCCCGGCACCCTGCTGTGCGGCTGGATGTCCGACAAACTGTTCAAGGGCAACCGCGGCGCCACCGGCATGTTGTTCATGGCCCTGGTGACCGTGGCCACCGTGGTGTACTGGCTGAACCCGGCCGGCAACCCCACCGTGGACATGCTGGCGCTGATCGCCATCGGCTTCCTGATCTACGGCCCGGTAATGCTGGTGGGCCTGCACGCGCTGGAACTGGCGCCGAAGAAAGCCGCCGGCACCGCCGCTGGCTTCACCGGTCTGTTCGGCTATCTGGGCGGCTCGGTGGCCGCCAACGCGGTGGTGGGCTACACCGTCGATCACTTCGGTTGGGACGGCGGTTTCATGTTGATGGTGGGCTCTTGCATCGCGGCTTTTGTGCTGCTGGCGCTGACCACCTGGCATGGTCGCGATCAGAGCGCCGTCTTGAACCGAGTTTAGATCCCGCAGGGCCCGGCGCTGCCGGGCGCTTTACGAGGCGGCGACCCTGGTTGCCGCCTGTTTTTTTGCGTATTTCCGCGTTTAGGCAGATATATCGACAAAACCGCGTTCCAATCACATTAAAACGAAAGCAAAATGTTGTATTTTTGTTCGTTTATAATTATTCTGGGTAGAATGGCATCGCTGGGGCGCTGAACGCGCGCCAGTGAGGGAACAACGCCCCTGGAAAGAAAGAGGTAGGGAAGATGGCAGTGGAGATTTACGACCTGATGGTGATCGGCGGCGGCATCAACGGCGCCGGCATCGCGCGCGACGCGGCCGGACGCGGCTTGTCGGTGATGCTGTGCGAAAAGGACGATCTGGCCGCGCACACCTCCTCCGCCAGCACCAAGCTGATTCACGGCGGCCTGCGCTATCTCGAATACTATGAATTCGGCCTGGTGCGCAAAGCGCTGCAAGAGCGCGAAGTGCTGCTCAAGGCCGCGCCGCACATTATCTGGCCGCTGCGCTTCGTGATGCCGCACGACAAGAACCAGCGCCCGGAATGGATGATACGCTGCGGCCTGTTCCTCTACGATCACCTGGCGCGCCGCGAAGTGTTGCCCGCTTCCGAAACCGTCAGCTTCGCCAGCCACCCGGCCGGCCAGCCGATCAAGCCGGCGTTCAAGCGCGGTTTCGTCTACTCCGACGGCTGGGTGCAGGACGCGCGGCTAGTGGTGCTCAACGCCAAGGACGCCGCCGAACGCGGCGCGCGCGTGCAGACCCGCACCGCCTGCGTCGGCGCCCGCCGCGACGGCGAACACTGGCTGTGCGAGCTGCAGGCCGAAGACGGCAGCCGCAGCCAGGTGCGCGCCCGCGCCTTGGTCAACGCCGCCGGCCCGTGGGTGGAAAGCCTGATCAAGGACACGCTGGCGCTGCCGTCCAGCAAATCCATCCGCCTGGTCAAGGGCAGCCACATCGTGGTCAAGAAACTGTTCGACCACCCCTATGCCTATATCTTCCAGAATCCGGACAAGCGCATCATCTTCGCGATTCCCTACGAGCAGGATTTCACCCTGATCGGTACCACCGACGTGGAATACCACGGCGACCCTGCCAAGGTGGCGATAGACGATCAGGAAGTGGCCTATCTGTGTCAGATGAGCAACCGTTACTTCCAGACTCAGATCCGCCCGGCCGACGTGCTGTCCACCTACTCCGGCGTGCGCCCGCTGCTGGACGACGAAGCCAGCAACGCCGCCAGCGTCACCCGCGATTACTCGCTGGAAATGGATCTGGACGGCGCGCCGTTGTTGTCGGTGTTCGGCGGCAAGATCACCACCTTCCGCAAACTGGCGGAAGAGGCGGTGGACAAGTTGGCGCCGCTGCTGGGCAACCGCAAGACCACCTGGACCGCGGACTCTCCCTTGCCGGGCGGCGACATGCCGGGCGCGGATTTCGAGCGCTTCCTGCAAAACCTGCGTCAGCAATACCCGTGGCTGCCGGAAGCGCTGGCGCGGCGTTGGGCGCGCGCCTACGGCACCCGCGTGGCCAGGCTGATCGGCCAGGCCGCCGGCCTGGAGCAATTGGGCGCGGAACTGCTGCCCGGCTTGTACGAGGCCGAGCTGCGCTACTTGGCGGACGAAGAATGGGCGACGCGCAGCGAGGACATCTTGTGGCGCCGTTCCAAGCTCAAGCTGCACCTGCCGGCGCACGCCGCCGAGGTGATCGACGCCTGGTTGCAGGGCCAGAGCGCCGCGCGGGAACAACGGCTGACCGCCTGAACGACAGTCAGTCGAGGCCTGTTCAATGGCGGGACAAGGCGGAGATCGCTGAGAAAGCCAAGCGCGCATGCGGTAAATGAGGATGCCGAAGCGACTCTCGCCGTGTAAGGTTCCGCGACGTGAACAGGTTCTGAAATAGAAGCCCGGCGATGCCGGGCTTTGTCGTTTCCGCGTCTTGCGCCGGGCAAGACGGTATCAGGGAGCTTCGTATCCCAATCGCAAATGTATAGACAATAATCCCGCTGTCCGTGTAGGCTTTTCCGCCCAGTCCCTTTGTTTGGCTTTCAACAAGCGGAAGGGCTCCCACAAAAGCTCCGCTCGCTGTGCAAGCAAGTTCGACCAAAAGTCGGACCATAAAAAAAACGCCATTGCACCCGGTCTGTTCAGCGTCTGATGGAATACGGCGATAGCCAGTCCAGTTGGCGACTGAATTCCGGAATCATCCGATTCAGCCTCCCGGAGAAGCTCATGCTTACTTTTGCTGGCCTCGCCATCATCGTCATGGTGGTGTCCCTGTTGATCCTGCGCAAGCTTGCGCCCGTTGTCTGTCTCACCTTGATCCCCTTTATCGGCGCGCTGCTGGCCGGCTTCGGGTTCGCCGATATCGGCAAGTTCTATAGCGCCGGCCTGAACTCCGTCATCCAAGTGGCGACCATGTTCATCTTTGCCATTACCTTCTTTGGCGTAATGCAGGACACGGGGGTTTTTCGTCCCATCGTCAACGGCATGGTGGGAATTTCCAGAGGCAATGTCGTCACCGTGGCGGTGTGCACGGCGGTGGTGGGTATGCTGGCGCATCTGGACGGCGTCGGCGCCACCACCTTTTTGCTGACGGTGCCCACGCTGCTGCCCCTGTATCGGCGTTTGGGCATGAATCCCTATTTGATGATGCTGCTGCTGGCGTTGGGCGCGGGCATCCTCAATATGATGCCGTGGGCCGGTCCGCTGGGACGCGCGGCGGCGGTGACCGATCTGGACCCGGCCGCGCTATGGCAGCCTTTGATTCCTTTGCAATTGATAGGCGCGGGCTTGCTGGTGGCGCTCGCGGCGGTGCTGGGCGTGTTCGAAGCCCGACGCTTGCGCAAGCAAGGCCCCTTGCAGGCGGCGAATGATGCGGAACCGCTGGAAGACCTCCATGACAAACAGCCGCTGCCCAAACTGTTCTTCGTCAATATGGCTCTGTTTTTGGGGGTGATAGGCACGCTGATTTCCGGCATCCTGCCGTCCGGCTATATCTTCATGATCGGCCTGGGAATCGCCTTGGTCATTAATTATCCGGACGTGGATCAACAGTTGGAGCGCATCCGCGCGCATGCTCCAAACGCCCTGCTGATGGGAGCCATCATCCTGGCCGCCGGCTCCTTTCTGGGCGTCCTCAACGGCAGCGGCATGCTCAAGGCGATCGCCGCGGATTTGGTGCGGGTTTTGCCAAGCGAGGCGACGCCCTACCTGCACTTGATCCTGGGCGTGTTCGGCTTGCCGCTGGATCTGGTGTTGAGCACGGACGCCTATTACTTTGCCTTGCTGCCGGTGATTCTGGAAATCGTGTCCGCTTATGGCGTGGAAACGACATCGGCCATTTACGCGCTGCAAATCGGCAATGTGATTGGCACTTTCGTCAGTCCCTTTTCCCCTGCGCTGTGGTTGGGGCTGGGTTTGGCCGGCTTGGACATGGGGAGGCACATTCGCTATTCCCTGCTTCCGATGTGGGCCTTCTCGCTGGTTTTGCTTGGGGTGGCCGTTGGGCTTGGGCTGATCAAGATAGGCTGATCCTCAGAGCCTGTTCCAAAGGTTCGCGAGCAAGGGCGATACGGCCTTGAAAACACTTCGAGATGTTCATGTACTGTGCGCACACTCCGTTTTCACCACCGTTTTTGCCCTGTCTCGCCTTCGCTCGCGAGATCGAAAAACAGGCTCCCGGCCGGCGGTAAGGAAGGCGCGCGGCGCCCGCTTTATCCGGCGGCGGAGCCGCCGATCTTGTCTCGCGCGGGCCTTGGTCCGCAAAAGCTGTTACCTTATCCGCTCCACGCCTGAAGGCAAGGCGCGTTGCAAAAGCCTGTTTACGCCCTTGAGCTTGCGTCAAGGCATTGAACAGGCGCTATGACAATGGGAGGCCTTATGTCCGTAAAACGTCCATTTCGTCGCCATGATGACGCCGCCGGCCAGGCGGAGTCGCTGCAGGAACCCTCTTTCGCCGTCTGCTTGCCGCCGCGTTTGCGTCTGTACTGCGCGGCAGTGCCGGCCGGCGCCGGCGAGCAAGAGGCGTACCGAATGGGCCGCGAGTTCGCCGGCCATTACATTGAACACGTGGCTCACCATCCCTGCGCTGCCGAGGATTCCTTGCTGGCGCGCATGGCGGAATACGCCGATTTCACCGCGGAAGGGCCGGAGGGCGAGTATTGGGCCGGCTTCTTCTCGCTGCTGGAAGAGGCGGTGCTCAGCGCCGCCGAATTCCTGGACGCGGACGGCAAGATGGGCGGCTCCATCCACTGAGCCCGCGCCAATGCGGTTTATGCCCGGCCATGGGGCCGGGCTTGGTGTTTGCGCCCGGCTTGCTTGATTTGCAGCCTGTGGCTTTAGACGCTGACGATGCTCAACTGCGCGCTGTTTTTATCCACAGCATCCAAGCCCGTAGATTCAGGGAAGGCGAGCATTGGCAAGCCGTTTCATTCCACAATACCGAATACTTCATTCCATTTCTTTAGTTCAGCCACCACTTCAGGGTCTGCCTTATATTTTATTAGCAAGCGCTTTTGTTGTCGTTTAGCACGCTCACAATACTTATTCACCCCCTTGGTGACTTCGCGTTGTCTCGCGTCACCCATACCTGTTATCTCTCCTGCTAGATACTCACAGGTTTCAGCATTGTCGATGAATGCTTTGACATCTGTATTACTGAGATTGTTGGCATAGATATTGCAAGAAAGCAGTATAAAAATGGCGAGTATTTCATTCCATTTCTTTAATTCAGCCATCACGTCAGGGTCTGCCTTATATATTAGCAAGCGCTTTTGTTATCGTTTACCACGCGCGCAATACTTATTCACCCCCTTGATGACTTCGCATTGTCTCGCGTCACCCATACCTGTTATCTCTCACTGCTAAATGATGAGTAGATTCTATTGTCCATCAGCAAAAGTTTCGTCAAATTCTTTAATAGATTTGATCACACTTTCATCGTGCTTATATTTTAATAATAAGCGCTTTCTCTGTTTCTTGGCTTGTTCGCATACTTGATTAGCATTTCTGATAACAATAGCTTGTTCTGCATCACCTTCCCCACTAACCTCACCTAATAAGTGTTGGCAAATTTCGGCATTTTCAAGAAAGCGTTTAACATCTTTTTTTGTTAAATTTCCGGCGTAAGTATTGCTAGTTATGATTATTAACAATATAAATGTGTTTTTCATTTTATCTTCCATCAGAGGACCAGTGAGGTTTATCCCATGCACCACCTTTAAATTTGATTACCCCATAACTGGCTCCTATTATATGTAATTCTTTGTTCATTCCCATGCGAGGGGTACTTTCAATTGTTAATCGCTCTCCATTTTTATTTGAAATTATTAAACTACCAGTCCACGTAATATTCATATCGATCGCTAGCCTAGCTGTATGACGAGACCGCAACGCTGGTGGTTTTCCTAAGTGAAGAGTTTGAAAATAATTAGCCATAGCTATGGCAGCATTAATGGATCTATCCTCATCACCATGGTCCCACATGATAGGCACATCAGCTCTAGAATCAGCTTTGTTTGGTTTGACTTTTTTCTTGGCTATTTTATAGCTCCAATGCATAAGATATGCTCTTTTCTCCGGACGGTAGGTTGATGCAATTCTGATTCTTGCCCCTGCGGTCATCATCGCATCAATAAAAGCCCGAACATTGGCTTGGAAGGCTGGTTCCAGCTCCGATAGGCTGTTGCTGCCTGGATAGCGCTCCACCCAGGCCATGCCGCTGAGTTCGGGTTCAGGAATCGTCACTACAACAGGCGTCGCTTCCGATCTCGCCATCAAAAGTCTCTGTATGGTCGTCATGGTAGGGTGCCGTCAAAGTTGAATTCATGCACATAGTGCTGACGATGAGTTGGGTCATGCCCAGTGAATCCGTCAGTCCGGTTCTGAAGGTATGGTCTTGCAGGTCTATGCGATATGGCATGCCCACTTGCGGTTTGCCTGTTGTCTCGCTGACCAGTTGGTACTGGATTTCGAAGCGGTAGGGCGAGACATAGTCCCGCGCTGCTGCATATCCAGGCGGCGGAGGCGGAGGTTCGCCTTCGTCGGTCGAATTGCTTTTCAGATTTTGATTGGCGATCAGTTTGGGTGGCGGTTCGCACTGGCAGATGCACAGATCGCCCTCCAGCGCGGCTTGTTTGCCATGCCAGATTTCCGATGTCCGCGGCGGCACGCAGATAATGCGGCCAAGGCGGTTGCAGGCCGGGCAGTGAATGGGATCGCCTTCAACGGCCAGTTCCCTGCCTTCGATGCGTCCTTGCCCGCTGGCGGCTACGATGACGCCGCCGGCGGTGGTGCTTGCCCCAAGACAGCAGTTATATCTCTTTGACAAGGCTCGGCCTCCAGTCAGGGTCCAAGAAGCCGGGGGTGGGTTTCCCTTCGCGTTCATCAAGGAAGCGCAAGCCATTGGCTGGGCCTGAGTGGATCATGTCGCCGTTGCTGAGTGGGCTGCCTATCAGCGCCAGTGACTTGCCGGTTTCCTTGTTATAAAAAGCGTAGCCGCAGCCAGCGGTGACGATGGCGGTGCTGCCGTCCGGGTATTCGACAATATCTCCGGTCTGACCAACTTTTATATTGTCGCAGGCGACCGTGCTGGTGGCTTTCAATACCCCACCGTTTTTGCTCACACTCCCATCCAGTGCAACTTGATGCCAAGTTCCCATGATTGCACCCCTAATTATTTAAAAATAATGATGATTTATTTAATGGTAGGCACCGGAAACTGGCTTAAAGACTAGTATTTCTATTTGCATTCCATTGCGTTTATATAAAAAAATAAATACATTAAAAATAATTAATGCTTTGCTTGTTTTTAATGATGTTTTATTTGTTGTCAGTAATGGTTTTTATTGAATGGGAAGCCAGAAATCATAATGGATTCAGTTTCACTAATACCCCAGCAAAAAAACGCGTTTCCCCTTTGTCCGCGGCGGGCCTATGCTGACACGGATTCAACCGTGGAAAGCCCGATGATGCAGATTGCCCTGAGCCCCGCCTTATTGTCCCGCCTGCCTCAGATCCAGGTGAGCGGCCTGATCGCGTTGGACATAAACGCCGCCGCTTTGCCGGCGCGGCTGCCGACCTTGCCGGAGCCGGAGCGCGATCTGGACGAGTTGTTGCAAGCCTGGAAACAGTTGTACAAGGACTTGCCCGGCGACAAGAAGGCGCGCTGTTCGCTGGAATACCTGGTCAAGGCGGCGCAAAAGGACAAGTTGCGCAGCATCCTGCCGCTGGTGGATTTGTACAATCAGGCGTCCTTGCTGAGCCTGAGTCCGTTTGGCGGCGAGGACATCGCCAAGCTGGGCGGCGTATTGCAATTGGACCTGGCCATCGGCGACGAGTCTTTTCTGCCGCTGGGGAGGGATCAAGCCGAGACGCCGCAAGCGGGCGAGGCGGTATGGCTCAACGGTGAACGACAGGTGGTGTGTCGCAGTTTGAACTGGTTGGAATCGGACCTGTTCAAACTGGACGCCGGCAGCCGCGACGTGGTCTTCGTCAGCGAGCGGCCGGACGGCGCTTTTCCTTCCGGCGCGGCGGGCATGGACTGGCTGGCCGAGCAACTGCGGCCGCATGCCGGGCGGCTGGTCCGTTTCGAACTGGATGCGGCGCGGGCGAGCTTTGAGCTAGCGGCTGTGGATAAAGTGGCGTAATGGCGTGAGCCTGTGGATAAGCTTTGCCGCCGGCTTGGCGAACCGGGTCTCGCCGTTCGCCATTTCTCCGGGGCGGTAAACTGTGGATAAAACGGCAGGATAAGTTTTCCTGTGGATAAATGAAAAAGGACGCGATCGCGTCCTTTTTGCTTATGCGCTGCCGTTGTTCACACCGTCTCGGCCTGGGCCTGCGCTTGCGCCGCCAGCCGGGGCAAGGCCTGGCCACGGGCGTCGAATAGATGACAGTGCTCGGCGTCCAGCGTCAGGCGGCAGCCGCTGCCGGCCTGTGGCGCACTGTCCTGGCCGCCCAGTTTGACGGCGATGGGCTCGGCCACGCCGTCGGCCTGGACGTAGACGATCTGCACATCGCCCAGGTGTTCGACCAGCTGCACCGTCGCCGGCACGCCGGCGTCGGCGAAGCGCAGGTGCTCGGCGCGCACGCCCAGGGTGACGGCGTCGCCGGCGCGGCCTTGAAACGGCAGGCTCAGCTGCTTGCCGCCGGGCAGTTCCAGCGTCAGGCCGGCCGGAGTGTCCGCAACGATGGCCGCCGGCAGGAAATTCATCTTGGGCGAGCCGATGAAGCCGGCGACGAAGCGGTTGGCCGGGCGCTGATAGAGCTCCAGCGGCGTGCCCACCTGCTCGATGCGGCCGGCGTTGAACACAGCGATGCGGTCGCCCATGGTCATCGCTTCCACCTGGTCGTGGGTGACGTAAATCATGGTGCTGCCCAATTCCTTGTGCAGCCGCGCCAGTTCGATGCGCATCTGCACCCTGAGCGCGGCGTCCAGATTGGACAGCGGTTCGTCGAACAGAAACACCTCCGGCTTGCGCACGATGGCGCGGCCGATGGCCACGCGCTGGCGCTGGCCGCCGGACAGCGCCTTGGGTTTGCGGTCCAGCAGGTGTTCTATCTGCAGGGTCAGCGCCGCGCGGTGCACGGCGGCGGCGATTTCCTGCTTGCTCTTGCCGGCTAGCTTGAGGCCGAAAGCCATGTTTTCCCTCACCGTCATGTGGGGGTAGAGCGCGTAGCTCTGGAACACCATGGCCACGCCGCGCTTGGACGGCTGGATGTCGTTGGCGAGCTGGCCGCCTATCCACAGTTCGCCGGCGCTGATGTCTTCCAGGCCGGCGATCATGCGCATCATCGTGGATTTTCCGCAGCCGGACGGGCCGACGAAAACCATGAATTCGCCGTCGCGGACGGCGAGGTCCACGCCGTGGATGACGGCGTTGCCGTCGTCGTAGACTTTCTGAATATTGCTGAGCTTGAGGTGGGCCATATCGAATCCTTTTATTGCAAGCGCGCCGGCAGCGCGCCTGCGGCTTCTATCTCGCCGGTCAGCCATTGGGCGACGGCGTCCAGCGCGGCGTCGGCGAAGCCGTAGCTGATCAGCGCCGGCGCGTCGAGATCGGCGGCGCCGTAGGGGTTCCACAAGGCCAGGTGCAGATCCGGCCGCCATTCGGCGCGTTCGCGCGCGCCGTAGCGCTCGCGGGTGGTGGAGGCGACCACGGTGTAGCGGCCGTCCTGAGGCAGCCGGCGCCAATCCAGTTCCTCGCGCCGCTGGTAGCGGATCACTTCCAGGCTGAAGCGGCGCGACAGCCGGGCGATCAGCGCGTCGGCGGACAGGCCGGCCTCGGACACGCCGTCGGACGGCGCCTGGTCCTGCACCACCAGGCGCAGTATGGCGTTGGCCGGCGGGCGTTGCGGCTGGCCGTGGGCGGTCAGCGCGCGGCGCCAGACGTCGGCGAACAATTCGGCGTCGGCGGCGCGCTGCGCCGCGCTGTAATCGCTCTGGCGGCTAGGGTAGCGCCGGATCAGCGCGTCCACGCGCGCGGCCGCTTCCTGTAGCCGCGCCTCGCTCAGCCGACCGGCGGCAACGGCGGCTATCAGCGCCTGCTTGCTATCCTCCATTTCGTCCTGGAATTGCAGCACCAGGCTGAGGTCGGCGCCGGCGGCCAGCGCCTGGGCGCTGCCCTGGGCCTGGCCCCAGCGTTCGCGGATGGCCTTCATATTCATGCCGTCGGTGATCATCACGCCTTGGTAGCCCAGCTGTTCGCGCAGCAGTTGTTGCAGGATGGCCGGCGACAGCGTGGCCGGCCAGTCCGCGTCCAGCGTCGGAAAACGGATGTGGGCGCTCATCATGCCGGGGGCGAGGTCGGCCAGCGCGGCGAACGGCGACAGCTCGTAATCGCGCAACTCGGCCTTGGGCTTGTCTACCACAGGCAGATCCAGATGGGAGTCGGTGTGGGTGTCGCCGTGGCCGGGGAAGTGCTTGACGCAGCAGGCCACGCCTTCGGACAGATGGCCGCTGATCCAGGCGCGCGCCAGTCTCGCCGCCTTGAGCGGGTTTTCGCCGAAGGAGCGTTCCGAGATCACCGGATTGTCGGGGTTGTTGTTGAGGTCCAGCACCGGGGCGAAATTCCAGTTCACGCCCAGGCTGGCCAGGCCGCGCGCCACCGCGGCGCCCACTTTCTCGGCCAGTTCCGCGTCGTCCACCGCACCCAGCGCCATCGCCGACGGCGCCGCCGGCAGGAACAGGGTGCGCATCACCGCGCCGCCTTCCTGGTCCATGCCGATCAGGATGTCTTCGCCCAGCGCGCATTGCAGATCGGCGATCAACCGGCGGATGCTGGCCTCGTCCGGCACATTTCGGCGAAACAGGCAGATGGCGCGCGCGCCCAGCTGTTGCAGGAAGGCGGCTTCGTCCTCGCCCAGGCGCGGGCCGGCCACATCCACCATCAGCGCCTGGCCGGCCAGTTGTTGCAGGGTGTCGCTCATTTGACGGCTCCATCGAATCCGCGCAGGAAGTAGCGCTGGGTGAACAGGAAGACCAGCAGGATGGGCAGCACGGTCAGCACCGCGCCGGCGGCCACCACCCGGGTTTTGAAACTGAAGGCGCCGGACAGGTAGAGCACGCCCACCGACAGCGGGAATTTGTCCGGGCTGGACATCACGATGGACGGCCAGATGTATTGGTTCCACGCCGACACCATGGTGAGTATGGTCAGCGCCGCCAAGGCCGGGCGCGACAGCGGCAGCATGATTTTCCAGAAAATCTGCCAGTCGCCGGCGCCGTCGACGCGGGCGGCGTCGATCAAGTCCTGCGGCACCGCCTCAAAGGCCTGCTTCATCAGGAAGATGCCCACCGCCCCCGCCAGCGTGGGCAGCACCACGCCGCTGTAGCTGTCGGTGAGTTGCAGCTTGGACACGGTGATGAAGTTGACCAGGAAATTGACTTCGCTGGGCAGGATCATGGTGGCGAGGATGGCGCCGAACACCAGCTTGCGGCCGGGAAAGCGCATCCGCGCCAGCGGGTAGGCGGCCAGCGCGCTGACGAGCAGGGTGCCGGCCACGGTGGCCAGCGCGATGATGACGGAGTTCTTGTAGAAGGCCAGCAGATCGATGCTGGACACCGCCTCCTTGAAGTTGTCCAGGCCGGGGGCGCTGGGCAGCAAGGGAGGCGGGAAGGCGAACACATCGCCCTCGGTGGACAGCGCGGTGACCAGCGTCCACCAGAACGGGTAGACGGTGACGACGGCGATCAGGCTCAGCACCAGATAGTGCAGGCCGCGGCCGGCCAGCTTGCTCAGCCGGGCGCTGTGGCGGCGGGCGGCGGGCGCGGCGAGGGTGGCGGTGTTGTGCATGGCGTTTCCTTAAGCGTCGCGCGGCTGCAGATAGCGGAAGTTCAACCACGCCAGCGCCACGCAGAACACCGACATCACCAGGCTGGCGGCCAGCGCGCGGCCGAAGTTCAGCGATTTGATGCCGAACTCGTAGGCGTAGAACAGCGCGGTGTAGGTGGATTGCATCGGCCCGCCCTTGGTCATGATCTGCACCTCCTCGAAAGCCTTGACCGCGGCCAGCACCGACATCACCGAGCACAGCAGGATGGTGGGCGCCAGCAGCGGCACGGTGATGCGCCAGAAGCGCTGCCAGGCGTTGGCGCCGTCCAGTTGCGCGGCTTCGTAGATATCGGCCGGCACCGCTTGCAGGCCGGCCAGGTAGAGCACCATATACCAGCCCAGGCCGCGCCAGACGGTGATGAACATCACCGCGAACAGCGCGATGCGGTCGTCGTTGAGCCAGCCCACCGGTTCGTTGATCACCCGCAGCCAGTGCAGTGCGGCGTTAAGCACGCCGTCCTCGGTGTACATGAAGTTCCAGATGATGCCGATTACCGATACCGAGGTGACCACGGGCAGGTAGTAGGCTGCGCGGAACCACTTGATCGCCGGCAGCTGGTTGTTGACCAGCACCGCCAGCAGCATGGCGACGACCTGGATCACCGGCACTACCAGCAGGTAGACGGCGGAATTTTTCAGCGAGGCCAGGAACAGTTCATCGCCGAACAAATCGCGGAAATTGTCCAGGCCCACCCAGCGCGGGCTGTCGATCAGATTGTACTGGGTGAAGGCGATGAAGCTGCCGAAGCCCACCGGCCAGAAGGAGAACGCCAGCATCAGCAGCAGCGCCGGGGCCAGGAACAGATAGGCTTGCAGCGTGGTCTTGGTGCGCATGGGCAGAACCTTGTGACGTAGCGGCAGGCCGGCGCCGGGATGCGGCGTCGGCCTGCGGGTTGCGGGGCGGCGGCGTTTGGGACGCCGCCGCGTTCAAGCGCGTTTTACAGTTTGCCGCTCCAGAACGCCGCGGCCTCGTCCAGTGCGGCCTTGGGGTCCTGGCGGCCGGTGACGGCTTTCTCCACCGCGGCGGCCAGGCGGGCGGACAGCACGTCCGGGTCCTTGACGCCGGCCAGGTAGATGGTGCGGGTCTTGTCCAGGCTGGCGGCGGCCACGCCTACGGCTTTTTCCGCCGCGCCGGCGTCATTGGCCACTTTCTGGAAGTAGGGGTCCTGCGCCGCCTTGCGCGCGGTGGGCAGGGTGCCGGCCAGCTTGGCGAAGGCGAGCTGGTTGTCGGCGTTGGTCAGGTAGTTGCCGAACTTGCCGATCTCCGGCAGCAGCGCCTTGTTGACGTTGCGCGCCACGCCGAAGTTGAACATCCAGCCGCCGGCGGCGATACCGGTGGGGCCGATGGGCGCCGGAGCCACTTGGGTGGACTGGTAGAGCTTGGGCGCTTCGTCGCGCACCCGGGTCAGCGAGGCCGGGGTGGTGACCAGCATGGCCATGCGGCCGCTGTTGTAGGCGGCGATGGATACCTGGAAGTTGTCCTGGGCGAACAGATTGTCCTTCAGCAGCGCGCCGGACTTGTAGGCGTCGCCCAGTTTTTTCAGCATGGCCACGTGGGCCGGGCTGTTGAACACCGGTTTGCCGTCCTTGAGCAAGGGCAGGCCGTTCTGGATCAGAAAGCCTTCGATCTTGGTGGGGCCTAGCGCCGGGGCGAAGCCGGCGACGCCGGTTTTGGCCTTGATGGTTTTGGCGTAAGCCAGCTGCTCGTCCAGCGATTTGGGCGGCTTGGCCGGGTTGAGGCCGGCTTTCTTGAACAGTTCGGCGTTGTAGGCGATGACGTTGGCGCCGTTGTAGTGAGGGAAGGCGTAAACCTTGCCGTCGAAAGTGACGTCCTTGATCGCGCCGTCCACGTACTGGCCCTTGTTGATCACGCCGTCCAGCGGCTGCAGCAGGCCGCTTTGCTTGTAGTCGTAAGCCCAGGGCACGTTCAGGTTGACCAGGGCCGGCGGTTTGCCGGCGCCGACGGCGGCGGTGAACTTGGACTGGATCACGTCCCAGGGGTAGTCGGTCCATTTGATTTCGACATTGGGGTTCTGGGCGTTGTATTTGCCGACCAGATCCTTGAAGTAGCCGTCGAATTTGGGCGACAGGCTCATAGTCCACACTTCCAGCACCGGCTTGTCGGCGGCCAGCGCCGGCAGGGCGACGGCGCAGCCGGCGGCGAGCAAGGCGGCGCGAGCGAAGGCGTTGAGTTTCATGATGGTTTCTCCATGGAGGCCGGCGCTGGCGGGCGGCCAGTCTGACGGCGGGCTTGCTGTATTGTTATGCCATTTGATTGGCGTTTTTCCGCATTGTGGCATTGAAGTGGTGTCAATGAAAGCGAGACCAGTTCAATGCCAGTGAGCCGGCGGCAGGACGGGCGATAGGACGCCCGGCTGGCCGCGCGGATCAGAAGGTCTTGCTGTAGGAGGCGATGACTTTCACGTCGTTGCGGTCGGATTTGCCGTAGAAGCCGTCGGTGCGCAACCAGGCCGGATAGACGCCGATGCTGGCGCCCTTGAACATGCCGCTTTGCACGCTGTAGCCGATGCTGAAGTCCACTTCATGGGCCTTGGTATCGGCCTTGCCCGGGTTTTTCATCCCGGTGGCGTAGTTGCCGGACAGGCCCACGGTCAAGCCGGGCACGCCCACCTTGGCCAGGTCGTAGTTGACACCCAGCTTGTAGACGGTGGTGCCGTCCCAGACGAAGTCGTCCAGCTGGCCCCAGGTCTGGATGAAGTTGCGGTTGTCGCTATTGCCCCACGGCGTCATGCGGAAGTTCAACTCGCCGGAGTCCGGGGCCTTGGTGTAGCCCAGGCCGCCCATCAGCGTCCAGCCGTTGGTGGCGTAGCTGACGCTGCCGCTGGCGTGGTATTCGCTCTTGGGGTTCTGGAAGCCGGAGAGCTGAGTCTGGTACTTGCCGGTGAAGTAGTAGCCGGTGGCGGTCAGCTTGTCGTCGCCGTTGAGCTGCCAGGAGTAGGAGCCGGCGATCTGGGCGTTGCGGCGGTAGTCCTTGCCTTCGCCTACGCCAACGTCGACGAAGCCGTTTTTGGGCGCGTAGCGGAAGCCCAGGCTGTTGACGTAATCGACTCGTTTGGCGGTGCTGCCGTTGCTGCGGCCCTGCTCCCAGGAATTGGTCATGTCGCGGAAGCGGGTGTCCCACTCATTGCGGAATTGGTCGGCCCAGCCGTAGCCCACTTCGAAGTCGCCGAACTTGTATTTCATTTCCACGCCCCGGTAGGCGTGGGATTGCAGGCCGCCGGAGGTGCCCAGGGTGCCGATGCCTATCGGGGTGTAGCCGGCGCGGGCGGAGAAGCCCTGGCCGTCTTCGTGCTGACGGAATTTCAGCGCGGCCTGGCTCAACACCGCGGCGCTCTTGTCCACGCCGCCGGGCTGGGAGCTGTCGTTGACGTCGTGATTCAGCACTTCCGACCAGCCTTTGCCGCTGTCCAGGCGGATGGCGGCGTGGGCGGCGGCGTCGAAGCCCAGCTTGTTCCAGGCGTAGCCGGAACGGAAGTTCAGGCCCAGGTTGAGCGCGTTGACGGTGATGTCGTCGCGGTTTTTGCCGTTGGGCGGAGCGGGCCAGTCCGCTTGGCGGTTGCGGCCGTAATAGATGGCGCTGACGGTGGTTTCGGACTTGGTAATCAAGTCGTAGACGTCCACCGGCTCGAAAGTGGCTGGCGCGCCCTGGGTGGGCGAGGTGTCGTTAGTCGGAATCGAGTCTTCCGCCGCCATGACGACACAGGGCAGGGCGGTCAACAGTAGTAGGGCAAGCTTGGTCGGCTTAGGCATTTCAGTCACTCCAATCACGTGGCGACACCTCTGTTGGATGTCCTGCGCTAAAACTATCTGGTCTTTTACTGGTTCTCAATTGGTATCTCATTGGTATTGCAAAATAATTCGTCATATTGTTGCAATGCTGCCATGCACATGGGTTTCCCTGAAATAGCCGCTTATTGGCGCAAGATCGCCGCCAAATGCAAATGAAAGGCATCTGCTTTTTGTTTTTGCGAACGAAATTTGTAGCGCCAACGAATGATTGGCCGTGGAAACAATGCGTTTTCAATCGCAATAGTGTGTACGAGAGCGATGAGTGTTCGCTTATCGACATTGTTGCTATGCAGCATGGCGTTGCGGCGAAGGTAAGCGCCGGCTGACCCATAGGCCATGGGGCATTGCCAGACTAAAAAAAAGCCTGGCAAGCGCCAGGCCAAGTGCGGAGAGGGGGTAAACGGGGTTTCAGCCGGCGGCCGCCAAGGAGTGGCCGGTTTGCAGCGGTGTTTCTTCGCTTTGGCTTTGGCCGGCCTGCGGCAAGGTGAAATAGTTGATGCTGGATTGCAGCTCGTGCGACATCTGTTCCATCTGGCTGGCGGAGTCCGCGGTTTGGTTGGCGGCGGCGCTGGTTTCCTCGGACATCTGCGCCACTTTCTCCACATTGGCGGCGATGCCGGTGCCGGTGGCCTGCTGCTCGTGCAGCGACACCGAAATCGCGCTCAGCGACTGTTTGACCCTGGCCACCTTGTCGTTGATGCCGGTGATGGCTGCGCGCGCGTCGCTGGCCTGCTGCAGTCCCACTTCCATGTGGTCCACGGTGTGGTGGATGTTCTGCACCACATGGGCGCTGCTATCCAGCATTTCGCGGATGCTGGCGCCGATTTCGGAGGTGGACTGGGCAGTGCGCTCGGATAGCTTGCGCACTTCGTCGGCCACCACGGCGAAGCCGCGGCCCTGTTCGCCGGCGCGCGCGGCTTCAATGGCGGCGTTCAGCGCCAGCAGATTGGTTTGGTCGGCCACGTCGCGTATTACCTGGATCACATTGGAGATCTGCTGCGAGCGGCTGCTCATCAGGTCGGCTTGCACCTGCGAGGCGCGCGCCATGTCGGCCACCGATTCTATGGTGTGCAGGGTTTGGTCGATGATGGATTCGCCGCGGGTGGCCAGGTCGCCGGTGGAGACGGATTCGGTGGCCACGTCGGTGGTGTTGTCGTCCACCGAGCAAATGCTGACCGACAATTGCTCCACCGAGGCCGACATCGACGAGGCGGCCCGGGTCTGTTCCTCGGCGCTGGCGGCCACCTGTTCCGCCGCCGCCGCCAGCTCGGTGGCGTTGGCGCTTAGCTGGCTGATGATCTGTTGCATGGCGCGCACCATGCGGATCAGCCCGCTTTGCATGCGCGCCATTGAGGCGACCACACTGTGCTGATCGCCTGCCTTGACCTGCAGCCTTTGGCTGAGGTCGCCGTTGGCGATGCGCTCGGTCAGCGCCACCACGTCGCGCGGCTCGCCGCCCAGCTCGGCCATCAGCGAGCGGATGATGATCAGCGACAGCACGGCGCCCAGCGCCACGCCGCAGATCAAGAGCGCGATGGCGACGACGCGGCTGGCGGCGGCGCGCTCCTGCGCCTTGACGAATTCTTCCGCCGCCACTCGCAGCTGTAAGTCGATCAGCGCGGCGATGCGGTTGGCGATGGGATCGATGGCCGGGTACATTTCCTTGTCCAGGAAGAGTTGCATCGCGGCGCGGTCCCCGGACTGGGCCAGGCTTTTGAGTCGGGCCACGCTGGCGTCGGCGTGGCGCATCGCCGCCTCTGCCTGGTCGGCCAGGGTTTTTTCCTCATCGGTCAGATAAGTGGCGCGGTAGTCGCCCCATTGTTTTTTCAGCGCCACTTGCGCGGCGTCGATGCCACCGAGAAAACCGGCCGCGTCGATGGCGCCGGCATGCAGTTTGTGCGCCCCATCGACTATGCCGACAGCGTAGCTGTCGGCCACGGTTTTCAGCTGCTTCAGGCAGACCACCCGGTCGTTGTAGGTGGTGGCGAAGTCGTCGAGTATGCCTTTTTGCGCGTGCTGGCCAAACAGGCTGATCAGAATAGTGATGGCCAGCAGGGCCGCGACGAGTGCGCTTAGGCGCTGGGCGATGGTCAGGCGGTTGAACATGACGCTCTCCGAATTGGTTTTTGCATGCATAAAACCGATTTTGACTATTTGGAGGTGTAGACGCGGCATGTGACGGTGGCATGGCAAGGCCGTGATCCCGAGGCTGAACTTAAAAGCCGCTGCTGCAAATTCCTACCTATAACTCCATGATTCCGTTATAATTCCGCCCCTTTGCGGCCGCCATCGCCCGACGCGGCCACCTATACTAAATGTCAGGAAACGCCATGAGCCTGTTGTCGCACCAGATCGAGTTGCTATCGCCCGCCAAGACCGCCGAAATCGGCCGCGAGGCCATCTTGCACGGCGCCGACGCGGTGTACATCGGCGGGCCCAGCTTCGGCGCGCGTCACAACGCCTGCAACAGCGTGGAGGACATCGCCGGCCTGACCGCGTTTGCGCACCGCTACCACGCGCGCATCTTCGCCACGCTCAACACCATCTTGCACGACGCCGAACTGGAGCCGGCGCGCAAGCTGATCTGGCAGTTGTACGACGCCGGCGTGGACGCGCTGATCATCCAGGATATGGGCATCCTGGAGCTGGATTTGCCGCCCATCCAGCTGCATGCATCCACTCAGTGCGACATCCGCACGCCGGAAAAAGCGCGTTTCCTGTCCGACGCCGGCTTCTCCCAGGTGGTGCTGGCGCGCGAGCTGACGATTCCGCAAATCCGCCAGGCTGCCGACGCGGTGGGCGACGCCGCCACCATCGAATACTTCATTCACGGCGCGCTGTGCGTGGCCTTCTCCGGCCAGTGCTATATCAGCCACGCCGACAACGGCCGCAGCGCCAACCGCGGCGACTGCTCGCAAGCCTGTAGGCTGCCGTATACGCTGACCGACAAGGACGGCGGCGTGGTGGCTTTCGACAAGCATTTGCTGTCGATGAAGGACAACAATCAGAGCGTTAATCTGGAGGCGCTACTGGACGCCGGCGTGCGTTCCCTGAAGATTGAGGGCCGCTACAAGGACGTGTCCTACGTGAAGAACATCACCGCCCACTACCGGCTGCTGCTGGACGAGATCATCGAACGGCGGCCGGAACTGGCGCGCGCCTCCAGCGGCGACAGCGAGATCTTCTTCGCGCCGGACCCGGACAAAACCTTCCACCGCGGCGGCACCGATTACTTCGCCACAGGTCGCAAGATCGACATCGGCGCTTTCGATTCGCCCAAATTCGTCGGCGTCGGCCTGGGCGTGGTCAGCAAGGTGGGACCGGACTGGCTGGAGATCGCCACTTGCGAAACCATGAGCAACGGCGATGGCATCAACTTCATGAAGAAGCGCGAAGTGGTGGGCGTGCAGGCCAATACCGTGCAGCAAGTGGGCAAGACCGCGGACGGCGAATTGTTGTGGAGGGTGTTTCCCAACGACGCCTCGGTGCTGGCCGGCCTCAAGCCGGGCGTGGACATCTGCCGCAACCGCGACCACGCCTGGGAGCTGGCGCTGTTGAAAAAGTCCGCTGAGCGCAAGGTGGGCGTGTGGATGACGCTGGCCGAAAACGCCGAAGGCCTGGAATTGAGCATCACCGACGAGGACGGCGTCAGCGCCGTTGCCTGTAGCCCGCTGGCGCTGGAGCCGGCCAAGGATGCGGAGAAGGCGCTGGCCGGACTGCGAGACAATCTGGCCAAGCTGGGCAACACCATGTTCGTCGCCCACGATGTAACGCTGCAACTCTCTCAGCCGTGGTTCGTGCCCGCCTCGGCGATCAATGCCTTGCGCCGAGACGGCATCGCCCGGCTGGAGGCCGCGCGTTTGCAGGCCTGGCCGCGCCAGCCGCGCAAGGCGGCGCTGCAGCCGCCGGCGCCGTATCCGGAAAAGACGCTGAGCTATCTGGCCAACGTCTATAACAACCTGGCCTGGCAGTTCTACCGAAAGCACGGGGTGGAGGTCATCGACGCTGCTTACGAGGCGCATCAGGAAGAGGGCGAGGTCAGCCTGATGATCACGAAGCACTGCCTGCGTTTCTCCTTCAACCTGTGTCCGAAGCAAGCCAAGGGCGTGAAGGGCGTGATGGGCCAGGTGCGCGCCGATCCGATGACGCTGAAATCCGGCAACGAGACCTACACATTGAAGTTCGAATGCCGGCCTTGCGAGATGCATGTGATGGGCAAGATGAAAAAGCACATCCTGAAGGCCGCGCCGCCAAGCGAGGTGCCGTACTCCGCGCCCTTGACCTTCTTCAAGCAGCGTCCGCAGTCTTGAGCGCTGGATTGCCGATCTGAAACGGTCGGTGAGTCGATTGCGGCGGCGGCGGAGAGGCGCGTAAAATGCGCCTCTTTCCTTTTTTCCTATCCGGAACAATCCTTTAATACATTATCGCCGGCCACGCCGGCATCACGGGGAATCAAACGTGGCCGACATTGAGCGCCTGGACACCTGGGTCAAATACAAGAACGGTTTGTGCGACGACTGCATGGGCAGCTGCTGTTCCATGCCGGTGGAAGTGCGGCTGCCGGATCTGGTGCGCATGGGCGTGGTGGACGAGTTCGAGTTGGAAGAGCCGATCAAGAACATCGCCAAACGTCTGGAAAAGCAGCGGCTGATCCAGCACTTCAATTTCAAGCGGGAACTGTTCACGCTGGCGAGGCGTGCCAACGGCGACTGCATGCACCTGGATCAGAAGACCCGTTTGTGCGGCATTTACGAGCGGCGCCCCAATACTTGCCGCAACCATCCCAAGGTGGGTCCCAAGCCCGGCTTCTGCGCGTATACCCGCAATCCTCAGAAGATCGCCTTCCATCGCAACACCACGGCGTGAACGCTGTTTCACGTGAAACCCTCCGTTGATTCGACTGGATCGTCATGAACCCTATTTATCCTTTATTCGCTTTCCTCATTGGCGTCGTGGTGCCCCTGCAGGCCGCCATCAACAACCAGCTCAAGGGCGTGCTGGGCAATAGCACGCTGTTGGCGGCGCTGGTGTCGTTTTCCGTGGGCAGCCTGTGTCTGGCCGGCCTGGCCGTCGCCACCGGTCAGAAATGGCAGGATCTGGCGCAGTTGGGCCGAGTGGAGTGGTGGATGCTGCTGGGCGGCGCGATGGGGGCGATGTTCGTGTTCGGCACCACCTTGCTGGCGCCGCGGCTGGGCGTGGCGGCCATGCTGTCCCTGGTGATCTCCGGCCAGGTGTGCGTATCCCTGATGTTCGACCGTTTTGGCTGGTTGGCGATGCCGCTGCGCGAGGTGAACGCGCCTCGGCTGCTGGGCGCGGCGCTGGTGGTGGGCGGGGTGTTGTTGGTTAACTTCGGCGATAAGTGGTTTGGACGCGTTTGAGTGATAGGCGCATAACCGCCACGCTAAAAACGGCAGCCGGAGGCTGCCGTTTTTGCTGTCGGACGCGCGGCGCTTATTTGGACTGTGGTTTGGACATCGGGCCCATGCGGCGGCCCATCTGGCCGTGCCATTGGTCCATCACTTTCTGTTGCTCCGGCGTGAGCTGAGCGTAGAAAGTTTTCAGCGCGTCCAGGCGTTTCTGCATCGCGTCCTGGTGCTGTTTCATCATGTCCAACATGCGTTCCATGCGCTGAGGAGCGGTGTCGCCGGCCTGCGGCTTGGGTGGCATCGCCCGTTCGCCCGGCTTCATCGAGGCGGCAAAGGTTTTCCAGGCGCCTTCCTGGCTGGCTTGCAGTTTCAGTTGATCGTGTAGCCCTTGCAGGTGGCGCGCGGCCATGGCTTCGCGCTGGGCCGGGTCCATGTGGCGGCCTTTTTCCATCATCGGCATCGGGCTTTGCGACGGAGGGTCGCCGGCGGCCAGCGCGGAGCCGGCGAGGCCGGCGGCCAGTAGCGTGGCGATCAGCATGGGCTTGAACAGCTTGGTCATGATTGAAGACTCCTACGGAGGTTGATCATGCAAGCAGTATTGACCATGGATGTCTGGCAAGTGTTGCGGGTAGGACGGGGCTTGTTACCGAGTGTTAACCGGGCCGGCCCGCTTAGTAGTTTGCAACAATGCGCGGGACGGCGCTGTCGGCGCCCGGCGGCTTAACCATCTGTTCTCCGTTCTGTCATGCCGGCGAGGTGATTAAGGGATTCCTGGAGCCTGTTCAAAATCTGCTGCGCTTGGTGAGACGCGACATGCCCATCTGCCGTGGGTGCCTTCCGCTTTCTCTGCCGCAAGATCTTGCCCCGATCTTGCTCACGAGGCTTTGAACAGCTTCTTAGTTGTGGGGCTCATTGCCTTGGCCGGCCTGCAGTTTGCGCATCGGCCCCTGGCCCCGGCCCCCCATCAGCGGCGGGCTGTCCTGGTCCATGATTTTCTGCTGCTCGGGCGTGAGCTGGCCGTAGAAGGATTTGAGCGCTTCCAAACGCTTTTGCAGGTTCAGCAGGTGGCGCTGGGCCATCAGCACGCGCTGTTCCATGCGTTCCGGCGCGGTGGACGCGTTTTCGCAAGACGGCATCGGACCGGGGCGGGTGGCGCTGGCGAAGGCCAGCCACGCGGCCTCCTGGGCCGGCAGGATCTTGAGCTTGTCGTGCAGCGCTTTCTGGTGCTGGGCGATAAAAGCGTCGCGTTTGGCCGGGTCTATCTTCCACGGACGGCCGGCGAAATTGCCCATCGGCGGGCAAGCGGGTTCCGGCGGCGCGGCCAGAGCGGCGCCGGCGGCGAGGCAGGCGAATATAAAGGGTATCTGCGGTTTCATAGGTGGGCCATTCCATTGATGGCTGCGATGCGGGCGGACGACATCGGCAGGATCACTCCATTATTCTGGATGGCGACTGTCAATTAAGTGTGAGTGGGCCGGGATCAATTGTTACCAAATGTAAAGCTCGCCGGCAAGCGTTTTGCTTACGGGCTTTTTCCCGACCGGGGCGGGGATTTGGACTAGAGTGAATTGCGGCATTCCCTTATCGTCGCCGGAGCGTTTTCGCATGAGCCTGCCTGACTCTTCATTTCCTTGGTTCTCCGCGCTCGGCGCCGGCGGTTTGAACGGCGCCTTGGTGGAGTATTGGATCGACGCCTGGCAGCGTTCGGTGCTGTATTGCGACATTCTGCGCCAGCGCGGGGACACCTATCTGGAGCACGCCGCCTCCGGTCACCCGCCGGTGCTGGTGTTCGACTACGACATCATCGTGGACGGTCGCGAACTTGAGCAGCCGGTCAATTACGCGCTGTCGGCGATCCGCCCGCCGGACGGTTGTCCGAAACCGGACCCGGCCAAACGGCCCTTCGTGGTGATAGACCCGCGCGCCGGCCACGGCCCCGGCATCGGCGGTTTCAAGATGGACAGCGAGATCGGCATCGCCTTGCGCCAAGGCCATCCTTGTTATTTCGTGATGTTTTTCCCGGTGCCGGAGCCCAAGCAGACGATTGAATGCGTGTGGCGCGCCGAGAAGATCTTCCTGCAAAAGGTGAACCAGCTGCATCCGCACAGCGCCGGCAAACCCTTCGTCATCGGCAATTGCCAGGGCGGCTGGGCGCTGGCGATGCTGGCGGCCACCGCGCCGGAGCTGGTGGGACCCATCCTGTTGGCCGGTTCGCCGTTGTCTTACTGGGCCGGCGTGGCCGGCAAGAATCCGATGCGCTATTCCGGCGGCTTGTACGGCGGCACCTGGATGGCCTCGCTGGTGGGCGATCTGGGCCACGGCCAGTTTGACGGGGCTCATCTGGTCAGCAATTTCGAACAGCTGGACCCGGCCAACACCTACTGGAAAAAGCCTTACTCGCTGTACGCCAAGGTGGACTCCGAGCGTGAGCGTTTCCTGGAGTTCGAGCGCTGGTGGGGCGGCCACTATCTGCTCAACAAGGCCGAGATGGAATGGATTACCCAAAACCTGTTCGTCGGCAACCGGCTGAGCCATGGCGAGGTGACGCTGGAGGAGGGGCGGCAGGCGGTGGATTTGCGCAACATCCGCTCGCCCATCGTGGTGTTCGCTTCCTGGGGCGACAACATCACCCCGCCGCAGCAGGCCTTGTTCTGGATCGCGGACCTGTACCACAGCGTGGAGGACATCCGCGTCAATGAGCAGACCATCGTCTATTGCCTGCACGAGCAGGTGGGCCACCTGGGCATTTTCGTGTCCGCCGGCGTGGCCAACAAGGAACACAGCGAGTTGGCCAGCGCGTTGGACTTGATCGATGTGCTGCCGCCCGGCTTGTATGAAGCCATCATCACCGATACCCACCCGGAAATGGCGGGGCTGGAATACTTGCAAGGCCGCTACGTGATCCGCTTCGAGCCGCGCGACATCGACGACATTCTGGCGTTGGGCGACGGCCGCCAGGGCGAGGCCGCCTTCGAAGTGGTGCGCCGGGTGGGAGAGGTCAACCAGCAGCTGTACGATACCTTCATCTCTCCCTGGCTGCGCTTGTACGGCAACGAGCATACCGCGCGCTGGTGGCGTGAAATGCATCCGTCGCGATTGGAGCGGCGCTGGTTTTCCAGCCGCAACCCCTGGCTGGCCGGGCTGCGGCAATGGGCGGAGAAGGTGCGCGACGAACGGCGGCCCGCGGCGGAGGACAATCCGTTCTGGCAATGGCAGCAAAGCTACGCGCAGTTGATGGAGACGGCGCTGGACGGTTGGCGCGATGGTCGCGACGCCTGGCAAGAGTTGAGTTTCCGAACCTTGTTCGAATCGCCGTGGAGCGCGGTGCTGGCCGGTTTGAAACCGCAGCGCGAATACGGAGTGCGCAAGGCGGACGGCAGCTGGGAGCGCAGCGAGATGCTTCGGCTCAAGCGCCAGGAGCTGGAGGCCCATTACGCCGAAGGCGGGCCGGTGGACGGGTTTTTGCGCTTGTTGATCTATGTCGCCATCGGCAACGGGGTAGTGGACGTGAGGCCGTTCAACGCTATCCGCCGGGTGATGCAGGAAACCGCCTTGGGCGAGGATTTGACGCTGGAGCAGTTCAAGCAGGCGGTTCGGCGCCAGACTTGGCTGGTGCGCAACGACGAGAAGCGCGCGCTGGCGACGCTGGAACATTTGTTGCCCACCGAGCAACAACGCCAGTTCGCGCTGGAGCTGGCGATTCTGCTGCTGCAGGCGGCGGGCCCCATCAGCGGCGAGAAGCAGCAGCGCCTGGGCCGGCTGGCGCTGGCGATGGGCTTGGCGCAGCGGCACAGTTCGCCTCCGGAGGCTCCGGCGCCGGTCAAGCCCGCGCCCAAACGCGCGCCGCGGCAACGCAAGCCCAAGCCGGCCGCGTGAGCACGGCTTTGCGGCGCGGCAGGCGCAAGGTACACTGCGCCCGCCCCAGCCAGAAAACACGACCATGAGCGCACCGCAACCCAAAAACCCCACCCACGGCGTCACGCTAGAACAGATGCTGAACCAGTTGGTCGGCCATTACGGCTGGCCGGAGCTGGGGCGGCGCATCCAGATCCGCTGCTTCAATCATGACCCCAGCGTCAAATCCAGCCTGGCTTTCTTGCGGCGCACCCCGTGGGCGCGTCAGCAGGTGGAGGACTTGTTCGTGGCGCTGAAGACCCGGCCGCAGACGCCCGCCGGTTCCGGAGCGGACTCCCGCCCGCGGCTGTTTTCCAAAAAATCGTCCTGACGATCGATTGTCCCTGTCCACGGTTTGACGCTGTATTGCGTTATGGCGATGGGAACCCCCTATCGTCAGCCGGGAGCGTGAGATGGAACTGGAAATCAGCGTGGAAGCGGAGAAGAAGTACTTGAACAGCCTGGTGGCGCTGACCGTGGTGCTGCTGTCGGTGTTCATGGGGCTGGGCAAGCTGAAGGACGACAATATCGTGCAGGCGCGCCAGCTATTGAAGGCGGACGCGGTGGACAGCTGGTCCGAATACCAGTCCAAGAAGATCAAGCAGCATCTGGCGGAAAGCAGTCAGCGCCAGGCGCGCTTGCTGGAGTTGGCCAATCCTGCGGCGGCGGCGGCCTTGAGGCCGGAGCAGGCGGCTATCCAACGCGACATCGCTCGCTACGCCGCGGAGGCGCAGGTTTTGCAGCTCAAGGCCAAGGCCAAGGAGCAGGGCTTTGAGGAGTTGAACGCGCGCCACGAGCTGTTCGACGTCAGCGACGCCGGCCTGTCCATCGCCGTGGCCTGCGCCGCGGTGGCGGCGCTGGCCGCCAATGTCATCCCGCTCTTGTGCGCCTGGGCTTTTGGCGCGCTGGGCGTGTTTTTCTGGCTGGCGGGCTTTGCCGGCTGGAATATCCATCCGGGCTGGATCGTTTCCCTGCTGGGCTGAATCGCCGCGGCAGCGGCCCTATCGGCGGCATGGTTGCAACTGTCATCGATTTGGCTCAGGCTGTCCGGGTTTTCCGCATTCCTGCGTTTTGTCCCGAGACATTCTGAACTGGAGAAAAGCGATGAAACTGTATTTTTCCCCCGGCGCCTGCTCGCTGTCCCCGCATATCGTGTTGTTCGCCAGCGGCCTGCCGTTCGACACCGAGAAGGTGAATCTCAAGGTCCAGCCGCATCTGACCGAGGGCGGGGTGGACTTCTCCACCATCAATCCGCGCGGTTATGTGCCGGCCTTGCAGCTGGATAACGGCGAGCTGCTGACCGAGGGCGTGGCCATTGTGCAATACCTGGCGGATCAGGCGCCGGCCAAACAGCTGGCGCCGGCCAACGGCACGCTGGAACGCTACCGGCTGCAAGAGTGGCTGAACTATATCGCCACCGAGGTGCACAAGGGCTTCTCGCCGCTGTTCTATCCCAATAGCGACGAACTCAAGCAGCAGACCTGGGACAAGCTGACCCGCCGGCTGGCGCTGGCGGAGCAGCAACTGGCGAAAACGCCTTATCTGCTGGGCGAGCGTTTCAGCGTGGCCGACGCCTATCTGTTCACCTGCCTGAACTGGGCGCAGTTCGTGCAGCGTTCGCTGGGCGATTTCCCGGCGCTGATCGACTTCCAGAAACGCGTGGCGGCGCTGCCCTTCGTGCAGCAGGCGCTGAAGGCGGAAGGCTTGCTGGAGTAATTCCCACTGGAACGGGAATAAGTTAGCCGTTCCAGACAAGATCATGCCCGGCTCCGGCCGGGCATTTTTCATGGCGAGTGGATTTATACTGCCTCGGCCTGCAGGTGCCGCAGATACGCGTCCGCGCTGGCCTCGATCTCGGCGTCGCTCAGATCGTGCTCGGCGCCGTGCAGGGCGAAGCCGGGCAGCCATTCGGCGCGGAGGTAGCGGCAGGTCAGTTCGAACGGCCGCAACACTTCCTCTATCCGGTACAGATAACGGCCGTCCGCCGCGAAGTCCCGCTCGCGTATGCCGGTGGACACCGCCACGCTGATGCGTTTGTCCCGCATGCGCCAGTCTTCCGGTCGCGCGCCGATGGCGAAGCCCTCGTCCAGCACCTGGTCCTGCCAGGTTTTCAACAGCGGCGGCGAACTGAACCAGTACAGCGGGAATTGCAGCACGATGCGCTGGTGCTGGTTCAGCAGCGCCTGTTCGCGCGCCACGTCGATGTTCCCGTCCGGATAAGCCTGGTATAGCGCGTGCACGGTGTAGCGTTCCGGATGCTGGCGCAGCGCGGCCATCCAGCGGCGGTTGATTCGGGATTGCTCGAGATTGGGGTGGGCAACGATGATCAGGGTTTTCATGGCGCTTCCTGTAAAATGGGAAAGGGCATGCTAACAACGGATCAAGTTGTTGATAAGTATGCACTTTTTTGTTTCATAAGCACCAAGAGGTAACTGTGCCCGCATGAGCGAACTGAATTTTCCCATCGACGCCACCGTGCGGCTGGTGGGCGGAAAATGGAAGTGCGCGATTCTGTGCCACTTGTCCGAGGACAGCCGGCGCACCGGTGAATTGCGCCGCTTGCTGGGCGGGGTGTCGCAGAAGGTATTGACCGAGCAGCTGCGCGAACTGGAGCGCGACGGCCTGATCGCGCGCACGGTGTACGCGGAAGTGCCGCCGCGGGTGGAGTACCGCTTGACCGAGCTGGGCGACACGCTGCGGCCGGTGATAGACGCGATGTGCGCCTGGGGGGCTTTCTATCTGGAGGGGCCGGCGGCGGGCGTATAATGCGGGCGCGATAAAACCAGAAAAGGGCTGTCCCGTGAAACTTGCGCCTCTCCTCGTCTCCTCCCTGTTGGCCGCGCTGGCCGCCAACGGCTGGGCCGCCCCGCTGAAGCTGCGGGTGTTGGAAACCTCCGACGTGCACATGAACCTGCTGGATTACGACTACTACCAGGACAAGCCGACGCAGGATTTCGGCCTGGCGCGCGCGGTGACGCTGATCCGCGCGGCGCGGCAAGAGGCGCCCAACAATCTGCTGATAGACAACGGCGACCTGTTGCAGGGCAATCCCTTGGGCGATCTGGTGGCCAAGGTTCAGCCGCTGCGCGCAGGCGAGGTTCATCCCGCCTACAAAGTCCTCAACTGGCTGGGTTACGACGCCGGCAATATCGGCAACCACGAATTCAATTACGGCTTGCCCTTCCTGAGCCAGGCGCTGAAGACGGCGGCCTTCCCCTATGTCAACGCCAATGTGGTGGACGCCAAGACTGGCCAGCCCTATTTCCAGCCCTATGTGTTGCTCAAGCGGGAGTTCAAGGATGAGGACGGCCAACCGCAGACGCTGAACATCGGCGTGATCGGCTTTGTGCCGCCGCAGATCATGCAGTGGGACAAGGCCAATCTGCAGGGCAAGGTGGAGGTGAGGGACATCGTCGACACCGCGCGCCGCTATCTGCCCGAGCTCAAGCAGAAGGGCGCCGACATCGTGATCGCGGTGCCGCATTCCGGTTTTGAAAAAGGCGAGAGCGCGCGCTTCGCCGAGAACTCGGTGGCCGGCCTGGCCGGCCTGGCCGAGGTGGCCGGCATCGACGCCATCTTGTTTGGCCACGCTCACGCGGAATTCCCGTCTTCCGCCTTCGCCGGCTATTCCAAGGTGGACCTGGCCGCCGGCACCATCAACGGCGTGCCGGCGGTGATGCCGGGACGCTGGGGCGACCATATCGGCGTGGTGGACCTGGTGCTGGAGCGCGGCGACGGCGGCTGGAAAGTCAGCGGCAAACAGGCCGGCTTGCGCGCCATCTACGATAAGCAGGCCAAGCGATCGCTGGCGGCCGCCGAGCCCAAGGTGGCCGAGCTGATCGCCGCCGAACACCGCCGGACGCTGGACTATGTGCGCGGCAAGGTGGCGGAAACCCGCGCGCCCATCTACAGCTACTTCGCCCAGGCGGCGGACGATCCCTCGGTGCAGATTGTGGCGGAGGCCCAGGCCTGGTATGTGAAGAACGCGGTCAAGGGCACCGAGTACGAAGGCTTGCCGGTGCTGTCCGCTGCCGCGCCGTTCAAGGCCGGCGGCCGTCAGGGCTGGAATTACTACACCGACATCCCGGCCGGCCCGCTGGCGATCCGCAATCTGGCCGATCTCTATATCTATCCCAACACGCTGAAGGCGGTGAAGGTCAGCGGCCGTGAAGTGCGCGAATGGCTGGAGATGTCGGCTGGGCAGTTTCTGCGCATCGATCCCAAAGGCCCCAAGACCCAGCCGTTGCTGAACCCGGAGTTCCGTTCCTACAACTTCGACAGCATCGCCGGCGTCAGCTATGAGATCGACGTCAGCCGGCCGGCGCGCTACGACGCCGACGGCAAGCTGGCGGCGCCGGACAGCCATCGCATCGTCAAGCTGAGCTATCAGGGCAAGCCGATAGACGAGAACGCCAGCTTCCTGGTGGCCACCAACAACTACCGCGCCTCCGGCGGCGGCCACTTCCCCGGCATCGACGCCAGCCGCGTGGTGGTGGATTCTCCGGACGAAAACCGCGCGGCGGTGGCCGCCTATCTGGCCGAGCGCAAGGTGGTGGACCCGGCGGCCAAGCCGGCCTGGCGCATCCTGCCGGTGGCCGGCGTCGCCATGCGCTTCGACACCGGCGCCGGCGCGTTGCGCTATCTGGCGCGCCAGCCGCAGTTCCGCCTGGCGGCGGAGCATGGCGACGGTTCGGTGAGTTTGGAGCTGGTGGAATAAGATAAAGGTTTAAGAACCTGCTCAATGCCTGCTGCGCGTTGTGGCGCGTTACACGGTGAGTACAACTTCGAAATGCGCATATACCGTATGTACACTCCGCTTTCTCTGCCGCAACGCCTTGTCTTGCTCGCGAGACTTTGCACCGATTCTGAGGCGGCAAGCGCCTGATGTTCCACGTGAAACCCGGATAGAACGATGACCGAAGCCCTGATCTCTACTGAAAAGCTCACCGCCGCATTGCAGCGTTTTGCCGATGAACGCGATTGGAACCGTTACCACACGCCGCGCGGCCTGATGCTGGCTTTGGTGGGAGAGGTGGGCGAATTGGCGGAAATCTTCCAATGGCTGAGCGACGAGGAGGCTGTCGCGCTGCGCGACGATCCGGCGCGCTTCTCCCATCTGCAGGAGGAAATTGCCGACGTGCTGCTCTACCTGACGCGGCTGGCGATGGTGACGGGAGTGGATCTGGACGCGGCGGTACGCGACAAGATGGCGAAAAACGCCGTCAAATACCCTGTGCCAACGGCCGGCTGAGCCTACGGCATGGAAAAGCTAAGCTGTGGTTTGGCGTTGTTATCGCTGATTGAACCTGGCTTAGATTTCGCTTCATTCATTAGCTGGAATGCATAGATGTCCGAGCAAATACACCGCCTTCGCCAGATGCTGGAGCAGGCGGAAACCATTGTGGCGCTGACCGGCGCCGGCATGAGCACCGAATCCGGCATCCCGGACTTTCGCTCCGCCAACGGCCTGTGGTCGCGCAGCATGAGCTTGGCCGAAGTGGTGTCCATCGATTATTTCCGCAGCGACCCGGAGGCGTTCTGGCTGGCGTTTCGAGAGATCTTCCGCATCAAGTTGATTGGCGATTACCGGCCCAACGCCGGGCACCAATTCCTGGCGGAACTGGAGCAACAGGGCAAGCGGGTGACGGTGCTGACCCAGAACATAGACGGCCTGCACGCGCGCGCCGGCAGCGGCCAGGTACTGGAATTGCACGGCAGCTTGCTGACCGCCAGCTGTCCCAGCTGCGACACCACTCACGCGCTGGATTACGTGCTGCATCACCCATTGCCGGTCTGCCGGCTGTGCCACGACGTGCTCAAGCCCGACGTGGTGTTGTACGGGGAGGCGGTGCCCTTGATTGAGTTGGCCTTCGACGCCGCCTTGCAGGCGGACCTGCTGCTGGTGATGGGCTCGTCGCTGGAGGTGTCGCCGGTCAATCTGATTCCTTTGGAAGCGGCGCAGGCCGGCGTGGCCACCGCCTTGATCAATTACACGCCCACGCGCATGGATCACGCCTTCGACCTGCGCATTCTGGGTGGCATAGGGGAGACCTGCCGCGCCTTGTCCAAGGTCTGAGAGGCGGCGCAGGATCCGCCGCGCGTCGGCTCGCGAGAACTTGAAGAGGCTTTAAAGAACTGCGGCGTGGCTTCGCATTTAAAATTCATTTGGTATTTCTGTGTCAATCTCCTATCTTTAAACATGTTGCAAAACCGTTGAAAAGGGGGATTTACAAATGGATGCCATTAACTGGAGTCACTGGACCGATCTGGCGGTGAAAATCGGCCTCAACATTTTATCGGCCATCTTGCTGTGGCTGGTTGGCCGCTGGCTGATCAATTTCGCCACCCGGCTGCTGGACGCCAAGCTGGCCAGCAAGTCGCTGGACCACACTATTCGTCAGTATGTGAGATCTTTCCTGGATGTGACGCTGACTATCGTGCTGGTGATCGGCATTCTCGGTTTCTTCGGAGTGCAGACCACGACCTTCGCCGCAGTGATCGCCGCCGCCGGCGTGGCGGTCGGCATGGCCTGGAGCGGCTTGTTGGCCAACTTCGCCGCCGGCATCTTCCTGGTGGTGTTGCGGCCGTTCAAAGTGGGCGATCTGGTGGGCGTGGCCGGCGTCGTCGGCACGGTCAAGCACATTGGTCTGTTCGCCACCGCGGTGGATACGCCGGACGGGGTGCTGACCCTGATCGGCAACAACAAAATCTTTTCCGACACCATCCAGAACTTCAGCGCCACCGAGCAGCGCCGAGTAGACCTGAAAGCCCAGTTGGCCGCCAGCGCCGATCACGCCGCGGCGATGAGTTTGCTGCGGGAGACGGTGGCCAAGGTGCCCAATGTGCTGGCCAGCCCGGCGCCGGACGTTGGCCTGCTGGAGTTCACGCCCTTGGGACCGGTGTTGGCTGTGCGGCCGTATTGCAAGCCGCAGGACTATTGGCAGGTGTATTTTGACAGCAACCGCGTGATTCGCGAGACCCTGGCCGCCGGCGGCTTCCCGGCGCCGGAGCAGGCGATGGTGGTGCGTCAGAGCTAAGCGCCGCAGGCGCTGGACAACAATAACGGGGCCGCTGGCCCCGTTTTGCTGCGTGTTGGCCGGTTTAGCGGACGTCGTTCCGCCGCGCGAACTCGTCCATCTGCTGCTTGAGCTCGGGCATCAAGCGCTGGCCGATGTCCTTCATCAGCACCGGACCGATTTCCGCCGTGATCTTGGGCATCAGCCGCAGCATCTTGCTGCCGGTGGGGGTCTGATAGAAAGCGCTCATCTCGCGGATCTCGGCGACGCTAAAATTCTTGCTCAGCGCTTGGACCTGCACTTCGTTCATCAATTTGCGGGTTTCGGGAGAGTGGAAATAGGCTTGCTGGGTTTTCATCATCTGCTGCAAAAAGGTGCCGACCTTGCTTTTGCAGTCAGGCGTCTCCGCGCAGTTTGGCAGGTTTTGCCACAGCTGCTGCTCCATTTGCTGCTGCATGGTGGCTTCCATCTGTTGCATCGTTTGCGCGATGATCTCGTCGTAACGCATTGCCTGCAGCAGCGCTTTGGCGGCGGTTACGCTGTCTTCGGCGGCGAACGCCGGGCCGGTGTGGAATAGGGCGGCGCACAGGCCGGCGGCGAGCATGGATTTAAGGCGCATGGTCGTTTCTCTTGTTGGAATAAACGACCATGCTGATGGCTTGGATGGTTGACGTCAATTGAGTGGAGTCTCGCTCAAGAGGTCGGCGGGAAATCACCCATATCCTGGCATTGCTCCACCCACAAGGTGTCCGGTCCGGAGTTGGGGATGTAAACCTGATTGACCGGCGAAGGCGGATAGTTGGCGTCCGGCGCGCAATCGGCGCTCTGGCCGGGGCCCACCGCCACTTGCGCGCCCACCTTGAGCTGGCAGCGCACCATGCGGTTGAGCTGGCTCCAGCTCGGGCAGATGGCGTTGGCGGCGCGGTAGGTGGACACCGAGCCTTGCGGCTGGCTGAACGACCACCAGCGGCCCAGGCGCGAGTTGGCTTTGTTGTTGTCGTAGACGCGGTAGACGGTCACCGTTTGATCCGCCGGCTCCTGGCGTCGCACCTGGCCGGCGCACAGGCCGCCTTTGCCGGGTTGGCCCAATGCGCTATTCAGCAGATCGGGATTGTCCACCGCGGCCATGCCGGGCAAGGCCGGCTGGGTCTGGCCGGCGCAGCGGTCGCTGCCGGGCGTGGCCGCGCAGCCGAGCAAGAGCGCGCAGGCGGAAGCGAGCAGCCAGTGGCGAGGGGTCAGGGGCATGGCGGGTCTCCATATCGGTTTGTTTGAGTTTTGAGTTGGCGGCAGCGCGCTATCTTTAATATTAGAAAATGCGATTGGCATTTTCAATTCGAAGTCGGTTTGACCGGCAGAAAGAACGGGCGGGAAAAAAAGAGGGCGTCGACATGGTCGACGCCCGCAAGCTGTAGGAACACTCGGGTACTACGTTTACAGCAACTTCAATCCGTTCTAGACCTGCTAACAAAACTCCTGATACTGCGTTGCGCCTCCTTGTCGTACGACTTGTACTGCCTGCGTCGGCGCGCCTTGCCTCAGCCGTAAAACTGAGTTTTGTTAGCGGCTCTTAGGCCACCTGGCGGTTTTTGCCGCCCGGCTTCAGTTCGCCCAGCAACTGGGCCTGTTTGCTCTTGGCCTGCTGGTAGTTGCGCTCCTTGATGTGGCCGAAGCCGCGCACGCCTTCCCAGGTTTTCACCAACTCCACCGCGCGCGGCAGCGCGTCCAGCGTCAGTCCGCCCAGCAAGTCTTCCACCTGCCGCTCAAACACGCCGATCAGTCGACGCTCCAGCTTGCGGTCGGCCTGCCGGGCAAACGGGTCCAGCAGGGTGCCGCGCAGGAAGCGCAGCTTGGCCAGCCACTTCATGCCGGTCAGCAGCCAGGGGCCGAAAGCCACTTTGCGCGGCTGCCCGCCGGTGATCCAGCCTGCGCCGATGTGGAAGCGTAGTTGGTAATCGCCTTCGAACTGCTGCGCCAGCTCACGCTGGAAGCCGCCGTCGGTGTAGAGCCTGGCCACTTCGAACTCGTCCTTGTACGCCAGCACGTGGTAGTAGTTCTTGGCCACCGCCAGCGTCAGCGCGCTGCTGGCCGGGTTCAGCGCTTCCTCGGCCTGACGCACGCGGGCCACCAGCGTCTTGTAGCGTTCGGCCAGCGCCGCGTTCTGGTAGGCGGTCAGCGCGGTGGCGCGATGGTGCAGCACCGCGTCGGGAGTTTCACGTGGAACGAAGGCCACCACCGCCGACGGACTGACCAGCGCTTCGATGCGCGCCGGGTCGTGGGCGGCGTGTCGGCCCCAACTGAAGGCGTCCTGGTTGAACTTGACCGCGGCGCCGTTCAGGCGCACCGCTTCCATGATGGCTTCCAGCGTTACCGGAACCAAGCCCTTTTGCCAAGCGTAGCCAAGCATGAACATATTGCTGGCGATAGCGTCGCCCAGCAGGGAGGTGGCTAGCCGGGTGGCGTTGACCTCGCTGTAGCGGCCGGTGCCCACCGATTCGATGATGGCGTCTTTCATCGCCTTGCTGGGGAAGCGCACGTCCGGATTCTTCAGGAAGGCGCTGGTCGGCGATTCGTAGTTGTTGACGATGGCGTGGCTGAAGCCGTCGCGCATTTTGGCCAGCGCCTCCTCGGCGGCGGTCACCACCAGGTCGCAGCCCAGCACCAGGTTGGCGTCGCCGGCGGCGATGCGCACGGCGTGCAGCTTGTCCTGGCTGTCGGCGATGCGCACATGCGACCACACCGAGCCGCCTTTTTGCGCCAGGCCGGCCATGTCCAGCACGGTGACGCCTTTGCGGTCCAGATAGGCGGCCATGCCCAGCACCTGGCCTATGGTGACCACGCCGGTGCCGCCCACGCCGGTGACCATGATGCTGAACGGCTCATGGAGCTGCGGGATCTTCGGTTCAGGCAGTGTCGGCATCGTGCTCAGGCTGGCGCTGCTGCCGGCGGATTTCTTCAGTTGGCCGCCTTCCACGGTGACGAAGCTGGGACAGAAGCCTTCTACGCAGGAATAGTCCTTATTGCAGCTGGATTGGTCGATCTTGCGCTTGCGCCCCAGCGGGGTTTCCACCGGCAGCACCGACAGACAGCCGGATTTCTGGCCGCAATCGCCGCAACCCTCGCATACCTGCTGGTTGATGAAGGCGCGTTTGGCGGGGTCGGGGAAATCTCCGCGTTTGCGGCGGCGGCGCTTCTCGGCGGCGCAGGTCTGATCGTGGATCAGGATGCTGGTGCCCTCGACTTCGCGCAGTTCTTTTTGCAGCCGGTCCAGCTCGCGGCGGTGGAAGACTTCCACGCCGGCCGCCAAGCCCTGGACGTTCTGGTATTTGTCCGGGTCGTCGCTGGTGATCACGATGCGCTTAATGCCTTCCGCCGCCAGTTGGCGGGTGATCATCGGCACGTCCAGATAACCGTCCACATGCTGGCCGCCTGTCATCGCCACCGCGTCGTTGTACAGGATCTTGTAAGTAATGTTGACCTTGGCGGCCACGGCGGCGCGGATGGCCAGCAGGCCGGAGTGGAAGTAGGTGCCGTCGCCCAGATTGGTGAAAATGTGTTTGGTGTGAGTGAACGGCGCCTGGCCCACCCAGGTGATGCCTTCGCCGCCCATTTGGGTGAAGGTCTTGGTGCTGTCGGCCTGTATCCAGTGCGCCATGTAGTGGCAGCCGATGCCGGCGACGGCGCGGCTGCCTTCCGGCACCTTGGTGCTGGTGTTGTGCGGACAGCCGGAGCAGTAGTGCGGCACGCGGGCGATGGATTCGCGAGGCTGGACCAGCTGGGCTTCCTTGTCGTCGTAGAACTTCAGCCGGTCGTGGATGATGGGGCTGTCGAAAATCAGCGCCAGCCGGCCGGCGATCGCGCGCGCTATCATCGCGGGGGTCAGTTCGCCGGCGGCCGGTAGCAACCAGTCGCCGTGCGGCAGCGCCCATTCGCCTTTTTCGGCGAACTTGCCCACCACGCGCGGTCGCACGTCATCGCGCCAGTTGTACAGCTGCTCTTTCAGCTGGTACTCGATGATCTGGCGTTTTTCCTCCACCACCAGGATTTCTTCCAGTCCTTCGGCAAACTGGCGCACGCCTTCCGGCTCCAGCGGCCACACCATGCCCACCTTGAAGATGCGCAAGCCGATATCGGCGGCCAGGGCTTCGTCTATGCCCAGATCGTCCAGCGCCTGCATCACGTCCAGATAACTTTTGCCACAGGTGATGATGCCCAGCCGCGGCTTGGGCGAATCCAGGGTGATGTGGTTCAGCTTGTTTTCGCGGGCATAGGCCAGGGCCGCGTACAAGCGGTGGTGCAGCACGCGTTTTTCCTGCGCCAGAGGGGCGTCCGGCCAGCGGATGTTGAGGCCGTCTTCCGGCAGCGGGAAGTCCGCCGGAATCTTGAACTGCAGCCGTTCCGGCGAGATGTCGACGATGGCCGAGCTTTCAATGGTGTCGGAGATCGCCTTGATGGATACCCAGCAGCCGGAATAGCGGCTCATCGCCCAGCCATGCAGGCCGTAATCGATGATTTCCTGCACCCCGGACGGGCTGAGCACCGGAATCATGCTGGCGGCGAGGATGTGGTCGGATTGATGCGGGAAGGTGGACGACTTGGCCGCATGGTCGTCGCCGGCCACCAGCAGCACCCCGCCGTAACGGCTGGTGCCGGCGGCGTTGCCATGCTTGAGCACGTCGCCGGAGCGATCCACGCCCGGGCCCTTGCCGTACCACAGTGAATAGACGCCGTCGTATTTGGCGCCGTCGAACATATTCACCTGCTGAGTGCCCCAGACCGCGGTGGCGGCCAGGTCCTCGTTAAGGCCGGGATGGAACACAACATTGTGCTCCTGCAGGTATTTGCCGGCCTTCTGCATGGTCTGGTCTACGTTGCCCAGCGGCGAGCCGCGATAGCCGGTGACGTAGCCGGCGGTATTGAGCCCGGCGGCGCGGTCCAGTTGTTGTTGCAGCATGGGCAGGCGCACCAGCGCCTGAATCCCGGTCATCAGCACCTGGCCGGTGGGGGCCGTGTATTTTTCTTCCAGGTCTGCGTGGCGGATCGACATGGTTTCTCCTCCTGTCATTCTCGGGCGCGTCCCGCGGGCGCCAGCGCCGCGCTGTGGACGTCCCATCGCTTGTGGCGATGGGGCCGGCCTGAGCCTTGTGGGCGCGTGCGGCCGGCCTTCTCCTTAAGTTTTAGACCCGCTGGCCCGATGCCACCGCCCCTTAAGAACGTATTTACGATCGTAAACAGATTCTATCCAGGGCGGCGGCCCGGTGTGTCTGCGCCCGCCGCATGGTTGCGGTCTATGCGGCGCCGACGGCTTCTCCTTTGTTGTCAGCGGTTGAGCTCCATCTCCAGCCGGTGTTGTTTTTGATCGCCGGCCTGCTTGACATGTCGGCGCGGTCCCTGGTCCGGGGCTGGGTTCTAGAGTCTTTTCTCTATTTGATCGGACTATAAGTTACGTTTACGTCAACGTCAAAGAGATTGACTGATGTGGACGGCGACTGCGGCGATTGTGCCAGCGCAGCATGCTTGCCATTTGGAAAGTCATTGTTTTAAATATTGAACAATCTGTTGATTGAATAGCGGTTTTTCCGCTGAGGCAATTTGGTTAAGCTGTCATCCTGACCCCCTCCCTTGCTGTGTGAAATCCCATGAGTTCAAATGCTTCTACTTCCGAAAGCGGCCGCGGCGTCGCTTTCACCGTTGCCGCCTTCATCTGTTGGGGTCTGTTTCCGCTGTACTGGAAGCCGCTGCACGATGTCCCGGCTTTGCAAATTCTGTGCCACCGCATTGTTTGGTCGGCGCTGTTCGTCGCTGCGGTGCTGACCGTGCGCAATCATTGGGGCTGGTTGCCGGCGGCGGTGCGCGAACCGCGCAAGCTCGGCATTTTCGCCTTGTCTTCCTTGCTGCTGTCTTTGAATTGGCTGATCTATATCTGGGCGGTGAACGCCGGACACGTGGTGGAGGGCAGCCTGGGTTACTTCATCAATCCGCTGTTCAACGTGCTGCTGGGCAGGCTCTTCCTGTCCGAGCGCCTGAGCGGTTTGCAGAACGCCGCCTTGCTGCTGGCGGCGGCCGGCGTGGCCTGGATCACCTACAGCGCCGGGGCGTTGCCGTGGATCGCGCTGTCGCTGGCGGTCACCTTTGGCCTGTACGGACTGCTGCGCAAGAAAGCGCCGCTGGCTTCGCTGGAGGGGCTGGCGCTGGAAACCTTCCTGATGACGCCGCTGGCGGCGGTGGCGCTGGTCTGGTTCGAATGGCAGGGGCAGGGGGCTTTCGGCCATGGTTCCGCCGCGCAGACCAGCTTGCTGATCGGCGCCGGCGTGGTGACCGCGGTGCCCTTGTTGCTGTTCGCCGCCGGCGCGCGCCGGCTCAAGCTGGCGACGGTGGGGGTGATTCAGTACATCGGCCCCAGCATCCAGTTGGCGTTGGGCGTGTTGTTGTTCGGCGAAGCCTTCGACAGCGGCCGCGCCATCGGTTTCGGCTTGATCTGGGCAGCTTTGCTGCTGTACTCCGTCGCCGGCTTGCTGCAGATGTGGCAGGGGCGACGAGCCGTCGCGGCCTGATTTTTCCGCCGTCAGGACAGCCCGCGTTTCGCAAGAAACGCGGGCTGTTTTCATTAGGATAATTTGCTATAAACCACTCAATGGGCCGTCGCCGGACACTTTCGGCTCCGGCCCATTGCCGAGCCGAATCCGGCCCGTGTCTGTAGTTCCAGAGCACCGAGCGCGGCCGCACCGCGCCGCCTATGCATCGTTGTGATGCCGTTGCCGCCCTGATTGCCCCAAAAACAAGCATTCGCTCCGCGCCGCCTTCGTGCTGCCGGCGGCGGAGTGACATGGTCAATATTTTGCAAGGAGGCGCGTCATGGCGCTCTATTTGGTTAGCGTGGTTTTCTTCGGTTCGGACCTTTTGATCCGCTTGGCCCTGCGCGCGCGTTCCCGCGCCTGGGTGGGGGCGGCGCTGGCGGCCGGCCTGTTGCTGGCTTGCTTGCTGTATCCGATGTTGAGCGATTGGGCGCTGCCCTATATGCCGGACGAACACGGCATGCAGCTTTACGCGGCGATGGTCGGCCTGCAATTGGGGCTGACCGATGCGGCCATTTCCACCAGCCTGGCCCGATATCTAGGTTGGTGGCGCTAAGAACCTGTTTACGATCTGCTGCGCGTCGGCGATACGGCGTTGAAAACAGCATTCGAAATGCTCATGTACCGTATGACCATTCCGCTTTCTCGGCCGTTTTCGCCTTAGCTCGCGAGATCATAAACACGTTCTAAGCGCCGACGCTGGACGGCCGCTTCGGAGGGCGCGGCCGTTGCCGTTTTCTTGTCATGCCATGGGGATGTTTCACGCAGATTATGCTTGACGCCATGCCGGCCCGGTAGCAGACTGCGCAGCGTCGCCAGGCCCCACAAGCCAGACGACGCATGCCGGACGCCTTCCCGCTCCCCGCGGGCCAGCCGTCCATGATCTTTATCGTTCTTTACAGGTTACGCCATCATGGCATTGTTCTTTATTCCCCTGTCGCGGCACTTGCTGCGCGACATTCTCGGCGACGACCACGCGGCGTTGGCCGATAAAGCATGGCGAGAAAGCCAGGCTCAACACCAAGATCAACAAGGGCAATACCAGCGTCAGGAGCTGGAACAGCGCATTCACCGGCTGAGGCTGGAGAAGGGCGGCTTATGCTGAGCCCCTTGCTCTACAGTCGGCGCCTGATGCTGCGCGATTTCCGCCCGGACGACCACTCTGCCTACGCGATGGCGCGCAGCGGCCGCGAGTTCGCTCGTCATTACCCGCCTGAAGAAGTGACGCCGGCGCGCAGCGGGCAATGGTTGCTGCGCTTTCTGGAGCAGCAGCGCGATTCTCCCCGGCGAGCCTGGCAGCTGGCCATCGTGCGCGTCGAAGACAAGGCGCTGCTGGGCTCGGTGGGTCTGCGCGGACTGGAGCGCGGCGGCGAAGCCGGCTTCGGCATCGAGCTTGCGGAGTCGGCCTGGGGCCAGGGCTACGCGCTGGAAGCGGCGCGAATGATGCTGGACTTCGGCTATCGGCAGCTGGGCTGGCACCGGATCTGGGCCGATTGCGCGCCGGGCAACATCGCCATGTTGCAATTGGCGCGACGGCTGGGCTTCGTGGTGCAGCCGCTGGGCGCGGAGCCGCGGCTGAGCCTGCTGTTGTCCGCGGTGCCGCCTCCGTTCTCCGGCCCTCGGCGCGAAGTGCTGCAATGGGCTGCCGCCAGTTGTTAGAGCCAGTTCACGATCTCGCGAGCTAAGCGCCTGTTCAATGTCCGTTGAGCGTCGGCGATACGGCGTTGAACAGGTGCTTAGCGATGGGAGCGGCTCGCACTTGACCCGTGTGGAAGGCGCGCGCACACTCAATGCAAATTTCATAAACAGACTGTCCAGGCCTGCCAAAAGCAGCTGATGGACAGCGCAAAGGAGAGTAGCAAGATGACAGCAATTGCCGAACTGCGCGCGGAGTTCGACCAGCTCAACCACGATTACCTGGCGGTGCACAAAACCAAGGAAGACCTGTTCTGGGACACCTATATGGCGGTGTCCGACGACCACGACGGTTTCGCTCGCGCCGAAGCCGACTACAAAGCCTTTATCTCCAGCCCGGAACGGCTGTCGGTGGTGCGCGCGGCCTTGGAGCGTTTGCAGGCGCAGCCGGCCGGCGCGGAGCGCGACGCCTTGCTGCACGGCTATCAGGGTTGGTTGGCCCTGTTTGAAAGCAACATCATCGCCAGCGCGGCGGCGCAGGAGCAGATGCGCCGGCTGATCGAGATGGAGGCCGAGTTGTTCGCCAAGCGCCGCGACCTCGCGCTCAGCCACATCAACGAGCGCGGCGAGCGCGAAGAGGCGACGCTCACCATGCTGGCCATCAATATGGCCACCAACCCAGATCTCGCCGCGCGCAAAAGCTCGCACGACGCCTTGCTCGATCTGGAGCGCTGGGTGCTGGACAACGGTTTTCTCGACATCGTCAAACAACGCAACGCGCTGGCGCGCAGCCTGGGCAGCGCCGATTATTTTGAGCACAAGGTGCGCAAGAACGAGCAGATGAGGTCGGAGGAGCTGTTCGCCGTGCTCGATGATTTCGAAGCGCGCACCCGCGACGCCAATCAGCGGGCGCTGCGGCGCTTGGCCGACGACAAAGGCGCGGAGGCGTTGCTGCCGTACAATCTGCGCTTCCATATGAGCGGCGACGTTACCCGGCAGATGGATCCCTATCTGCCGTTCTCCAAGGCGGTGGAACGCTGGGTGCTGAGTTTTCGCCGCTTGGGCGTGCAATACCGGCAGGCCACCATGCAGCTGGACCTCGTGGAGCGCAAAGGCAAGTATCAGAACGGCTTCTGCCACGGGCCGGTGCCCAGCTATTACGACGGCGGCCGTTGGGTGCCGGGCAGGATCAATTTCACCGCCGACGCCACGCCGGATCAGGTGGGCAGTGGCGCGCGCGCGATCAACACTTTGTTCCACGAAGGCGGCCACGCCGCTCATTTCGCCAATGTGATCCAAAACGCGCCGTGCTTCTCCCAGGAGTTCGCGCCCACCTCGATGGCTTACGCCGAAACCCAGAGCATGTTCTGCGACAGCCTGCTGAACGACGCCGACTGGCTGAAGCGCTACGCGCGCAACGCCGCGGGCGAGGCGATGCCGGACGCGCTGATCCGCGCGCGCATTGAGGCGATCCAGCCTTTCTTCGCCTTCTCCGAGCGGTCCATCGCCGTGGTCGCTTACTTCGAGCGCGAGCTGTACCGGCTGCCGGAGGCGGAACTGACGCCGGAAACGGTGTTGGCGCTGGCGCGCCGCTGCGAGCGCGAGATCTTGGGCGTCGAATGCGGCCCGCGACCGCTGCTGGCGATTCCGCATCTGTTGAATCAGGAGTCGGCGGCGTCTTATCACGGCTATCTGCTGGCGCATATGGCGGTGTATCAGACCCGGGCCCATTTCCTGCGCGAATACGGCTATCTGACCGACAATCCGGCGATCGGCCCGCTGCTGGCCAAGCATTACTGGGCTCCGGGCAACAGCCTAGATCACGACGCCACTTTGCTGAGCCTGACCGGCGAGCATTTCAACGCCCGTTATCTGGCGGAAGCCTGCGACCTCAGCGTGGACGAGGCCTGGAGGGAAGCGGAGAGGCTGATCGCCGCCGCCGCGGAACGGGATTATGCGCGGGATTACCCGGAGCGGCTGGACGCGACGATACGTCTGGTGCACGGCGCCGAGCTGATCGCCGACAACACCGCGGGGGAGACGGAAATGTGCCGCCGTTTCGAGGCGTGGGTGGGGGAGCGTTACCCGGCCGTTGCACACTAAGAACCTGTTTACGATCTGCTGCGCGTCGGCGATACGGCGGTTGAAACCAAGCTCAAAATGCTCATGTACCACGAGTACATTCCGCTTTTTCGCTCGTTTTCGCCTTGTCTCGCCTTAGCTCGCGAGATCGTAAACACGTTCTAAGGTTTGCTCACGATCCGCTGCGCTTCGCGGGACGCGACACGGAGAGTTCGGTGGCGCGCGCGATCGTGAGCCGTACTAGGCTTTAGAACGCAAAAACGGCAGCCCGCGGGCTGCCGTTGTTTTTAAAGGTCGCCGCTCAAGCCTGACGGTAAATCAGCCGGCCCTCAAACAGCAGTTCGCTGGCGTCCAGCCGGGCGTCGCCGCTGGGCGGCGCGGCGCGCTCGAACACGAAGCGCTGGCCCTGATATTCGATCCAGGCGTTGATCGGCTCTCCCTGAAAACGACCCAGCACTTCCTCTGAACGGGTGACGAAGGCGTTGTCGGGCAGCACGAAGCCTTGCTGCGCGGTTTCCGTCGGGGCTTCCTCCAGCGTCCAGTTGTCGTCGCCGGGCGGTTGCGGATCGTTGCGGGTGGCCATGTGCAGCCACATGCGGAAGGCCCAGTGCGGGAGCAGCACGCGGTGAACGCGTTTGTCGTCGGTAATCACGCAACGTACCGGAAAGCCGGCGCCGCAGGACGGGCAGCGCGCCTGGGCCGCGAGGAAGATCTTGTCCTGCTGCTTGCTGGCGATGCCTTCCATATGCTCCGAGCCCACCATCGCGCGACAGCTGGGGCAGTGTTTGCCGAAGCGGCGCACGCTGTTGCCGTTGGCAAAGGAAATCGGCAGGAAACGGGAAATCTTGTCGGGTCTGGCCATCGCTAGGGGTTCCGGAACTGAAAAACGCGGTCCGCCGGGCTGAGGGCCGCGGCGGTTTCGGCCCTCATTATACCCCGGCCTCGGCGTGGAAGGGCTCCAGCGTCAAGCGGCAAGCCAGGCGATGGCTGGCGCCGGGAGCAAGCTCTCGGACATCGTCGCCGGCGTTGGCGGTTTCCACGCAGATGAAATCAAGCCAGGCGGTTGTCGGCAAGTCGCCCAGCAAGGCCGTCTTTTCAGCCGCCGGGTTCCATACCACCACGCTGCCGGCGCCTTCCGCTGTGACGCGAATGCAACGTTGCCAGACCGGGTCGCGGAGCAAGGCGGGCCGCTCGCTGTAAACAATGCTGTCCACTTCGCCGTGAAAGCGGAACTCGCCGTCCGGCCAGCGGCGTTCGCGGCCTGCCACTTTGTCGTGACAGCGTGCGCCGTCCAGGCCGGACAGCGTGGCCAGACGCGCGTCGCCTACGGCCAGATAGCTGTGCAGCGCGGCGCCCAGTCGCAGGGGACGATCCCCGTGATTGCGGGTGGTCAGCGCCGCCTCCACCGCTGCGCCCAGCCGGTATTCCATTTCCGCCGTAAGGCCGTGGTGTTGGGGGCCGGAGAGTTTCACGTGGAACGCGCCGGCGTCTTCCCGGACTTCGTCCAGGCGCCAGGCTTGCGTGCGCGCCACGCCGTGGGCCGGCTGCGTCGGGTCGTCCGGGTGCGGGCCGAACCAGGGCCAGCACAGCGGCACGCCGCCGCGTATGGCCTTGCCCGGCAGGTAGCGCGCCTGCGGCGACAAATACAGCAAGGGTTGTTCGCCGGCGGGGCGGAAACTGAGCAACTGGCCGCCCAGCAAGGAGATTTCCGCGTGGAAATCCGCCGCGGCAATCACGAGAATATCGACGCCGGGCGCGCGGTTGGACAGCGAGGCGGCGGGAGGCAGGGCGACGGACATACGGGGTTCCGGGCAAAAAACCGATGATAGCGCGCTATAGCCAGCGGCGCAGCGTCCATAGCGGACCTATCAGCAGGAATTGCAGGTCGCGCAGGAAGGAGGGCTTTTTGCCTTCGATCGCGTGGCCGACGAACTGGCCGATCCAGGCGACGACGAACAGCCCCAGAGAGAGGAACGCCAGCGGCAGGCCGGCTCGCGTCGCCGCCTCCAGAAGCAAGAGCATGGGCAGGCACATCGCCGCCATCGCCAGCGCGGGCGCGCGGCCCAGCCGCCAATAGAAGGCCAGGCCGGCCGCCGCGGCCAGCCAGGCGAGGTTCAGCGGCGAGGGCACGCTGGATAGCAGGCCCAAGAGCGCGAACACGATGGCGGGCACGCAGATTTTATGAATGCGGATATTGACGGGATGGCGGTGACTGAGATCATACTCTTGCAACCATTGCTCAAGCGTCATGTCAGGCCTCGCAAACGGGCGACGGGCTTCCATCTTGGCGCAGACAAGCGGCGGCGGCAATGCCCGCGGCCGGTTTTGTCTGCGCTGGATCAGGGGCTTGCGCGCCGCCTTGGGCTACAATCCTTTTGCCAACCGTTCAATCTTCTAGGTTCCCAAGGTGTCATCCACAGCACAACCGCGTTATTTGCGCATCAAGGAATACATCCTCGAAGGCATCCGCTCCCGCCAGTTTCTGCCCGGCGGCAAGATCCCGCCAGAGCTGGAGTTGGCGCGCCAGTTCCAGGTGTCGCGCATGACCGTCAACAAGGCGGTGCGCGATCTGGCCGAGGCCGGCATCCTGCTGCGCTTCGCCGGCGACGGCACTTATGTGGCCGAGCGCAAGGCTGAGTCGCCTTTGCTGGACATCAACAATATCTCCGAGGAAATCGAGGCGCGCGGCCACCGCCACAGCGCCGACGTTTACGAACTCAAGGCCGTGCTCGCCACCGAGGACGTGGCCTTGCGCCTGGGGGTAAAGGAAGGCAGTACGGTATTTCGCTCCTTGATCGTGCACCGAGAGGACGATGTGGCCATTCAGCTGGAAGACCGCTACGTCAACCCCGCCTTCGCGCCGGATTATCTGGAACAGGACTTCAGCAGCCGCACGCCCAATGACTACCTGATGAAAAATTGCCCGCTGACCGATATCGAGCACAGCGTGGAGGCGGTGCTGCCCAGCGCGGCGGAGCAGGCGATGCTGGACATGACGGCGCGTGAGCCCTGCCTGTTGGTTTTACGCCGCACCTGGTCGCACAAGAAGCTGGTCAGCTTTGCGCGGCTGACCCATCCGGGCTCGCGCTACAAGCTGCGTTCGCAAACCCGGGTCAAGCGCTAAGCGTCCGCGCCGTGGCGCCTGATGGTTTGCGGCGTTTTAATGTATATACAAATTAGCGTTGAATTTTCGCGCTCGCACAAGCCGCCTCTGGGCGGCTTTTTTGTTGCCATGCAACATCAAATGATTGTCCTGTAAGCACAATCTGCCAATTCTGCCTATTTACAAAAATCACGGCGCCAAACTTGACAGGCAGTTTGGATAGGATTAATTGTATATACAAATAACCCGCAACGAGCCCACCATGAGTCAAGCCGAAACGGATCGCCGTAGCCTGTGGATCAACGCCAGGCTGGCGACGATGGACCCGAGCCTCCCGGCGCCCTACGGCGCCTTGGAAGGCCATGCGCTTTTGCTGGAAGCCGGCCGCATCGTCGCGTTGCCGCCGGCCGCGGATATCGACCCCGCGGGTTTCGACGGCGCGGTGATCGACGCCCAGGGCGCCTGGATCACCCCAGGCTTCATCGATTGCCACACCCACTTGGTCTACGGCGGCAACCGCGCCGCCGAATGGGAAAAGCGCCTCAACGGCGTGCCTTACCAACAGATTGCCGCCGAGGGCGGCGGCATCGTATCCACTGTGCGCGCCACTCGGGCGTTGGACGAGGCCGGCCTGGCCGCCGCCGCCAAGCCGCGGCTGCGCGCCTTGATGGCCGAGGGCGTGACCACGGTGGAAATCAAGTCCGGCTACGGCCTGAGTCTGGAAGACGAACTCAAGCAATTGCGCGCGGCGCGGCGTTTGCGGGACGAGCTGCCGGTGGAAGTGTCCGCCACCTTGCTGGCCGCTCACGCGCTGCCGCCGGAGTTCGCCGGCCGCGCCGACGCCTACATCGACCACATCGTCGACGCCATCCTGCCGGCCGCAGCGAGCGCCGGCTTGGCGGAGGCGGTTGACGCTTTCTGCGAGAGCGTGGGCTTCAGCCCGGCGCAGACCCGCCGCGTGTTCGAGGCGGCGCGCGCGCATGGTCTCAAGGTCAAGGGGCATGTCGAGCAGCTGTCCAATCTGCACGGCGCCGAATTGGTGGCCGAGTTCGGCGGCTGGTCCGCCGATCACGTTGAATATCTGGACGCCGCCGGCGTGGCGGCCTTGAAGGCCGCCGACACCGTGGCGGTGCTGCTGCCGGGCGCCTTCTATTTCCTGCGCGAGACCCAGAAGCCGCCGGTGGAGCTGCTCCGCGCCGCCGGCGTGCCGATGGCGGTGTCCACCGATCTCAATCCCGGCACCAGCCCGTTCGCCTCCATCCGGTTGGCGATGAACCAGGCCTGCGTCTTGTTCGGCCTGACGCCGGAAGAGGCGCTGGCCGGCGTCACCCGCCACGCGGCGCAGGCGCTGGGCCGCGGCGGCAGCAACGGCCGCTTGGCCGCCGGCCGCGTCGCCGACTTCTTGGTGTGGGACATCGATTCGCCGGCCGAGATCGTTTACGGCTTGGGCGACAATCCTTTGCGTCAGCGCGTGTTCCGCGGCGTGGCGCAGCATATGAAAGGCTGTTGAAGCATGAGCGTGGACATGAGTGTTTGGAACGGCCGGATCGACGCCGGCGAGGGCGATCTGGCGCGGCGCTGGCATCAACTGGCGCGGCCCTACGCCGCCGGGCTGGAGCCGGGCGTCGGCATCGTCGGCTTTGTCTGCGACGAGGGCGTGCGCCGCAACCAGGGCCGCGTCGGCGCGGCCGCCGGGTCGACGGCGATCCGCAAGGCGTTGGCCAATCTGGCCTGGCACCAGGCCTTGCCCTTGTGCGACGCCGGCGACGTGGCCTGCGCCGACGGCGATCTGGACGCCGCGCAGGCGCGGTTGGCGGAACAAGTGCGTCGGCTGCGCGCCGACGGTCATTTCCCGCTGGTGCTGGGCGGCGGCCACGAAACCGCCTACGGCACCTGGCGCGGCCTGGCGGCCGCGCATCCGGACAAGGTGATCGGCATTGTCAATTTCGACGCTCATTTTGATCTTCGCGAAGCGGCCGAGGCCACCTCCGGCACCCCGTTCGCCCAGATCGCCGCCGATTGCGCGCAAGCCGGCCGGCCTTTCCACTATCTGTGCCTGGGCGTGGCCGAGCCGTCCAACACCCAGGCGCTGTTCGCCCGCGCCCGCGCGCTCGGCGTCAAGTGGACGCTGGACAGCGACATGACGCTGGATACCTTGTCCACGGTGCGCAGCGCGATGATGGCTTTCGTCGATCAGGTGGACATCGTCTACCTGACCATAGATCTGGATGTATTGCCCGCCAGCGTGATGCCGGCGGTTTCCGCCCCCGCCGCCATGGGGGTGGCGCTGCCCGTGGTCGAGGCCCTGGTCCGGCGCCTGGCCGAAAGCGGCAAATTGGCGGCCGCCGACCTGGTGGAATTGAACCCGGCCTTCGACATAGACAGCCACGGCGCCAAGACCGCCGCCCGGCTGGCGTGGAGCATAGGCCGGCATCTGAAACAAGCCTGAATCCGTTTAGCGATAGCGTCATTCCCCGCCCGCCGGGTCACAACCGGCGGCGGGTTTACAAAGGAGAATACTGATGTCCGACCCGCGTTTTGATCCGACCCGCCACATCCGCGCGCCGCGCGGAGCCGAATTGACTTGCAAGAGCTGGCTGACCGAAGCCGCCTACCGCATGATCCAGAACAATCTGGACGCGGAAGTGGCCGAGCATCCGCAAAGCCTGGTGGTGTACGGCGGCATTGGCCGCGCCGCCCGCGACTGGAAGTGCTACGACACCATCCTGGACGTGCTCAAGCGTCTGGAGGACGACGAAACTCTGCTGGTGCAATCCGGCAAGCCGGTGGGCGTGTTCAAGACTCACGCCGACGCGCCGCGCGTTTTGATCGCCAACTCCAACCTGGTGCCGCACTGGGCCAATTGGGAGCACTTCAACGAGCTGGATAAGAAGGGCCTGATGATGTACGGCCAGATGACCGCCGGCTCCTGGATCTACATCGGTTCGCAAGGGATTGTGCAGGGGACTTACGAAACCTTCTTCTCCGTGGCTAACCAGCACTTCGACGGCAAGCCGCAAGGCCGCTGGATTCTGACCGGCGGCTTGGGCGGCATGGGCGGCGCCCAGCCGCTGGCCGCCACCATGGCCGGCTTCAGCATGATCGCCGTCGAATGCGACGAGACCCGCATCGATTTCCGACTGAAAACCCGTTATGTGGACCGCAAGGCCAAGACCCTGGACGAGGCGCTGGCCATCATTGATGAGGCCAAGCACAGCGGCAAGGCGGTGTCGGTGGGCTTGCTGGGCAACGCCGCCGACGTGTTCACGGAACTGGTTGAACGCGGCATCACTCCGGACGTGGTCACCGACCAGACCTCGGCCCACGACCCGGTGCACGGCTATCTGCCGCAGGGCTGGACCGTGGAGCAATGGCGCGCCAAGCAGAAAACGTCCGCCGCCGAAATCACCGCCGCCGCCAAGCAGTCGATGGCGGTGCAGGTGCGCGCGATGCTGGCTCTGCAGCAGCACGGCGCCGCCACGCTGGACTACGGCAACAACATCCGCCAGATGGCGCTGGAAGAGGGCGTGGCCAACGCGTTCGACTTCCCCGGCTTCGTGCCGGCCTATGTGCGCCCGCTGTTCTGCGAAGGCATCGGCCCCTTCCGCTGGGTGGCGCTGTCCGGCGATCCGGAAGATATCTACAAGACCGACCAGAAGGTCAAGGAGCTGATCCCGGACGATCCTCACCTGCATAACTGGCTGGATATGGCCAAGGAGCGCATCAGCTTCCAGGGCTTGCCGGCGCGTATTTGCTGGGTGGGCCTGAAGGACCGCGCCCGCCTGGGACTGGCCTTCAACGAGATGGTCAAGAACGGTGAGTTGAAAGCGCCCATCGTAATTGGCCGCGACCACCTGGACTCCGGTTCGGTGGCCTCGCCCAACCGCGAGACTGAAAGCATGAAGGACGGTTCCGACGCCGTGTCCGATTGGCCCTTGCTGAACGCCTTGCTCAACACCGCCGGCGGCGCCACCTGGGTGTCGCTGCATCACGGCGGCGGCGTGGGCATGGGCTTCTCCCAGCATTCCGGCGTGGTCATCGTCTGCGACGGCAGCGACGCCGCGGCCAAGCGCGTGGGCCGCGTGCTGCGCAACGACCCGGGCACCGGCGTGATGCGTCACGCCGACGCAGGCTATGAGATCGCCGAGAACTGCGCGAGAGAGCAGGGATTGGACCTGCCGATGCTGAAGCGCTGAGAACCCTTACGTTCTGAAGGTAGGGTATTGCCGCCGCGCTCACGCCGGCGGCGACTGACGGCAGCCGGGAAGGCCCGGATGCCGCGGCCCCGCACGACAAGCTTGTACAAATAAGCGGCGGGGCAGGCAATTGTTTTGCAAAGGAAAAAAACGGTCAGGTTGTTCTTGCGCGTTCGTTGAGACGCGCCGGCGCGTTCGCGCCCGCAGTCCACATGGTTTCGTCATGAGCTGTCGCGGATTCCGCGTCTTGGTCTTGTGGTCCGTCCACGCTGGCTCTACAGTTTGCCGGCGCTGGGTTGCGCAACGAAACATGTCGGGCCGCGGGATGCGGCGTAGCGGGCGCATCCGCGTTCGGTCGACAAGCGCAGCCATGCCCAGGAGGAGAGAGATGCAGACACAAACACTGACGCGCGGTCTGACCGCCCGTCACATCCGTTTCATGGCGCTGGGGTCGGCCATCGGCACCGGCTTGTTCTACGGTTCGGCGGCGGCGATACAGATGGCCGGTCCGGCGGTATTGCTGGCTTATTTGATCGGCGGCGCGGCCGTCTACATGGTGATGCGCGCGCTGGGCGAGATGGCGGTGCATAACCCGGTGGCCGGTTCCTTCGGCCATTACGCCACCAGCTACCTTGGCCCCTTGGCCGGGGTGATCACCGGCTGGACCTACGCTTTCGAGATGATCATCGTCTGCCTGGCCGACGTGACCGCCTTCGGCATCTACATGAGTTTGTGGTTTCCGGAAGTGGACCGTTGGATCTGGGTGCTGAGCATCATCTTCTTCATCGGCGCCTTGAACCTGTGCAGCGTCAAGGTGTTCGGCGAAATGGAGTTCTGGCTGTCCATCGTCAAGGTGGGCGCCATCGTCGCGATGATCATCGGCGGCGTGGCCATCATCCTGTTCGGCTTCGGCAGCGCCGAGGCCAGCGGCCTGCACAATCTGTGGTCGCACGGTGGTTTCATGCCCAATGGCTGGGGCGGGGTGGTCGCCTCGCTGGCGGTGGTGATGTTCGCCTTCGGCGGCATCGAGATCATCGGCATTTCCGCCGGGGAGGCGCAGGATCCGCAGCGCACCATCCCGCGCGCGATCAACGCGGTGCCGGTGCGCATCCTGTTGTTCTACGTGCTGACGCTGACCGTGCTGATGTCCATCTTCCCGTGGCCGAAGATCGGCAGCCAGGGCAGCCCCTTCGTGCAGATTTTCGAAAGCCTGGGCATTCCCGCCGCCGCCCATATTCTCAACGCGGTGGTGATCTCGGCGGCGATCTCGGCGATCAACAGCGACATCTTCGGCGCCGGCCGCATGCTTTACGGCATGGCGCGTCAGGGCCAGGCGCCGCAGAGTTTCGCCAAGCTGTCGTCCAACGGCGTGCCGTGGATGACGGTGTTGGTCATGGCCGCCGCCTTGTTGTTGGGCGTGGTGCTCAACTACCTGATGCCCAAGGACGTGTTCTTGCTGATCGCCTCCATCGCCACCTTCGCCACGGTGTGGGTGTGGCTGATGATCTTGCTGTCTCAGGTGGCGATGCGCCGCCAGATGAGCAAGGAGCAGGCGGCGGAGCTGAAATTCCCGGTGCCGTTCTGGCCGTACGCGCCGCTGGCGGCGATCGGCTTCATGTTGTTCGTGATCGGCGTGCTTGGTTACTTCGAGGATACCCGCTCCGCGCTGCTGGTGGGCATGGTGTGGGTGGCGCTGGTGGTGGCTGGACATTTCCTGTGGAGCCGGGTGCTGGCGCCCGGCGTGGAGGCTCAGGCTCAGCGCGACGCCGCGTAAAGGCGCGGCGCAAGGTTTTTTTATCCGGCGGGCGCTCGCTCGCCGGAACATTCAAGCCGCTTGCCGGCAGGGCGCGATAACACAAAACCAGCGCTCACCGCGGCGAGCGGCGCTGCAAACGCTTTAGAAGGAGAACCTCAAGATGGCATTGAATATTGTTCCCGGCACGCTCAGCCTGGCCGAGCTGCGTCGCGTTTCACGTGAAACCGGTTTGCAACTGAAACTGGATCCGTCCAGCCACGCCGCCATCGACGCCTCCGCCGCCACGGTGGCGCGGGTGCTGTCCGAAGGCCGCACCGCTTACGGCATCAACACCGGTTTCGGCTTGCTGGCCAATACCCGCATCGCGCCGGAAGAGCTGGAATTGCTGCAGCGCTCCATCGTGCTCTCCCACGCCGCCGGCATCGGCGCGCCGATGGACGAATCCACCGTGCGCCTGGTGATGGCTTTGAAAATCAACTCGCTGGCGCGCGGTTTTTCCGGCATCCGCCGGCTGGTGATCGAGGCGCTGGTCACCTTGTTCAACCAGCGCATCTATCCAGTGATTCCGCAGAAAGGCTCGGTGGGCGCGTCCGGCGATCTGGCGCCGCTGTCGCATATGAGCGCGGTGTTGATCGGCGAGGGTGAAGCCTTCGTCAACGGCACCCGCGTGCCGGGCGCGGTGGCGATGCGCTCCGCCGGCCTGGAGCCGATTACTCTGGCGCCCAAGGAAGGCCTGGCCTTGCTGAACGGCACCCAGGCGTCCACCGCCTTTGCGCTGGAAGGTCTGTTCGCCGCGGAAGACCTGTACGCCTCGGCCTCGGTGGCCGGCGCGCTGTCGGTGGAAGCCGCGCTGGGCAGCCGCACGCCGTTCGACGAACGCATTCACGCTGTGCGCGGCCACGCCGGCCAGATCGACGCCGCCCGTATTTACCGCAGCCTGCTGGAACATAGCGAGATCGAAGGCTCGCACGAAAACTGCGGCAAGGTGCAGGACCCGTACTCGCTGCGCTGCCAGCCGCAAGTGATGGGCGCTTGCCTGACCCAGATTCGCCAAGCCGCGGCGGTGCTGGTGGTGGAAGCCAACTCAGTGTCCGACAACCCGCTGGTGTTCGCCGCCGACAACGACATCCTGTCCGGCGGCAACTTCCACGCCGAGCCGGTGGCCTTCGCCGCCGACAATCTGGCGCTGGCGATTGCCGAAATCGGCTCGCTCTCCGAACGCCGGATGGCGCTGCTGATCGACAGCAATCTGTCCAAGCTGCCGCCCTTCCTGGTCAATAACGGCGGGGTCAACTCCGGCTTCATGATCGCCCAGGTCACCGGCGCGGCCCTGGCTTCGGAAAACAAATCGCTGGCGCATCCGGCCTCGGTGGACAGCCTGCCCACCTCGGCCAACCAGGAAGACCACGTGTCCATGGCCACTTTCGCCGGCCGCCGTCTGCGCGACATGGCCGGCAACACCGCCGGCATCCTGGCGGTGGAATTGCTGGCCGCCTGCCAGGGCGTGGACTTCCGCGCGCCGCACAAGACCTCGGCCAAGCTGGAAGCGGCCAAGGCGGAGTTGCGCGAGCAGGTGAGCTTCTACGACAAGGACCGCTACTTCGCGCCGGACATCGAGAAAGCCGCCGCGCTGGTGGCCAGCGGTTCCTACAACCGTTTCGTCGAGACCGGCCTGCTGCCGTCGCTGTAAGCACTCAGCCCACCGCGTAAAGGGAAAGCGGCGGGTTGTAAAACGCCGGCTCCAGGTGTTTCCTGGGCCGGCGCGCTCGTCTCCGGCAAGCCGGAGGCGAAGCTGATAATCATGAGCCATCAGACCATGATGCGCGTAGTTCGGGGAGTGGAGCCCGGCGGTGCCGGGACGCCAGACTATCGACGCGCCCGCCAAGACGGGCGTGAACGAGGAGACTCCGATGAATGCCGTAGTGTTAGCCGTATTGGTCATGATGGCTTTGAGCCTGTCGCGGGTGCCGGTGGTGTTGGCCCTGATTCTTTCCGCCGCCATTGGCGGCATTTACGCGGGCATGTCGCCAGAGGCGGTGGTGCAAGCGTTCAACGGGGGCTTGGGTGCCGGCGCTCCGGTGGCGCTGGCCTATGCGACCTTGGGCGCTTTCGCCATTGCGCTGTCGCGCACCGGCATTGTGCAGGGGCTGTCGGGCCGGATGGTCGGCTACATCCAGCACGGAGGGCATTCGGAGCGCATGCTGCGCGTGGTCAAGTGGAGTTTGCTGGCTTGCCTGGTGCTGGCCGGTTTCGCCTCGGGCACCGTCATTCCCGTGCATATCGCCTTCATCCCCATCCTGGTGCCGCCTTTGCTACTGGTGATGAACCGGCTGCAACTGGACCGGCGCGCGGTGGCCTGCGCCATCACCTTTTCCATTACCGTGATGTATATGACGATGCCGATCGGCTTCGGCGCCATCTTCCTCAACGATATCCTGGTGGGCAACATCAACAAGGCCGGCGCGGCCAGCGGCTTTCAGGTTGGCTTGAGCGCGGCGCCTTTGGCTATGCTGATCCCAGCGTCGGGCATGGTGTTTGGTCTGGCGCTGGCCTTGCTGTTCAGCTATCGGCGGCGGCGCAGTTACCAGGATGTCGCCGTGACCGGCGGTGAACACGGCAGCGTCAAATTGGGTCCTTGGCAGCGGGTGTCCATTGGCGCGGCCTTGTTGCTGTCCTTGCTGGCGCAGCTGTGGACCGGGTCCATGGTGTTTGGCGGCCTGGTGGGTTTTGCCTTGATCTCCGGCTCCGGGGTGATGCGCTGGACCGAACTGGACAGCCATTTCACTCAGGGCATGCGCCTGATGGCCCAGGTGGGCTTTATCATGATCGCCGCGGCGGGCTTCGCCAGCGTGATGAACGCCAGCGGCGACGTCCAGTCGCTGGTGCGTTCCTCGGTGGCGCTGATTGGCGACAACCGCGCGCTGGCCGCTTTCATGATGTTGTTGGTGGGTTTGCTGATCACCATGGGGATAGGCTCGTCCTTCTCCACCGTCCCCATCATCGCCTCCATCTACGTGCCGCTGGCCTTGGGGTTCGGGTTTTCCGAACTGGCCATCGTTTCGCTGGTCGGCACGGCCGCGGCCTTGGGCGACGCCGGCTCGCCGGCGTCGGATTCCACTCTGGGGCCGACCGCCGGTTTGAACGCAGATGGCCAGCATGATCATATGTGGGGCACGGTGGTGCCGACTTTCCTGCACTTCAACCTGCCCTTGCTGGGCTTTGGCTGGGCCGCCGCGATGCTGCTGTGAGGGCATGAAAAAGCCCCGCTGGGCGGGGCTTGATTGAAGAGGCGAGCCGGGCTTAGAGCGTGTTTACGATCTAGCGAGCTAAGGCGAGACAAGGCGAAAACGGCTGAGGAAGCGATGGTACATGAGCATTTCGCAGCGGTTTTAACGCCGTATCGCCGACGCGCAGCAGACGTTGAACAGGTTCTTAAAACACCACCGGCTCGTCCGGCCGCGCCGGCGTCGCCGACTGGCCGAAAATATCTTTCCAGCCGGTGTAGGCGGTCACGTACAGCACCGGGAACCACAGCAAGAGGCCAAGGCCCAGCGGAATCATCGCGATGAAGGCCAGCACCGCAAGCATCAGACCGCTTACCAATACCGCGCCCCAGTTGGCGAGGCCGGCTTGCAGGCTGGCGCGGATCGCCTGCCACGGGCCGGCCTGGTTCAGCGTCACCAGCGCCGGCGCGAACCAGTAAGCCAGGCTGACCAGGAAGATAGCCACGCCGCCGATGAAGGCGAACAGCGCGATGGGGCCGGCGATCACCGGGATCGCGTTGGGGTCGCTCTTGGCCACGCTCACGCCCATCGCGCCCATCAACAGGCCCAGCACCACGCCGATGACGATCAGGATGGCCAGGTACAGCATGCCCACATTGATCAGCGGCCGCAGCGCGGTCTTGAAGCCGGCGAACAGATCGCCCAGTTCCAGCTCCGATCCCTGCTCGCATTTTTTCGCCGCCAGGATGAAGCCGGCGGCGAACACCGGCGCCAGGAAGAAGGACAGCGGGCCGCCCAGCAAGGGAATCATGCTGACGATGAAATTGATCACCAGATAGGCCAGCGCCAGCAAAATCCAGGTCAGCGGCTGCTGGCGAACAATGTAGAAGGCCTCCACGATCCAGCGCCAGCCGCGTCCTAAAGCGACTTTGCGCGGAGCGGGTAGGGCATCGAATGATTGCATCTAAATCTCCAAAAAAGGTTGTGCCAAACAAGCCGGCGGCGCTTGGCGGCGCCGGCCGGCTCGCGTCGTTGCGTCGTTTGCGCGGCAAAAAGGCAGAGCCAGACTGACCGCGATTTGCGACGCGGGTTTCCCCGCCTGCGCCTCTTATCCGCATTATGCCCATTCGTCATCGATGAAATCGGGAGCGGAATCATTCGCAGGCTTTTGATTCAAAATGCATTTTACGCCTGCATCGGCATTATCTTGCAAAACGGCCGCATCCGGCTATTTTTCATACCCCTTCATGCCGCCACGGTATTCCGCGCGGCGGGGCGGTTGCCGCCTATGGTGAAAATCAGCGATAATTCCATGATTTTGCGACGGTTGGTCCATGCCGGAGGCATGTTCGGATGGCGCGGCCGTCGTCCCGGTTTCCACACAAGTCTTGAGGTTTTCCCGAAATGGTCACCCGTACCGAGCTTGCCAACGCCATCCGTTTCCTGTCCATGGATGCTGTTGAAAAAGCCAAATCCGGTCACCCCGGCGCCCCGATGGGGATGGCAGACATCGCGGAAGTATTGTGGCGCGATCACCTGAAACACAACCCGGCCAACCCCAACTGGCCAGACCGCGACCGCTTCGTGCTGTCCAACGGTCACGGTTCCATGTTGATCTACAGCCTGTTGCACCTCTCCGGTTACGACCTCTCCATCGAAGACCTCAAGCAGTTCCGTCAGCTCCACTCCAAAACGCCCGGCCATCCCGAATACGGCTACGCTCCCGGCATTGAAACCACCACCGGCCCGCTGGGCCAGGGCATCACCAACGCGGTGGGCATGGCGCTGGCCGAGAAAATGCTGGCGGCGCAGTTCAATCGCGACGGCCATCAGATCGTAGACCACCACACTTACGCTTTCCTGGGCGACGGCTGCCTGATGGAAGGCATCAGCCACGAAGCCTGCTCGCTGGCCGGCACCTGGGGGCTCAACAAGCTGATCGCCTTCTGGGACGACAACGGCATCTCCATCGACGGCCACGTGGAAGGCTGGTTCACCGACGACACGCCGGCCCGCTTCGAAGCCTACGGCTGGCAGGTGATCAAGAACGTCAACGGGCACGATCCGGTGGAAGTGGCCACCGCCATCGCCACCGCGCAGAAGGAAAGCGCGCGTCCGACGCTGATCTGCTGCAAGACCACCATCGGCTTCGGCGCGCCCACCAAGCAGGGCAGCCACGATTGCCACGGCTCGCCGTTGGGCGCGGTCGAAATCGCCGCCGCGCGAGAAGGCTTGAATTGGCCGCACGCGCCGTTCGAGATCCCGGCCGAGATTTACGCCGAGTGGAGCGCGCGCGACAAGGGCGCGCTGGCCGAGATCGAATGGAACAAGCGCTTCGACGCCTACCGCGCCGCTTACCCTGAACTGGCAGCCGAATTCAGCCGCCGCATGCAGGGCGAGCTGCCGGCCGGCTGGGAAGAGACCAAGGCTGCCGCCTTGGCCAAGATCGCCGACGCCGCCCAGACCGTGGCCACCCGCAAGGCCAGCCAGATCGCGTTGGAAGCGCTGTCGCCGGCGCTGCCGGAATTCGTCGGCGGCTCCGCCGACCTGACCGGCTCCAATCTGACCAACTGGTCCGGCTCCAAGTGGATAGACCACGACGGCCAGGGCAACTACATCAGCTACGGCGTGCGCGAGTTCGGCATGGCCGCCATCATGAACGGCATGACCCTGCACGGCGGCCTGCGTCCGTACGGCGGCACCTTCCTGATGTTCAGCGAATACGCCCGCAACGCCTTGCGCATGGCTTCGCTGATGAAGATCAACCCGATTTTCGTGTTCACCCACGATTCCATCGGCCTTGGCGAAGACGGCCCCACCCACCAGCCGGTGGAGCAAGTGGCCACGCTGCGTTACATCCCCAACCACCATACCTGGCGTCCGTGCGACACCGCCGAAACCGCGGCGGCCTGGGCGCACGCCGTCGAGCAGAAGACCACGCCGAGCAGCATGGTGCTGAGCCGCCAGAACCTGCCCTTCGTCGCCCGCGACGCGGCGCAGCTGGCCGCGATCCAGAAGGGCGGCTACGTGCTGCGCGACGCCGCCGGCGCCCGCGCGGTGCTGATCGCCACCGGTTCCGAAGTGGAACTGGCGCTGAAGGCGCAGGAGGCGCTGGCGGCGGAAGGCGTCGCCGTGCGCGTGGTGTCCATGCCGTGCACCAATGTGTTCGACCGGCAAGACAAGGCCTGGCGCGACAGCGTGCTGCCGGCGGGCCTGCCGCGGCTGGCGATCGAAGCCGGCCATCCGGACTTCTGGCGCAAATACGTGGGCCTGGACGGCGACGTGGTCGGCATCGACCACTTTGGCGAATCCGCCCCGGCCCCGCAGTTGTTCCAGGCCTTCGGCTTCACCGTCGACAATGTCGTGGCCAAGACCAAAGCGCTGCTGTGATGTAAAGACAGGCCATTGCGAAAGCAATGGCCTTTTGTTCGCCGTTTCATGTAGTGGACGCACTACACAACACGCGGAGCGCCGGCCGGGAAGCCGGGCGCTCCGGATCGTCCCCAGGAGATTTAGAAGCATGACTATCCGCATCGCCATCAATGGTTACGGCCGTATCGGCCGCCAGGTACTGCGCGCCATCTACGAAAACCAGCTGCACGACGATTTCAAAGTAGTGGCCGTCAACGCCACCGGCGATCTCAACATCAATGCCCACCTGACCAAGTTCGACACCGTGCACGGCCGCTTCCCCGGCGAGGTCGAGCAGGACGACGCGCACCTGATCCTGAACGGCGACAAGATCCCGTTCTTCAGCACCCGCAACCCGGCCGAGCTGCCGTGGAAGGAACTGGACGTGGACCTGGTGCTGGAATGCACCGGCGCCTTCACCAGCAAGGACAAATGCCAGGCCCACCTGGACGCCGGCGCCAAGAAGGTGCTGATCTCCGCGCCGGGCGGCGACGATGTCGACGCCACCATTGTGTACGGCGTCAACCACGACGTGTTGAAGCCGGAAATGACCGTGGTGTCCAACGCCAGCTGCACCACCAACTGCCTGGCCCCGGTGGCCAAGGCGCTGCACCAGGCCATCGGCATCAAGAAAGGCCTGATGACCACCATCCACGCCTTCACCAACGACCAGGTGCTGACCGACGTCAAACATAAGGACCTGCGCCGCGCGCGTTCCGCCACCGACAATATGATTCCGACCAAGACCGGCGCGGCCAAGGCCGTCGGTCTGGTGTTGCCGGAGCTGAAAGGCAAGCTGGACGGTTTCTCGGTGCGCGTGCCCACCATCAACGTATCGCTGGTGGACCTGACTTTCAGCGCCGCGCGCGACACCACCAAGGACGAGGTCAACGACATCCTGAAGGAAGCCGCCAACGGCGCGATGAAGGGTATTCTGAGTTACAACACCCTGCCGCTGGTGTCCGGCGACTTCAACCACACCGAAGAAGCCTCCACCTTCGATTCCACGCTGACCAAGGTGACCGGCGGCAATATGGTGAAGGTGCTGGCCTGGTACGACAATGAATGGGGTTTCAGCTGCCAGATGCTGCGCACCGCGCGCGCGATGTTCGCTTGCTGACGACGAAGTGATCCAGGAAATCCGGGCCGGCGCGCCATGCCGGCCCGGATTTTTTACGTCTGCTAGCGCGGGCGCTACATCCACAGGCATTTGATTGATGTTAAGGTAGGGCCGTTTTTTTGGCATACACTTGCCGGGCGATCGCCGAATCGCCCCCGCTGAACCCGCCGTTACAGGAGAGCAGCATGCGACAAAACCAAGCACTGTCCCGCCCTGAAAAATGGGTCCGGCTGGCCTCCTGGCTGGTGGCTTTGGTGTTCGCCGGCTTTCTGTCCAATCTGGGCGAGCTGGTGATCCGCGATCTGTTCTACGTGCCGGACGGCGGCCCGCCGCAGCTGGAAACGCTGCAACAGCAGGCCGGCATCGAGCCGCTGCGGCAGCGGCAGAAGGCCTTGCAGCGCCAGAACGACGCGCAGCGAGCCCAACTGGAAAACCTTGGCGCCACCCGTGAGCAACTGGAGCGCAATTACCAGACCCAGCGCAAGGGCTTGGCCAATTGGCTGGCCAGCCGCGCCGCCAGCGCCGATCCGCGGCAAAGCGCCGAAGTCAGTCGCCGCACCCGGGAACTGGACGCCCTGCAGGCGCAGATCCTGCAATGGCAGCAGAAGGAAGACCGGGCGAGCGACGGCCTGCGCGGGCTGGAGCGGAGCCGGCAAACGCTGCAAGAGGAAATCGTCCGGGTGGAGACGGTCGCCCAGGATCGTTACCAGCAGGCCTACCAGCGCTTCGAGTTGAAGGTCTTCCTGCTGCGGCTGGCGGTGATCCTGCCGCTGCTCTTGCTGGCGGTATGGCTGTTCAGCCGTTACCGGACTCATCGTTACTGGTTCTTCGTTTACGGCTTCGGCCTGTTCGCCTTGTTCGCCTTCTTTGTCGAGTTGCTGCCCTATCTGCCCAATTTCGGCGGCTATGTGCGGCTGGCCGTCGGCATCGCGCTGACGGTGTTCGCCGGCCTGCGCATGATCCAGGCCTTCCAGCGCTACGCGGAGAAAAAGCGCGCCGAACTGCAGCAAAGCCAGAGCGAGCGCGCGCGACACGTGGCCTACGCCCAGGCCTTGGGCGCCTACCAGAAGAAAACTTGCCCGTCCTGCGACCATCAATACAATATTGCCGGCGACGACGCCGACTACTGCGTGCATTGCGGCCTGCAGCTGTTCCGCGGCTGCGACTGCGGCGCGCGCAATTTCGCCTTTTTTCCGTACTGCAAAAAATGCGGCCGTCCCGGCGCCAAGCCGGAATCTGCGCCGATGAATCAATCGACAAGCGAATCCAAACCCGAGCGAGCGAACGATGAAATTCAATAAACTTTCCGAACAGGCCCTGGCCGGCAAGCGCGTGCTGATCCGCGTGGACATGAACGTGCCGGTGAAAAACGGCGTCATCGGCGACGATACCCGCATCCGCGCCAGCCTGCCGTCCATCGAGCTGTGCCTGAAGGCCGGCGCCGGCGTGATCCTGATGACCCATCTGGGCCGCCCCACCGAGGGCGAACCCAAGCCGGAAGACAGCCTGGCGCCGGTGGTGGAGCGTTTGTCCGGCCTCTTGGGCCGGCCGGTGCGCCTGGTGGCGGACTGGCAGTCCGGCTTCAGCGTGGCGCCCGGCGAAGTGGCGATGCTGGAGAACGTGCGCCTGAACAAGGGCGAGAAAAAGAACAACGCCGACCTGGGCCGCGCCTACGCCGCCTTGTGCGACGTGTTCGTCAACGACGCCTTCGGCACCGCTCACCGCGCGGAAGCCTCCACCCACGCGGTGGCCCAGTTCGCGCCGGCCGCCTGCGCCGGCGTGCTGCTCTCCGCCGAGCTGGAAGCGCTGGGCAAGGCGCTGCAAGCGCCGGCGCGGCCGCTGGTGGCCATCGTCGCCGGCTCCAAAGTGTCCACCAAGCTGACCATTCTGGAATCGCTGGCCGACAAGGTTGACCAGTTGATCGTGGGCGGCGGCATCGCCAATACCTTCTTGCTGGCCGAGGGCAAGGCCATCGGCAAATCGCTGGCCGAAGCCGAACTGGTGGACGAGGCCAAAAAGGTGATCGCCAAGATCCGCGCTCGCGGCGGCAATGTGCCGTTGCCGGCTGACGTAGTCTGCGCCAAGGAGTTCGCCGAAACCGCCGCCGCTGTGACCAAGAACGCGGCGGACGTGGAGGCCGACGACATGATTCTGGACATCGGCCCGGATTCGGCGCGGGAGCTGGCCGCCATCATCGCCAAAGCCGGCACCGTGGTATGGAACGGCCCGGTGGGCGTATTCGAGTTCGAGCAGTTCGGCGGCGGCACCAAGACCCTGGCCCAGGCCATCGCCGCCTCGCCGGCCTTCTCCATCGCCGGCGGCGGCGATACTCTGGCGGCGATCGCCAAGTACGGCATCACCGAGCGCATCAGCTACATCTCCACCGGCGGCGGCGCTTTCCTGGAGTTCCTGGAAGGCAAGGAGTTGCCGGCGGTGACCATCCTGGGCGAGCGCGCCGGCTAAGAACCTGTTTACGATCTGCTGCGCGTCGTGAAGCGTTGCACGGTGAGTACGAGCTCAAAATGCTCATGTACCACGTGTACATTCCGCTTTTTCGCTCGTTTTCGCCTTGTCTCGCCTTAGCTCGCGAGATCGTAAATACATTCTAAGGCTTGGGAAAAGGCTATCAGGATGAATGGCTTGCGTTACACTGTTTCATTCCTCGCCGTTTCATTCTGATGGCCCACCCGCCGGAGATATTCATGTCGCTCAATACCTGGTTGCTGTTCGTCACCACCGTGTTTTTCGTCTCGGCCACGCCCGGCCCCAATATGCTGCTGGCGATGACCCACGGCATCCACTACGGGGTGCGGCGCACGCTGATGACGTGTTTTGGCCTGATGACGGCCCTGGGTTTGATCATGTTCGGCTCCGCCGCCGGGCTGGGCGCGGTGCTGGCCACCTCCGAACTGCTGTTTTCCTTGGTAAAATACGCGGGCGCCGCCTATTTGATCTATCTGGGAATCAAGACCTGGCGCAGCCAGCCGCAGCCGGTGGAGGAAGTCCGCGGGGCGGCGAGCGGCAAGCACACGCCCTGGGGCATGTTCCGCACCGGTTTCCTGGTGGCGATGAGCAATCCCAAGGCCTTTATTTTCTTTACCGCGTTGTTCCCGCAGTTTATGAACGCGCAACAGCCGCAGGGGCCGCAACTGGCGATCCTGGCGGCGACGTTTTATGTGATCGAGGCGTCATGGCAGCTGGCTTACGCCGGCGGCGGCGCGCGTTTGGCCGGCTGGCTGAACAGCGCGCGGCGTCTCAAGCTGGTCAACAAGGTGTCCGGCGGCGCTTTCGTCGGCGCCGGCGTATTGTTGTCCAGCGTGTCCAGACACTGAATTGATGAATTCGCCTTGGGCCGCGGCGCGGTCCGGGCGCCAACCATGCTCCGCTCCGGCGGAGCAGTTTGCGGAGATTGAACACCATGGCTCTCGTTTCCATGCGTCAGCTGCTGGATCACGCAGCGGAATTCGGCTACGGCCTGCCGGCCTTCAACGTCAACAACCTGGAGCAGATGCGCGCCATTATGGAGGCCGCCGACAAGGTGAACGCCCCGGTGATCGTGCAGGCTTCCGCCGGCGCGCGCAAATACGCCGGCGCGCCCTTCCTGCGCCACATGATCCTGGCCGCGGTGGAAGAGTTCCCTCACATCCCGGTGGTGATGCACCAGGATCACGGCACCAGCCCGGACGTGTGCCAACGCTCAATCCAGCTCGGCTTCTCCTCGGTGATGATGGACGGTTCGCTGAAGAGCGACGGCAAGACCCCGGCCGACTATGACTACAACGTCGACGTCACCCGCACCGTGGTCAACTTCGCCCACGCCTGCGGCGTGTCGGTGGAGGGCGAGATCGGCTGCCTGGGCAGCCTGGAAACCGGCATGGCCGGCGAAGAGGACGGCGTGGGCGCCGAAGGCGTGCTGGACCACAGCCAGTTGCTGACCGATCCGGAAGAAGCGGCCCAGTTCGTCAAGGACACCGGCGTGGACGCATTGGCCATCGCCATCGGCACCAGCCACGGCGCTTACAAATTCAGCAAGAAGCCCACCGACGACGTGCTGCGCATTGACCGCATCAAGGAAATCCACGCTCGCATCCCCAACACTCATCTGGTGATGCACGGCTCCTCCAGCGTGCCGCAGGAATGGCTGCAGATCATCAACGAGTTTGGCGGTGACCTGGGTGAAACCTACGGCGTGCCGGTGGAAGAAATCGTGGAAGGCATCAAGCACGGCGTGCGCAAGGTCAACATCGACACGGACCTGCGTCTGGCCTCCACCGGCGCTATTCGCCGCTTCCTGGCCCAGCACCCGGCCGAGTTCGATCCGCGCAAATACCTGAAAGTGTCCACCGACGCGATGCGCGACATCTGTATCGCCCGCTACGAGGCCTTTGGCTCCGCCGGCCAGGCCAGCAAGATCAAGGCGATCAACCTGGACACCATGGCCAATAAATACCTGAAGGGCGAACTGGCGCAGATCGTTAAGTAAGGATCTGCCGGCTTGTCCCGACCAGCCCGCCGCGAGCGGGCTTTTTTGCGGGCGGGCGCCTAGCTACCTTGACGTATTGGAGGCCCGGCACGGATTGCTTACACTGCGGTATCCGCTTAATGCGCACAGAGGCAGGCAATGAAACTGAATCTTTTGTATTTTGCCCGCTTGCGGGACGAGTTCGGCCTGGAGAGCGAACACTTGGACAGCGACGCGGCCACGGTGGGGGAACTGCTGGTGGAGTTGCGGCTGCGGGGCGAGGTCTGGGCGCGGGAGCTTGCCGCCGACCGGGTGTTCCGCGTAGCGGTGAACCAGCAGATGGCGCGCCTGGACTCCGCCTTGAGCGACGGCGACGAGGTGGCGGTGTTTCCGCCGGTGACCGGGGGATGAGCATGGACGCGTTCACGGTGCGGGTGCAGCCGCAGCGTTTCAGCGCCGGCGAGGAAATCGACGCGCTGTCCGGCAACCCGGCTTGCGGCGCGGTGGTCAGCTTCAGCGGGCTGGTGCGGGATTACGGCGACAGCCGCGACGTGACGGCGTTGGAGCTGGAGCATTATCCGGGCATGACCGAAAAGGCCTTGGAAGCCATTGTGGCGGAGGCGCGCCGGCGCTGGCCGTTGCAGGCGGCCACCGTCATCCACCGCGTTGGGCGGCTGGGTCTGGGCGAGCCCATCGTGTTGGTGGTGGTGGCCAGCAGCCACCGCCGCGACGCTTTCGCCGCCGCGGAATTCCTGATGGACTATCTGAAACAGGACGCGCCGTTCTGGAAAAAGGAAATTCTGGCCGACGGCAGCGCGCGCTGGGTGGACGCCAAATACAGCGACGCCCAGGCGGCGGAACGCTGGCAATGAGCCACCAGGCGCTGATTCTGGCCGGCGGCCGCGCCACGCGCATGGGCGGCGTCGACAAGGGCCTGGCGATGTTGTCCGGGCGGCCGTTGTTGGCGCACGCCTTGGCGGCGCTGTCCGCGCAGATGCCGCCACCCGAACGGGTGTGGGTCTCGGCCAACCGCAATCTGGACGTGTACGCCGGCTTTGGCTGCCCGCTGCTGCCGGACAGCCTGCCGGATTACCCTGGACCGTTGGCCGGGGTGTTGGCGGCCTTGGAGCGCGACGACGGCGCGGTCTGGTTGGTGATGCCTTGCGATGCGGTGCGGCTGCCGGCCGACTTCTCGCGTCGCTTGCTGGCGGAAGTGGCGGCTGGCCGCCAAGCGGCCAGCGCGAGGGACCGCGAAGGCTGGCATCCCAGCCTGCTGGCCCTGGGGCCCGGTCTTCGCGCAGGCCTGGCCGCCTATCTGGCCGGCGGCGGCCGTTCCATCCGCGGCTGGCTGGCTGGGCTGGACCATGTCGAAGTCGCGTTCGACCATCTCTTTCCCAATCTCAACACCGCGGACGCGCTGGCGGCGCTTGAGGCTGAGCCGCGCGCCGACTGAGGCCGCATGGCGATTTGTTTCGCATCACGAAAGTTTTAACTCTTTGTCATTTTGTTTTGCTATAGTGCGCGCGATCGGAGCGTCCATCACGGTCCATGGCAGTGGACGGACGTCTCTTCATTTCGATCGTGGCCGGCGGCGCCGGCGCGCGCGACAACAAACAAGACAAGGATGCGTTTCGTGAAACTGAAAACCATGAGCGTGTGCCTGGCGGCGAGCCTGGCGCTGTTTGGCTGTTCCGCCGGCTCCGGCGGCTGGGGTCCGGGCGATCAGAACACCGGTGTTTCGCGCCAGCCGGTGGCGGTTAAGATGATCGCCTTCAACGATTTCCACGGCAATCTGGAAATGCCGGGCCAACTGACGGTGCCGGATCCGGCCGACCCAAGCAAGACCGTCAAGATCAACGCCGGCGGCGTTGACTATCTGGCGGCCTGGGTGCAGTCGCTGCGCGCCAAATCGCCCAATACCGTGGTGGTGTCGGCCGGCGATCTGATCGGTGCCAGCCCGCTGGTGTCCGGCTTGTTCCACGACGAGCCCACCATCGAGGCGATGAATTTGCTGGGCCTGGACCTCAACGCCGTGGGCAACCACGAGTTCGACGACGGCCAGCAGGAATTGCTGCGCATGCAGAACGGCGGTTGTAAGACGGACGCGCCCACCACGTCCTGCCAGAACGGCAAGTTCGTTGGCGCCAAGTTCAAATTCCTGGCGGCCAACGTCAAGAAAAGCGACGGCGGCACCTTGTTCCCCGCCTATGAAATCAAGAAGTTCGGCGGCATCCCGGTGGCTTTCATCGGCATGACTTTGAAAGGCACGCCGGAAATCGTGTCGCCGGACGGCATCAAGGGCCTGAGCTTTCAGGACGAGGCGGCCACGGTGAACCAACTGATTCCGCAACTGAAGCGGCAGGGCGTATCCGCCGTGGTGGTGGTGGTGCACGAGGGCGGCTACCAAAGTGGCAATTTCAACGATTGCAACGGCGTGTCCGGCCCCATCGTCGACATCGTCAAAAAACTGGATCCGGCTGTGAAGCTGGTGGTCACCGGCCACACCCATCAGGCCTACAACTGCGTAATAGACGGCCGCCGGGTGACCAGCGCCAAGAATTACGGTCAGTTGTTCACCGAGATCGACTTTGTGCTGGATCCGGCCACCCGCGACGTCAAGCCCGGCTCCATTCAAGCTCAGAACCGGGTAGTGGCGCGCGACATCGCGCCGCTGACCTCAGTCAGCAATCTGGTCAAGCTGTACAAGGATTTGGTGGCCCCAGTGGCCAATCGAGTCGTGGGCCAGGCCGGAGGCACTTTGGATCGCACCCCGTCCACGGCCGGCGAAACCGCCTTGGGCGACGTGGTGGCCGACGCGCAATTGGCGGCCGGCGCCGCCCAGGGTGCTGTAGTGGCTTTCATGAACCCGGGCGGCGTGCGCGCCGACATCATTCCCGGCGGCGGCGGCAATGTGACGTACAACCAATTGTTCACCACTCAGCCATTTGGCAATGTGATGACCACGTTGACCCTGACCGGTACGCAGATTGATCAGTTGCTGGAGCAGCAATGGAGCGATCCGTCCAAGGTCAAGATTCTGCAAGTATCCAAGGGCTTCAGTTATAGCTGGAGCCAGGCGGCGCCGGTGGGCAACAAAGTGGACATCGCCAGCATCAAGATCAACGGCATAGCTATTGATCCTTCGGCTAGCTACCGGGTGCAGGTCAATAACTTCATCGCCGGTGGTGGCGACGGCTTCACGGTGTTGACGCAGGGCGGCAACCGGGTTGGCGGCGGCGTGGACGTGGACGTGCTGGAGAGTTATTTCGCCGTGGCGTCGCCGGTGGCGGTGCCGGCGCTGAACCGGATCACGCGTCTGCCTTGAGTTTGGGCGTTGGGGGCAGCCGTCCGCGCGCTTCCAGCGCGCGGAACACCCGCAGCGCCACCCAGGCGTCGTTGCCGGCGTAAGCCTGTTGCGCCGGCGTCAGCGGCAGTTTGGACCAGTTGGTGGTAGACAGTTTTTTGGATTTGCGGAAGTACTGGCCGAACAGCCGCGCCACCGCCTGCACCGCGCCGACGGTGATGCGCGCATCGTCGCTGTCGAAGCAGGACACCAAGTCCAGCACTCGGCCGCAGCGTATGCCCAAGCGCTGCTTGAGCAGCGACTGATCCGAACTGAGCTCGAAGCCCACCAATAGCCGTTGCGGGTCTTCCAACAGGATTTTCAGCTCCGGCGCGCACTGGCCATCCTGCACCGGGAACAGCCAGGCGCCGTCGTCGCTGGCCAGCTGGATCAGGTGCGGGCCGGTCGGTTTTTCGCCTTTGTGGAAAGTGGGACGGGATTCGGTGTCGAAGCCCAGCACCGCGCAACCGCCCAGCGCCCGCAACGCGGCGGCGGCCAACTCCGGCGTGGCGGCCAGCCGCACCTGTTCCGGCGTCAGGCCGGCGAACAGCGGCAACGCTTTGATCTCCTCGCGAGGAATTTGTCGGGTTGGCAACATGGCGGTCTCGCTGACGTGAGGGTAATTTGCAACCTTACCGCATTTAATGACGGTGGTCAGGCATAAGCTGTCATATTTTTTGACGGTACCAGCAGGAGATGCCCAACGGCGGTGGAAATATCCTGTAGTATCGTCGGCATGCCTAATTCTTCACGTTATCTTGGCCGGCAGGCAATTGTCGATCGCCAGCAGCAACTGGTGGCTTTTGAACTATTGTTCCGTTCCAGCCCGGCCAATTTCGCCTTGGTGCGAGACGATCTGCTCGCCAGCGCCGAGGTGTTGCGCAACGCCTTCGGAGAACTGGGCAGCGTGGATGTGTTGGGCCAGTTTCCCGGTTTCATCAACGCCAGCGCCGATTTGTTGCAAGACGCCATCCTGGACCAATTGCCGGCGGAACGGCTGGTGCTGGAAATACTGGAAACGGTGACCGTCACCGAGCCCTTGCTGCAACGCATGGCGCTGTTGCGCCAACGCGGCTTCCGCCTGGCCTTGGACGACGTGATCCACTTGGGGCCGGACCAGACGGCGATGCTGCCGCTGGTGGATATTGTCAAAGTGGACGTGGCTGCGGTGGAAACGGAGAGCCTGCCGGCGCTGATGGCGCAGTTGAGCGATTTCGACGGCATCTTGCTGGCGGAAAAGGTGGACAGCCGCGAGCAGTTCGAACGTTGCCGAGATTTGGGTTTCCACTGGTTCCAGGGCTATTTCCACGGCCGCCCGGTGGTGTTGAGCAGCACGGACGCGTTGTAGCGTCGCATCCTCCGTACCGGGCCTTTTCACTGGGCCTTGATCGGTTTGTGGTAGGCCAGGCTGGCGGCTCGGGTCTCCGCCACAATGCGATCGAACTCTCCGCTGTCCTGCAAGGCCTTCAAGCCGCGATTGAAACGCTCCACCAATTCCGGTCCCTGGCGGTGTTTGCGCCAGATCACCACGTGCAGCGGCGCTACCCAGAACGATTTGCTTTGCGGCTCCAATTGCTGAGCCAGCCGGGGCTGGAAGTTGCGGGCGATAAGGTATTGGCCCACTTCCACGTCGATGGGGAACAAGTCGATGCGGCCGGCCAGCAGCTTGCGCAGATTGGTGACGTCGTCCGGCGCCATGTCGGGGATCAGGTGGCCGGCCTTGACCTGCTGATTGAACTCGTCTGAATAGAAATTGCCGACGGTGACGCCCACCCGCGCATGGCGCAGATTGGACAAGTCGTTCCAGGGGAAGTTGGCGTTGCGGCGCTGGAAAAACACCATGCGCGCATGCAGCACTGGCTGAGTGAACAGTAGATCCTGCTTGCGTTCCGACGTCGGCGCCCAGCCGAAGCTGCCGTCCACGGTGCCGTTGCGCGCCGATTGCAGCGTGCGGTTGTTGGGGTAGTAACGGAAGGCGACGTCGACGTTGGCGCGGGCGAACGCCTCTTTGACCAGACGCGACAAAATGCCGTCATACGGCAGTTCCTTGCCCATATAGGGCGGCCACTCCTGATTGGACAGGGTGATTTTCAGACGTGGCGCGGCCTGCGGCTGAGCTGCCGCCAGCAGGACTACAGCCAGGCTGCCCAGCAGCCAGCTGCGAAGTCTCATCATTTCCCCGATCCTTGCTCGATCTGTGCGCGCGGCATGCGTGCTGCCCGTGCGGAGCGCGGCGTGCGCCGTCTCCGCTCGATATTGTTGTCGGCCTCAAAGGCCTATTGCTGAATCGTAGGCAGGTTTGGCGTCCGGCGTAAAGCGCTTCCATTGCCGCGGGGTCGGCAAAGCAGCGTTGCGGCGGCCGCGCCGCGAGGACACGGCGCGGCGCACGCGGACTTAGCGGCCCTTCGGCGGGCTGAACAACGCCGAGCTCGGACGCGAGGCGGCGGGCTTGCTGCGCTGGCCCTGACCCTGGCCTTGCGACGAGCGTTGACCAGGCTGGCCGTTTGTGGCGTTTTTGGCCTGACTCTGTCCTTGGCCCTGGCGCGGCTTGGACGCCGGCGAGCGGAGGCCGTGGCCGGTGGGCTTGCTGTCCGGCTGATGGCGCGGCTTGCCGCCGCCGCCTTGGCGTTGCGGCTGGCCGCGGCGGTTGCCGCCGCCCATCGGAATGGGTTCGGGCTTCACCGACAGATCGGCCTCGAAGCCCGGCACCGCGAAGCGCTCGATCGATTGCTTGGTGAGCTTCTCGATATCCTTCAGGAAGTTGAACTCATCGACGCAGACCAGCGACACCGCCTCGCCCTTGCTGCCGGCGCGGCCGGTGCGACCGATGCGGTGCACGTAGTCTTCCGGCACATTGGGCAATTCGAAGTTGACCACTTGCGGCAGCTGGTCGATGTCCAGGCCGCGCGCGGCGATGTCGGTGGCCACCAGCACTTGCAATTCGCCGCTCTTGAAGTCGGCCAGCGCGCGCGTGCGTGCGTTCTGGCTCTTGTTGCCGTGAATCGCGGCGGAGGGGATGCCGGTCTTGTCCAGTTTTTCCGCCAAGCGGTTGGCGCCGTGTTTGGTGCGAGTGAACACCAGCGCCTGGAACCAGTTGTGCTCCTTGATCAGGTGGATCAGCAAGTCGGTCTTGCGGTCGCGGTCCACCAGATGGATTTTTTGGTCCACCAGCTCGTTGGTGGTGTTGCGTCGCGCCACTTCCACCAGCTTGGGATTATCCAGCAGGCGGTCGGCCAGGCTCTTGATCTCGTCGGAGAAGGTGGCGGAGAACAGCAGGTTCTGACGCTTGGCCGGCAGCAGCGCCAGCACTTTGCGGATGTCGTGGATAAAGCCCATATCCAGCATGCGGTCGGCTTCGTCCAGCACCAGGATTTCAACGCCGGACAGGTCGATATTGCGTTGACCGGCGTGGTCCAGCAGACGGCCCGGCGTGGCCACCAGGATGTCCAGCGGCTTGCGCAGCGCGCGGGTTTGCGGATTGATGTTGACGCCGCCGAACATCACCATGGAGGTGAGCGGCAGGTGCTTGCCGTAGGTCTGCACCGATTCTTCCACCTGGGCGGCCAGTTCGCGAGTGGGAGTCAGCACCAGCGCGCGCGGGCGGCCCGGCTGGGTGGCCGGCTTGCCCATCAGGATGTGCAGCAGCGGCAGGGTGAAGCCGGCGGTCTTGCCGGTACCGGTCTGGGCCGCGGCCAGCAGATCGCCGCCTTGCAGCACTTGCGGAATGGCCTGGGCTTGAATCGGGGTGGGGGTGGTGTAACCGGTTTCGCTGACAGCGCGCAACAGGGGTTCGGCCAGACCGAGGTCGGCAAAGGTGAGTGTGGACATGTTTGCTCCTGCGACGGCCTATCGCAGTATGTGCGAACCAATCCAGGCTGACGGGAAAAAGTTAGGGATGCGATGGGCGCTTCGGGATGAAGCGCGCGCGGCGCGCAAAGATTGGAATTGCACGCGGGAGGCCGGAGTTTACCTTCAAATCGTCGGTTTGGGAACTTGTCGCCGCATTGTCATATCCATTTCAGCGGAATCCAAACCCGCGCAAGGCCGTTTTGACGGCCGATATTATTAATAAATGCGAATGGGTGAACTGGTATCATGTTGTCACGTCGCCGGTGCGCGGAGCGCCGCGGCCCGCAAGATGCCCTGTTTTGATGTGTCCGCCCGGGATGGGCGGCGAATAACGCAGTTCAGAGGAAATCGGTATGCCTGGATCCGCCCGTAGGCTGGTCGGCTTGATCATTTTGTGTCCGGCCTTGGCGCTGGCCGCCGGCAAGGGCGGTTCGGAGGGCGGCCACGGCCGCGCGGCGGAGAGCGCCAAGGCCGCAGAGGAAGCGGCGGAAGCCAACGCGCCGGTGGCAACCGATTTCAACTGCGAAAAGCCGGGCAATCCGGTGGAGGCCATGGTGTGTCAGGACGACAGCCTGACCCGGCAGGACAATCGCTTGGAAAAGGTTTACGCCCAGGCGTTGGAGCAGGCTCAGCAAGGGCGGCCGGGAGCCGAGGCCAAACTGATCGCCGAGCAGCGCCGCTGGGTGAAAAGCCTGAAGGACTGCGTCAAGTCCGAGGACATGCATATGTGTCTGGGCGACGTCTACATCATGCGCATCACCCAGTTGCAGGCGGCTTGGGGGTTGGCGCCGTCGCTGACGCCCTTGCGTTATGTCTGCAAGGGCAACGCCACCCGCACTGTGCTGGCCACCTTTTACCGCACCCATCCCCCCACGGTGAAGCTGGAGTACAACGGTTCCACCGCCATCTTGCACCAGGGCCTGAGCGGCAGCGGAGCGCGCTACGCGGCGCCGGGACTGGAGCTGTGGATCAAGGGCCGCGAGGCCAGCATCACCTGGCGCGGCGAACCCTTGGATTGTTCCAGCCAGCCTTCGCCTTGAGATAGGGCGGCGCTCGTTGTTTGCGATGATTGCGCGCAAAAGCCGGCTGACCCGTACAATAGCTTCTTTTTTCGCAAAGCCGGTTTCCGCATGGCCCTGTCCGCCACCATTTACAAAGCCAATCTTGCCGTGTCCGACATGGATCGCGGCTATTACGCCAGTCATCAGCTGACGCTGGCCCAGCACCCATCCGAAACCCTTGAGCGCATGATGCTGCGCCTGGCCGCCTTTGCGCTCAACGCCAGCGAAACCCTGCAGTTCAGCCGCGGCCTGAGCGCAGACGACGAGCCGGAGTTGTGGCAGAAAAGCTATGCCGACGATATCGAGCTGTGGGTGGAACTGGGCGAACCGGATGAAAAACGGCTGAAGAAAGCGTGCAGCCGCGCCGAGCAAGTGGCGCTGTACAGCTACGGCGGCCGCGCCAGCGAGGTATGGTGGCCGCAGATCGAGAACAAGCTGTCCCGGCTGGACAAGCTCAGCGTATTCCGCGTTGAGCCGGCCACGCTGGCGGAGTTGGTCGCCATCTGCCAGCGCAGCATGCAGTTGAGCGCCACGATCCAGGACGGCCAGATGTGGCTGGCCGACGAATCCAGCAATGTGCTGGTGGAGCCGCTGCGGCTCAAATAAGGCGCTCAGCCGCGCAGCCAGGCGCGCAGACGCGCGAGCCAGCCTGCGTGTGTCGCGCGCGGCAGCCGCGTCTTGCGTTTGAGCCAGGGCAGGCGTTGATGGCGGGCCTGCGCGTAGGCATTCAATAGCCGGCGGTGGCGCAGAGCGAGATCGCCGCGTTTCATCGTTGCGCGCTCACCAGAAGCCACCAGGCGCGCAAGGACGCGCGCCAGCCGAGTTTCGGCCCGGCCCGGCAGGGCGTTGCCGGAAAACGGGCTTCGAGGATGTAGCGGCGCAGCGCCAGCGGCGCCGGGTCCTCGTCCGGCAGGTAGTCGGGAATGCCGCGCGCCGGCAAGGTGTGACGGACGGGTTTGCTTGCGTTCATAAGCAAGGGCCTCGAAGGTGGGATCTTGGCTGCATGCTAGGCGCCGGCGCGTAAAAAGCGGCTAAAGAAAGCGCTGGCGTGGATAAAAAGCAGCTAGTCGCGCCGCGAAGCGGCCCGGTTCCACGTGAAACAGCGCCATGCGGCGGACCTCAGGTTGACGCGTCCATGGTCCATTCATAGCTGCGTTCGATGTGCGCCACTTCCACCCGATACTGGCGATACCAGCGCTCGCGTCCCAGCTGCTGCGCCAGCACATGGTCGGCGTGGGCCTTCCACACGCGGATGCTGTCGGCGTCAGGCCAGTAGGATAGTGCGATCTCTTGGCCGTTCTCACAGGCGGAAACAAAAGCAAGACAGCCGAAGCGCTCCAGCGCCAGCTGGCGCATTTGCTGCGCCACGGCGAAGTACTCGTCATCCAGTTGCCGCGTGGCCGCACGGAAAATCACGACATGCATGAAGGACCTTCCTAGAGTAAGGTGGGGGAATCGGCATTGTCTCGACTGTCGGCGGTCTTGGCCAGAGCCAGTTTGGCCGCTGGCGTGGAACCATCGCGACCAGGAGGAGCGAAAATGACGAAGAATCTATTGCTGCGCGAGGCCGATGCTGGGGATGTAGAGCGGATAACAGCGCTGCACATCGCCAGTTGGCGGCTGCATTACCGCGGCATCCTGCCGGATGAGTATCTGGACTTGCGCGCTTGGGACGAGCGCCTGCTTGTGTGGCGACATCGTTTCGCCGCCGCGCGGCCGCCCTGGGTACGGCTGGCGCTGTGGCAGGGAGAGCCGGTGGGCTTTGTTTGCCTATTGCCGGACGAGGCGCCGGAGCGGGGCGTGTATCTGGATAATCTGCATGTGCTGGCCGGGCAGCAGGGACGCGGCATCGGCCGCGCGCTGATGGCCGCGGCGGCGGCGGAAGCCATGCGCGTCGCGCCGGGCCGGCCGCTTTATCTATGGGTGTATCAGGCTAACCACGCCGCCTGCGGTTTTTACCGGGCGCTGGGCGGCGCGGCGTCGGCGTCCAGCGAGGTGGATACCGCCGCCGGCAACCGCGCGCTGGCGTTAAGTTATCAATGGGATGATCCATCCTGCTTGCTGTAGCGTCGGTTTGCGCCGCGGCAACACCTGGCCGCGCAGTCGTTTTACAATGGCGCGATGTCTACCCTCAACTATTTGCAGCATTATCCCGCCGCGCTGCTCAGTCAGGTGCGGGCGCTGCTGGATTCCGGCCAGCTGGGCGGCTGGCTGGCGCGCAAGTATCCGGAAAGCCACGATGTGCAGACGGACAAGGCGCTGTATCAGTACGTGTCCGAGATCAAGCAGCGTTATCTAAAAAACGCCGCCTTGCCGGCCAAGGTGAGTTACGACAGCCAACAACACCCGGTCAAGGGCACGCTGGGCACCAATACCTTCGTGTCGCGGGTGCAGGGCGGCAAGCTGAAGACCAAGAACGAGATTCGCATCGCTGCCTTGTTTCGCGACGCGCCCTTGCCCTTCCTGCGCATGATCGTGGTGCACGAGCTGGCTCATCTGAAGGAGAAGGACCACAACAAGGCTTTCTACCAGCTGTGTTGCCATATGGAGCCGGACTACCACCAGCTGGAATTCGACATGCGGGTGTGGTTGACCTGGCGCGAAAGCCAGGCGGCCTGAGCTCTTGTCCCCGTATGAACAACAGCCCGGCTAGCCGGGCTGTTCGCCTTGAGGGCGTGTTATTTCTTGGTGATTAACTGATCGAACACGCCGCCGTCGGCGAAGTGTTTACGCTGGGCGCCGCGCCAGTCGCCGAAAGTGTCTTTCAGCGTGAACAGCTTGACCTTGGGGAACTGGCCGGCGTATTGCGCGGCAATCTTGGCGTCGCGCGGCCGGTAGTAGTTCTGCGCCGCGATGGTCTGGCCCTGCGGGGTGTACAGGAACTTCAGATAAGCCTCGGCCAGCTTGCGGTTGCCTTTCTTGTCGGCCACCTTGTCCACCACCGCCACCGGCGGTTCCGCCAGGATGGACAAGGAGGGGGTGACAATGTCGAACTTGTCCGGTCCCAGCTCTTTGACCGCCAGCACCGCTTCGTTCTCCCAAGCCAGCAGCACATCGCCCAGCCCGCGTTGGGCGAAGGTCAGCGTCGCGCCGCGCGCGCCGGTGTCCAGCACCGGCACGTGTTTATACAGTTCGCCTACGTAGGCGCGGGCCTTGGCCTCGTTGCCGCCGGGCTGTTTCAGCGCGTAACCCCAGGCCGCCAGATAGTTCCAGCGCGCGCCGCCGGAGGTTTTGGGGTTGGGCGTGATCACCTGAACGCCGGGCTTGATCAGATCGCCCCAGTCGCGGATGCCCTTGGGGTTGCCCTTGCGCACCAGGAACACGATGGTAGAGGTGTAGGGCGAGCTATTGTCCGGCAGCCGGCTTTGCCAGTTCTTGGGCAGCAGGCCCTGGTCCGCCAGCACGTCGATGTCGTAGGCCAGCGCCAGTGTGGCCACATCGGCTTCCAGGCCGTGCTGGATGGCCAGCGATTGCTTGCCGGAGCCGCCGTGCGATTGCTTGATGGCGACGTCGCCGCCCTGTTTCTTCCATTGCTCGGCGAAAGCCTTGTTGACGTCTTGGTAGAGCTCGCGGGTCGGGTCGTAGGAGACGTTGAGCAGCTCGGCGGCCAGCAGCGGCGCGGCGCCGCTGAACAAGACGAGGGAGAGAAGGGCGTGGCGGAGGGAGTGTCGTGGCATGGCGATGTCCTGAGGGTGCAAGCGATGAATGCATCTAATCAGAAATGTTTTAGCGCCAGAAGTGATTGTTTTTTATCTTTAAATTCCAAATAAATCTATGCGGCGGCAGGGGTTTCTTAGAGGCATGGGGAATAAGTTTTTCGTTCAATATCATTTCCAAGAATATAAAAGTCATTCTACAGTGCGAGATCCACCCTTAAGGAGCTGAGCGATGGAACCTTCGCTGGCGGATTTCGACTTGATCATTCAGCCCGGCTGGCGCAACTCCGGCCCGCGGCACTGGCAAAGCCACTGGCAACGCCGCTTGAACGCCGAGCGGGTGGAGGTGGGCGATTGGGACGCGCCGCGGCTGGACGACTGGCTGCAGAGTTTGGATCTGGCACTGGACCGGACGCGAAAGCCGGTCATCGTCATTGCTCACAGCCTGGGTTGCGTAGCGGTGGCGCATTACGCGCAGCGCCATCCGCGACGAATTGCCGGCGCTTTATTGGTGGCGCCGGCGGATGTGGAGCGGCCCTTTGTTCCGCGCGAGCTAATGGGGTTCGCGCCGACGCCGCGGCAACCCTTGCCGTTTCCGGCCAGGATGGTGGCGAGCAGCAATGATCCGTTCTGCAAGACGCCGCGCGCGGCGCGGCTGGCCGGCTACTGGCGCACGCCCATCGCTTGGCTGCGGCAGGCCGGCCACATCAATGTGGAGTCCGGCCACTGCCAATGGGAAGACGGTTGGCTGCAACTGGAGCTGCTGGCGCAGCGGGTGCGGGCCAGCCTGAGCCAGGCGGCATGAAAGCCTGTTTAGGGTCTGCTGCGCGTGGTGACACGCGGCACGGCGAGTGTCGCTTCGAAATGCTCATGGGGCACATGCGCATTTCGCTTTCTCAGCGGTTTTCACCTTGTTTTGCTCTAGCGCGCCGGGTTTTGAACAGGTCCGCTCGCCGCTGGCGGCGCTGGGAGCGTTGCGGCTTCCAAACCGTTGCTCGGCGTGGTTTCGGTCCAAGCCAGGTGGTCTAAACTGGGATGGCACGTATTGCAACCATCTCATGAGTGGCCATGATGCCGAGCCGATTTCTTGCCTGTTGTTGCTTGTCCTTGGCCGGCGCCGTTTACGCCGCCCCCTTGAGCCGCATCGGCGTATCCGTGGGAGCGCTGGACAACCCCTTCTATCAGATCGTGGCGCGAGGCGCGCTGAACGAGGCGCGCGCGGCCAATCCCAATGCGCAAGTCACCACCCTTTCCGCCAATTTCAGCCTGGAGCGGCAGGAAGAACAAGTGCGGCAACTGCTGCGTCAGCAGGTGGAGCTGATTCTGCTGGTGGCCGCTGACAGCAAGGCGGTGGCGCCGCTGGTGCGTCTGGCGCACCAGGCCGGGGTGCGAGTGGTGGCGGTGGACGTGGACGCGCCCGGCGTCGACGGCACGGTTAAATCGGACAATGTCCAGGCCGGCGCGCTGGCCTGTCGTTATCTGGCGGAGCAGATGCATGGCAGCGGGACGATGGTGATTCAGAACGGTCCGCCGGTGTCTTCTGTCTGGGACCGGGTGGCCGGCTGTCGCCGCAGCTTGGCGGCATTTCCCAAAATCCGCTTGCTCAGCCATCAAGAGAGCGGCATGGAGTCCAGTTGGGGCGGCAAGCGGCTGATGGAACGACATCTGCGGCGCTATCCTATGATCAACGGCGTGTTCTCCAGCAACGACCGCCAGGCGCTGGGGGCGGAGCAGGCCGCGCGGGAAGCCGGCCGCAAGGAGGTGATGGTGGCCGGGGTGGACGGCTCGCCGGATATAGAGAAGGCGTTGCGAGGGCAGAATCAGATTGTGGCCTCCGTCAGCCAGGCTCCATACGCCATCGGCGTGGAGGCGGTGAAGCTAGGCCGCCAATTGCTGGATACGCCCAATGCCAAGCCGCGCTTGGTGACGGTGCCGGTGCAGCTGATCACTCGCGCCAATATCGGCGCCTACCAGGGCTGGCAAAGCCAGTTGCCCCCGGCGCCCGCCGCGGCGCGCTAGGCGGAGGCTCCCCGTCTTTTTTGACCTGCGGCGGCGGCGGTGTCACACTGCCGGTGTTTTCGCGTCGGCCTGGCCGACGCCAGCCGTTTTCAACTCAAAGCCAAAGGATTCCACATGTTCGCATCACGCCCGCTCAAAGCCGGCCTGGCCGCCCTGGCGCTGACTTTGCCGCTGCTGGCGCACGCCGACGCCGCCCAGGACGCCGCCGTCAAAGAGTTGTCCGCCACGCTGAGCCTGAACAATATGCTGCCGGAACTGGCGCAGCGCACCACCGCCAGCGCGATGCCGCTGCTGCAGGAATACTTCGTCAAGAACAAGATCAAGCTGAGCGAAGCCCAGCAGAAGAAGGCGCAGGAAGGCTTCAAGACCTACGGCGAGAACGTGCACAAGCTGGCCAGCGATTACTTTGGCTCCAGCACGGCCAAGCAGCAGTTCGAGCAGACTGTGGCCAAGGCTTACAGCGCCCAGTTCAGCGCCGACGAGCTCAAGCAGATCAACGCTTTCTACAAAACCGCCGCGGGTCAGAAACTGCTGAAGCAGCAGCCGCAGATCATCAACACCATCGCCGGCGACACCTTGAAGGCCGCCGAGCCGGTGCTGCTGCCCAAGATGCGCGCCGCCGCGGAAAGCTTCGGCAAGAGCGTCGCCAAAAAGTAAGCGCATCCGCGCTTCGCCGTCAAAGCCGCCCGCTGGGCGGCTTTTTGTTTGCCGCGCGCAGCGGCCGACGCAGCGGCTATAACGTGTTTATCGACACGGCGTATGTCATTCAAATGATCAGATCGGGTTTATTGCTGTTGCTGTTGGCCGGGATGACGCAGGGCGTCGAGGCCGCGCCGCCGCGCCAGGTGGTGATTCTGGTCGACAACGGTTATCCGCCGTATTCCTATGAGAAGGACGGACGGGCAGAGGGCGTTTACAACGAAGTGTTGCGCGAGGCGTCGCAGCGCTTGCGCGACTATCGCATCGACCTGCGGCCTGTGCCGTGGAAGCGCGGCCTGTCCGAGCTGGAAGCCGGCCGCGCGCCGGCGCTGTCGCCGCCGTATTACCGCCCGGAGCGCGACTACATGGGGTATTCGGCGCCGTTCTGGCAGGAGCAGTTGGCGGTGTATTGCCGGGCGGACATCATGCGCGCGCCGCGGCCGCATTGGCCGGCGGATTTCTTGGGCCTGCGCTTTGGCAACAACGCGGGTTTCCGCCCCGGCGGCAAGGCGTTCTGGCTGGCGGTGCAGCGCGGCGAGATTCAGTTGGACGAAGCGCCGGACACTCAGGGCAATCTGCTGAAGCTGATCAATGGCCGCATCGATTGTTATTTGAACGACAAGCTGTCCATTCTCTATGTGCTGGAGCGGCTGCAGCGGCGCGGAGCGATCAGCGCGGAGCAACGCGGCGGACTGGCGGTGGCGGCCAGCCTGAACGGCGAGCAGGCCTACGTCGGCTTCGCCAAGCGCGGCCAGCAGCGTTTTCCCTATCTGGACGATTTCATCCGGCAACTGAACGCCGTCTTGGGGCAGATGAAGCGCGAGGGGCGGATTGCCGCCATCGTGGAGCAAACGCTGCGTGCCGCGCCGCCGTAGAACCTGCGCACCGCCGCGTCCGGCCGCCGGTTTTGACAGCCGCGGCGGCCGGTTTTAGCATGGCTCGATTGCCTTACGGAAACCAAGCATGGAAAACCGCAAACTGACGGTATTGATCGACGCGGACAACGCGCAGTCGGCACTGATCGCCGAGTTGCTGGCCGAGGTGGCCAAGTACGGCACCGCCGTGGTCAAGCGCGCCTACGGCGACTGGACCACCAGCCAATTGAAGGGCTGGAAAGAAGTCTTGCACCAGTACGCGATTTCGCCGATTCAGCAGTTCGCCTACACCAAGGGCAAGAACTCCACCGACTCCGCGCTGATCATCGACGCGATGGACCTGCTCTACACCGGTAATTTCGACGGTTTCTGCCTGGTGTCCTCGGACAGCGATTTCACCCGCCTGGCGACCCGGTTGCGCGAATCCGGGCTGATGGTGATCGGCCTGGGCGAGCAGTCCAAGACGCCGCGGCCCTTTATCGCCGCCTGCGATAAATTCGTGTTCACCGAGATTCTGCGGCCGGAGCCGGCGGCGGCCAAGAACGTGGCCGACAAGCCCAAGACGCGCAGCGCGCGCAGCCGCGCCAAACCGCAGCCGGAGAAGGAGCGCCACCCGCTGCAGGACATGTTCACCAATGCGATCGAGGCGGTGTCGCGCGACAGCGGCTGGGCGGAGCTGTCGGTGGTGGGCACTTATCTGGCCAAGAACGACCCCTCGTTCGACCCGCGGGTTTACGGTCATTCCCGGCTGTCGCAGATGGTGAAAAAGCTGGACTTCCTGACGGTGCAGGAAAGCCGAAACGGCTCCAAACTGCATTGCGAGATCCGGCTCAAACAGGATGGGGAATCCGTGCTCGCGGCGCCCGTGATAACGCCGCCCGCGGCGGAGCCGACGCTGGAGACGCCGGTGCGCAAGAAGCGCAGCCCGCGCAAAAAGCCGGCTGCTGCCGGCTGAACCGGCTGCTGGTACACTGTTTGCATTCCTAAAGAACGTGTTTATGATCTCGCGAGCTAAGGCGAGACAAGGCGAAAACAGCTGAGAAAGCGGAATGTACAGGTGGTACATGAGCATTTCGAAGTTGGTTTCAACGCGGTATCGCCGACGCGTAGCAGATCGTAAATAGGTTCTAAGGATCCGCGTCGGCGTCCGTGCCCGCGATCCAAACAACAAGCCACATCAGCAAGGGACAGAACATGATTATTCGCGACGCCACGCTGGAAGACCTGGCGGCGATACTCGATATCTACAACGAGGTCATCGCCACCACCACCGCCATCTACAACGACGATCCGCTGTCCGCCGGGGAGTTCGCCGTCTGGTTCCAGGACCGCACCGCCGCCGGTTATCCGGTGCTGTTGGCCGAGGAAAACGGCAAGATCCTGGGCTTTTCCAGCTTTGGCGATTTCCGCGTCAAGCCGGGCTACCGCTTCACCGTGGAACACAGCGTGCATCTGTCCGCCGACGCGCGCGGCAAGGGCATAGGCACCGCCTTGGTGCAGGCCTTGTTCCCGCGCGCCAAGGGGCTGGGCAAACACACCATGGTGGGCGCGGTGGACGCCGCCAACGCGGGTTCTATCCGCTTCCATGAAAAATTGGGTTTCCAGCAGGTGGGCATGCTGCCGCAGGTGGGGTTCAAGTTCGGCCGCTGGCTGGACCTGGTGTTCTTGCAGCGCTTCATCGACGGCGCCAGCGAGGGTCCGGCGGCGTCCTGAGCCTGAAATGAGAAGCGCCGCAGATGACTGCGGCGCTTGCTCGTGCTTTTTACCACTGTCGAACGCAGTGTTTTCTTGATATTTCTCTATTCACCCTTGTACGACTTAGCGCACCTCTGCAACGATATCCCTACTGAACACCTTTTCGCAATACTTGCATTTCATTTTTGTGTCGCGCGCCTGGGGTTTGACATAGAAAAAGCTGGTCACCGGTTCGTTGTGCGAGATGCAGTTGGAGTTGGGGCAGGAGAAGATGCCTTCGATGGTGTCCGGCAGTGCCAGCTTGTGCTTCTTCACCACCTCGAAGTTGTCGATCACATTGACGGTGGCTTGCGGCGCGAACAGCGCCAGCTCGTTGGCCTGTTCCTCCGACAGCGCGATGTTCTCCACCTTGATGATGTCCTTGGCGCCCATGTGGCGGCTGGACAGGTTCAGACCCACGGTAACGCGCTCTCCGGTTTCGCTGAGTTTGAACAGACGCAGGATGACCAGGCCCTGGCCGGCCGGGATGTGGTCGATGACGGTGCCTTGCTTCAGCGCTTCTACGGTGCGGGTGTATTGCATGATGGTTTCCTTTTCCTGAATCAGACGGTCTCGTTCAACACCAGCGACAGCAGCGCCTGGCGCGCGTAGACCCCGTTCTTGGCCTGTTCGAAGTAATAAGCGTGCGGCGTGGCGTCCACGCTGGTTTCGATTTCGTCGACGCGCGGCAGCGGGTGCAGAATCTTCATATTGGTGCGGGCGCTGTGCAGCATGTCGGCGCGCAGCACGAACTTGCCCTGAATCTTCTTGAACTCGGCCTCGTCGAAACGCTCGCGTTGCACCCGGGTCATGTACAGCACGTCCACTTGCGGAATCACGTCGTCCAAGCTGTCGACCACGGTGTACTGAATGCCTTTTTCGTCTAGTTCCTCGCAGATGTAGTCCGGCATCGCCAGTTGCTCCGGCGCCACGAAGTAGAAACGCGCGCCGAACAGCGACAGCGCCTGGGTCAGCGAGTGCACGGTGCGGCCGTATTTGAGGTCGCCGATGAAGGCCACGGTCAGGTTTTCCAGCGTGCCCTGGGTTTCCCGGATGGTGAACAGGTCCAGCAGGGTTTGGGTCGGATGCTGGTTGGAGCCGTCGCCGCCGTTGATGATGGGCACGGCGGAGAACTCGCTGGCCAGCCGCGCCGCGCCCTCCTTGGGATGGCGCATCACCACCGCGTCGGTGTAGGAGCCGATGATCTTGATGGAGTCCGCCAGGGTTTCGCCCTTCTTGGCGCTGGTGTTGCCTCCGTCGGCGAAGCCGATGACGCTGCCGCCTAGCCGTTGCACCGCCGTCTCGAAGGACAGCCGGGTGCGGGTGGAGGGCTCGAAGAAACAGCTGCCCACCAGCTTGTCCTTCAGCAGGTCGTTGCGAGGCTGTTGTTTCAGGCGGGTTGCCGTGGCCACCACCAGCTCCAGTTCCTCGCGGCTGAAGTCCGGTATGGAAATGATGTGTTTGCGGTAGAGGGGGTTGGCCATGGTCGCGTCCTTTCAATATTGGCTTTATGAGTCGTGGGTAAAAAAAAAGCCCCTGGAATCAGGAGCTTGTTTTATTACTGCGTCGGGGTTCGGGAACGGCAACGGCTCGAGCCAACGCCAGGTCCCCGCCGTGGCGGGCGGTGCGTCGTGCGGGAAGCGTTCTTGCGTGGGTCATTGCCTGTGGTCCGAACAAAACTGCGGGATTGTAATCCCAATTCCAGCGCGGCGGTAAGGCCCGTGTCGCATTTACCGAAATTAATGGCAAAAAAAGGACACTTCTACGCGCAGCAGACTATGAACAGGTTCTCAGCGCAGCGCGTATTTGATCCCCAGGCCCAGAAAGCAGATGCCTAGCAGGCGGTTGAGCAGCAGGCGGCCGCCGGGGGCGAACGCGCGGCGGCGCAGATGGCCGGCCAGCCACACCAGCAGCGCCAGGTAGAGCATATTGATCAGGCAGAACACCGCCGCCAGCTGCGCGAAGCCGGCCGGGCCGGTGCGGCCGGCGTCCAGGAATTGCGGGAAGAAGGCCATGAAGAACAGAATGGCTTTGGGGTTGGCCAGGGTGATCAACAGCGAGCGTCGGAACCAGGCGGCGGCGCCGCGCGGCGCCGGCGAGGCTACGGCGGCGGCTCCTCCGTCGCGGCGGAACAGCAATTTGGCGCCCAGCCAGGCCAGATAGAGCGCGCCGGCATAGCGCAGCAGTTCGAACCAGCCGGGGTGGGCGGCCAGCAGCGCCGCCACGCCGCCGCCGGCCAGCGCGATCAGGATCAGATCGCCGGCCAGCAAACCGGCCTGGGCCGCGTAGCCGGCACGCAGCCCGCCGCCGCTCAGCGCGCCTAGGATGGATAGGGTGCCGGCTCCCGGCGTGACCACCAGCAGCAGCGAGGCGGCGACAAACGGCCACCAGTCGATTGCCGTCATCAGGGTTTTCCTTTCATCGTCCGCGCGTTTAGGTGCGGAAATCGCCCACCAGCGCCTCCAGCCGCGCCGACAGTTCGCGCAGATGGCTGACCGAGGCGGCCACCTGGCGCACCACGTCGCTATTGCTTTGGGCCATGCTGCTGATGCGTTCCACGTTTTGGGCGATCTCCAGGCTGGCTGCGGATTGTTCGCGAGTGGAGGAGGCGATGTCGACGATGCTGCCCACTAGGTCGTGACTGCGATCCAGCACGGTTTGCATCGCCTGGTTGGCGTCTTCGGCGATGGCGACGCTGTTGCCCACCAACTGGCTGCTCTTTTGCACATCGCTGACGGCGTCGCGGGTTTCCTGGCCGATGGCGTTGACGATGCGGCTGATTTCCACCGTGGCCTCGGCGGTCCGGCCGGCGAGGTTGCGCACCTCGTCCGCCACCACGGCGAAGCCGCGGCCCATCTCGCCGGCGCGCGCGGCTTCGATCGCCGCGTTCAGCGCCAGCAGATTGGTTTGGTCCGCGATGTCCTTGATCACGTTGACGATGGTGCTGACCTCGGTTGAGCGCGCGCCCAGAACGTTCACTCGATCCGCCAGCGCGTGCATATTGTCGGTCATGCGGCGTATTTCGGCGGTGACCTGGTTGACGGTGGCGACGCTCTGCTCGGTCAGGCTGCCGGTTTCCCTAGCGGTGCTCTCGGCCAGCTGCGCAGTGTTGGCGATGTGCTGCACGCTGACGGTCACTTCCTCCACGCCGGCGGCGGTGGCGCTGGCGGCGTCCGATTGCGATGCGGAAGCGCTTTCCACCTGGCGTGCGGACTCTTGCAAGGACACCGCCGCCGCGGTGACCGCCCGGCTCTGTTCGCGCACCTCCACGAACATGTCGCGCAGGCTGGCGATGAAACGGTTGAAGGCGTCGGCGGTGCGGCCGATTTCGTCGCGGTTGCTGATCGGGATGCGGATGGTCAGGTCGCCCTTGCCGGAGGCCAATTGCTCCATGGTGGCGGCCAGATGATTCAGCGGCCGGGTCAGCGCGCGCACCACGCCGGCCAGCACCAGCAGAATCAGCGCCAGCGCCACCGCGCCTATCAGCACCGCGGTCAGGCTTTGCCGCCGCGCGTCGGCGGTGATGGCGGCGGTGGGTATGCTGACGCCCAGCGTCCAGAACTGGCCGGTATTGGCCACTTTCACCGGATGGAAGAAATGGGTGAAGCCGCCGGCCTCGTAAACGAAGTCCTCGCCTTGCTTGATCTTGCCCAGATAGGGCGTCAGCGGGCTGTCCTTGGGCGCGGGTTTGCCCAGCAAGCCGGCGTCAGGGTTGACCACGTAGAGGCCGCCTTCGGACAGCATGCTGACGTAGCCGGTTTCATATAGCCGGATCTGGCCGAATTTCTTTTGCAGGTCGTCCAGCGCGATGTCGGTGGCGGAGACGCCCAGCATTTTGCCGGCGGCGTCTTTGATCACCACGGCCAGCGAGCTTTCCAGGATCTTGCGGTTCTGCACCTCGTAGGGGTAGGGCTCGGTGATGGTGTCGCGGCCGCGTTGCTTGGGCACGTAGTAGAAATCGCCCCAGCCCGGTTTTTCGTAGTCGGGTTGATAGCTTTCCGGGTGGTCCTTGAACTTGGGGAATTCCTTGACGCGGTCCGCCGACATCATTACGTCCATCTGCGCCTTGCCCTTGTCGTTCTTGGTGATGTAGGGCTGGTAGCGGCCTGTCGGGTCATGGCGAGGCCAGTCCATGCGGAAGCCGTTGTCGTTACCGTCGAAGGCGTTTGGCTCCCACAGCATCCACAGGCCCACCGACTGCGGCGCGTTGTCCAGCATCTGCTGGATGGTGTTGTCGGTGTGCTTGCGGTCCGGATGCGCGACGCGCTGTATGCCCAGCACCGCGTCGGCCAGGTGGCGCGGCAGGGTGAAGTTGCGGGCAAAGTCGCTTTCCGCGTCCTTGGCGTAGCTGCTGGCCTGCTCAGAGGCCAGCTTGTAGCCTTGGTCCACCGCCGAGCTGTAGCTCTGCCAGGCGATCAGGCCGATCATGACGGCGAAGCCGACGGCGATGGCGGCGGCGGCCACCAGAATGATGCGGGTGCTCAGGCGGCCCCATTTCTGCTGTTTCATTCTTCTTTCCCCAGTACCTTGCGAAGCTTGTTATATAGCGGCTTGCCGCGTTAGCGCGCGAGCGGAGGCGAGGTCCGGCCTCTTGCCCTTATTTATAGACATTAAAGCCAGAGGCCCGCACCGGTCCATGCCGACGAGCTAAAAGCCGGCCGCGGCGCGGCGGAGCGTGGGGAGCGCGCCACAACGGCCGCGGCGGCAATATTTACAGCCGCGTGACAAGCGGCGGCGCACTGCGTTATCTAGCAGGCTTTGCGCGATTTTGACGGCGAATTCGCATGTCATGCGACGCCGCTTATTTAGCCGTCGGGCTAATGGAATACCTTGCAAATGCCGATAGCGGAGTTGATGCTGAAAGAAGGCGCGCCCGGGTGGCATCGGGCGTGCCGGTCCATTTGCGCCGGCGATTGCGGCCGGCGGGGTCCCGGTGACAGGGTGGCGGAGACGTATGCGCGCGGCCGGCGGCACAGACGCGCGGCGGGATAAAGAGCACAGAATGATCAAGTGCATAGAAGTGGCCGATCTCAAGGTGGGCATGTACATCCACGATCTGAACTGCGATTGGATGTCGCACCCCTTTTTGCTTAAGCGTTTCCTGATCAAGAACGAGGAAGAGATCCGCAAGATTGCCGATTCCGGCATTCACGAGGTGTACATCGACACGCGCAAGGGAATGGATTTGCCCTCCGCGCCCAGCGCCACCGAGGTGAAAAAGCTGTTGGAGGAGCAGATCCGCGAGTTCGGCAGCAACGAGACCATTCTGGAGCGGCAGGTGGAGGCCGGCTCCGAGTTCGGCCGTGCCCAGTTGATCCACAGCGAAGCCAACCTGATCATCCAGGGCATTCTCAAGGACGTGCGTCTGGGCAAGCAGGTGGAATTGGAGATGGTGGAGCCGTCGGTGACCAAGATGACTTCGTCCATCCTGCGCAACGGCGGCGCGTTGCTGTCGCTGTGCCGGATCAAGGACAAGGACAACTACACCTTCCAGCATTCAGTCAGCGTCGGCGCCTTGATGGTCAGCTTCTGCAACGCAATGGGGATGAGCAAGGAAGTGATTCATCACGCCGGCATCGGCGGCATGCTGCACGATATCGGCAAGATGAAGATTCCGGACCGCATTCTCAACAAGCCGGGCAAATTGACCGAGCAGGAGTTCACGGTAATGAAGTGCCATGTGGTGGAGAGCAAGCAGATCCTGCTGCAAACCACTGGCATTTCCGAAACGGCGGTGCTGGTGGCGGCGCAGCACCATGAGCGTCACGACGGCAGCGGCTATCCGGCGGGCCTCAAGGGCGAGGAGATTTCACAGCTGGGACAGATGGCGGCCATTGTCGACGTGTACGACGCGCTGACTTCGGACCGTTGCTACCACAAGGGCATGGCGCCCACCGACGCCCTGCGCAAGATCTACGAGTGGTCCAAGTTCCACTTCAATCCGCAGTTGGTGCAAGCCTTCATGCGCAGCATAGGCATTTATCCTATCGGCACCCTGGTGCGGCTGGAGAGCGGCCGCCTGGGCGTGGTGGTGGAACAGAATGAAAGCAATCTGATCTCGCCCAAGGTGAAGGTGTTTTTCAGCACCAAGAGCAATGTCTACATTCCGCCGGAGATGGTGGATCTGTCGCGCGGCATGGGATTCGGCGGAGGCGACCGCATCGTCAAACACGAGTCGCCGGACAAGTGGAAGATTGATCCGCTGCGTTTCCTATAGCGGGACCGAGCCCTCGCTCCGCTCTGGCTAGCGGTAGTCCCCCCATACCGTCTGCATCGCCGCCACCGCGGCCAGCGCCGCGGTTTCGGTGCGCAAGATGCGCGGCCCCAGCTTTAGCGGCGTCCAGCCGGCGTCCAGCGCCGCGGTTTCTTCGCGCGCTGAGTAGCCGCCCTCCGGGCCGGCCATCAGCCAGGCGCGCTTAGGCGCGGCGGCGATGTCGGCCAGGCGCTGAGTGCCCACCGGCGACAGGATCAGCCGCGCGTCGGCGCTCGGAGCCTGTTTCAGCCATTGCTCCAGCGACAGAATAGGCAATACTGCAGGAATAGCGTTGCGGCCGCTTTGTTCGCAGGCGGAAATCACGATCTCCCGCCAGCGCGCCACGCGCTTGTCGGCGCGCTCGCCGGACAACTTGACGATGGAGCGTTCCGCGGCGATGGGCTGAAACGCGGACACGCCCATCTCCACGCCCTTTTGCAAGGTAAACTCCATTTTGTCGCCACCGGAAATGGCTTGGGCCAGGCCCAGCCAGATCGGCGTTTCACGTGAAACGTCGTCGAAGCCATCGATGAGGCAATGCGCGTCGCGTTTCATCACCGCGTCCAGCACGGCGGAGTACTCGCCGCCGCGGCCGTTGAACAGGGTGACGGCGTCGCCGGCATTGAGCCGAAGCACCTGGATATGGCGCACGACGGTGTCCGGCAAGGCAAGCGTTTGGCCGACGCTGAGGTCGGCGTCAATGTAAAACCTGGGCATGACGTATTGAAAGTCGCTGTTGATACCGGTATTTTGCTTTGTTTGCTGCGATTGCAGCAATAGGATTGCAGCGGCCTTGGGGGAAAACGAATGCAGGTGCTGGAACAGGTGATGCAGGTGCTCAGGGAAGTGGCGCGCGACGAGGTGATGCCGCGCTTTTTGCGAGTGGGCAAAAGCCGCAAGGACGACGGCACGCTGTTCACCGAGGCCGATATGGCTTGCCAGCAGGCTTTGCAGGCTGCTTTGCCCCGCATTCTGCCCCACCCGGTGTTAGGCGAGGAGATGGAACTGGCCGAGCAGGACCGGCTGTGGGCGGAAAATCAGGACGGTTTGTGGGTGGTGGACCCGATAGATGGCACCACCAACTTCGTCAACGGACTGCCGTATTTCGCTATTTCCGTTGGCCTGATGGTGGGCGGAAAAAGCCGGTTGGGCGTGATTTACAACCCGGTGTCCCAGGAAATGTTCTACGCCAGCCGCGGCGAGGGCGCCTTTCTGAACGGCCAGCGCCTGCCCTTGAAAACCGTGGTCAATACCATGTGCGACGCCATTGCCAGCGTCGAGGTCAAATATCTGCGCTCCGGCAAGCTGGCCGCGCGCATCGGCAGCACCTGCCCCTGCGGCAGCTTGCGCAATCTGGGCTCCAGCACGCTGGACTGGTGTTATCTGGCGGCCGGCCGCTACGATCTTTATCTTCATGGCGGCCAGCGCTTGTGGGATTACGCCGCCGGCGCGGTGATTCTGGAAGAGGCCGGCGGCCAGATCGCCAGCCTCAACAGCGACGACTACTGGAGCGACGTGATCTGGAAGCGTTCCGCCATCGCCGCGCTGAATCCGGAGCTGTTTTCCCAATGGCACCGCTGGGTGCGCGCCAACCAGTAGCCCGGCTTTAACCGCGGAACATGAAGTAGACCGCGCCCACCAGGCACAGCCCGGCCCAGACATAGTCCCAGCGGAAAGGCTGGTTCATGTAGAACACCGCGAACGGTATGAATACCGACAGCGATATCACTTCCTGAATGATCTTCAGCTGCGACAGCGTCATCACGCCGTAGCCGACGCGGTTGGCCGGCACCTGCAGCAAATACTCAAACAAGGCGATGCCCCAACTTGCCAGCGCGGCCAGCCACCAGGGTTTGGACGACATATCCTTCAGGTGGGCATACCAGGCGAAGGTCATGAACACATTGGACAACACCAGCAGCAGCGGCGTCAGGAGATAGGGCGAGAGATTCATGGCGCGTGCTCAGCGGGAGGCGTTCCAGTTGGCGATAGCCTCTTTTTTGTTGTCGGCCTGGGCGCCGATGGCGCTGCAATTGCCCTTGTCCGGGTAGCGGCTGCATTGTACCCAGAAGCGGCGGGAGCCGGCCTTGACCAGCAGAGCGGGCGCGCCGCATTTGGGGCAGGGTTTGAGAACAGCTTGCTGAGCTTGGTTCATGGCGGACGTCCGGCTAAAACCGGCATCTTACCCCAAGCCGCCGCGCCATGGCGGCGGCTTGGGGTCAGCGCTTAGCGCCGCGCCTTCAGCGCCGCCGCGGCGGAGACCGCCGGATCCGCGGCTTTGACGAAGTTGGCGACATAGCCGCCCAACAGCTTATGCGTGTGGGTGGTGGGGTGCAGCACGTCCCAGAACACGAAGGCGTCCGGATTGCCGCATTCCGCGCGGGGTTTCTGTTCCCAGATATAGGGCAGGCTGGCGTTGCCGGCGATGTCCAGGCAGGACTGGGTGGCGTTGCTGACCTGATACTTGGACGGGTTGTCGAGCAGGTCGTCGAACAGGACGTTGCTGTCGAACAGGTTCAGCTTCAGCGTGCTGCCGTACTTCTGTTGCAATTGCGTCACCAGCAGCGCCAGTCTGGCGTTGTAGTCGCGTACCTGCGGCGCCAGCGCGGCGGCTTTGCCGCTGGCCTGGGCCGCCGGAGTGCGGGCCAGGTTGGGCAGGTTCAGCACCACGATGTGTCGCGCGCCGGCGGCGATGATGCCTTCCAGCGCCTTGCCTTGGTCCGTGATCACCTGGTCCACGGTACGGCCGTAGTTGAGCAGATCGTTGCCGCCTATCAGCATGGTGAACAGGGTGTTTTCCGGCCGGTAATTGGCGGCTTTCTGCATGTATTGCGACCATGATTCCACCTGCTGCAGCAGGCCCGGCACCACCAGGTGCTGATCGCCGGCGGAGCCGCCGATAGCCCAGTTGTAGATCGGCAGCTTCAACTGCTCGGCTAGATATTCCACCCACACCCGGTCGTTGCTGAAGCGGCCGATGAACCAGCTCTTGGCGTTGGGCAGCCGCCATTGAGACGCGCCGTACATGTTCTGAGTGTCGGACAGGCTATCGCCGAACACGATCAGCTTGTTGACGCGCGCCGGCTGGCTGGCGCTGTCCTGGCTCCAGATAGTGTGGTTGTAGGACATCTGGTTGTTGGCGGCGGCGTAGAGCGCCACCGGACGGTTGACCCCCTTGGCCGCCAGCGTTTTCTGGCAGACGGCGGCCAGGGTGTCCTGAGCCGCGTCGCTGTAGAACATATTCTTCAGCGCGACGATGCTGCCGGACCACCAGTAACCGTTGACGCGGTAGTAGTCGCCGCTGCTGGGGTCCAGCGCCCAGTGGTAGCTGGTTTGCGGTTTGGCGGGGCTCATGTCCAGCCGGTAATAGCAGCGCAGATAGGTGTAGGTGGCGGCTCCCATCGCCACGGCCGGTTTGGTTGCAGCGGCCTTGACCTGAGCTTCGCTGAGTGGCCCGCCGGGGGACAGATAGTCCAATTGCGGGTCCAGCTGGGCGTGAGCCTGGCTGGCGGCGAACAGGCCGGCGGCGGCCAGCAGGCCGCGTAGCAGTTGAGGTTTCATAGAGACTTTCCCGATACGTGATTTGAGTCAAGCTGTCTGTTGTATGCCGTCTAGCGCGGCTGTTTCGGCGTGGTGCCGTATCGGGATCTTTAAGTATTTACAGATGAAAATATACGGTAATTTTAAGTTATGCGTAAAAATGCCATATGGCTTAAATGCTGTGGCTTTTTATGCGAAAACGCCCGCGCAAGGCGGGCGTTTGGCGAGATTGGATCTGGCCGCGGCAATCGGGCCGGGGCCCGCTGCCGTCAAGAGCACAGATCAGACGCTGAGCGCGACAATCTTCAAGGGATGCTTGCCGTCCGGGCTGGGGAAGTCCGCGTCCGGGACGATCCATTCCGCCGCGCGCACTTCGCGGCCGGCCTTGGCCGCGCTGCGCTTGAGCGAATCCAGCCAGGCGTCGCCGTCCACCTGCGCAACGTTGTTGCAGCAAATCAGCGTGCCGCCCGGTGCGGTGGCCAGCAGCGCCGGCTTGAACAGCGCCTGGTAATCGTTGATCAGGTCCACCACGCCGAAGGGGCTCTTGGAATAGCGCGGCGGGTCCAGAAACACCAGATCGAACTGACGCGCTTCCAGCTTGGGGAAGGGCGGCATTTTCTTGCCGCGCACGCGCTCGGGCTGGCCGATGCCGGACAACTGGCGGATGGCGGCGAACACATCGCTCTGCACGCAGCGCGGGCGGGTGGTCAGCAGATTGAGCTTGGCGTTGGCGCGGCCCACGCTGAGGCTGGATTCGGCGAAGTCCACGTTCATCACGAAGCTGGCGCCGGCCTTGGCCGCGGCGACGCCGACGCCGCAAGTGTAGGCAAACAGATTCAGCACGCTTTTGCCGGCCGCCAGCTCCATCACGCGGCGGCGCGCGGCGCGCAAATCCAGGAACAGCCACGGGTCCTGGCCCTTGTGGCGAGCGCGGTAGTGGTAGTTGACGCTTAGTTCGCGGATGGTGTGGTCGGCTTCGGCCTCGGCTTGCTGTTCCAGCGTCAGCGCGTTGCCGATGCGGGAGTTGCCGGCGCTGCGGTCGTTGTAGACCAGCGGCAAGCCGGGGTGGCTGGCCTGGTAATGGGCGCGGATTTCCGCCAGCTCGTCGTCGCTCAGCGGCTGGTGGAAAGTTTGGGCCAGCAACTGTTCGCCGTAGCGGTCCACGGTCAGGCCGGGCATGCCTTCCACGCTGCCGTGGAATAGACGATAACAATTGGTGTCTTCGGCTTGCAGCCGGGCGATCAGTTCTGCGCGCGCGGCTTCGGCGCTTTGCAGCAATGGGGTCAGGGAGGACATCGGGGGCCTTCGCTTGCGGTTCCGGGCCGGCTCGCTGCGCGGAGGCGAGCGCGCCGGAAAATCCTTCATTGTATGCGCTGCCGCCGCCGCGCTCAAATGCGCGTCCGGAAAAGCCCTTGCAAAACAACAGGCCGCCTGCAGGCGGCCCGTCTGGTAGCGCGGCTTGGCCGCGCGCAGCAGATTGTAAACACGTTTTCAGCGTCGCGGCAGGGCGGCCAAGCCGGCGGAGCCGTTCATGAAGCCGTACACCTCGTCCGCCAGCACCTTATGCGTGCGGGTGGTGGGGTGCAGGGTGTCCCAGAACACGAAGCTGTCGGGATTCACGCAGTTGGCGCGCGGGCTCTGCGAGCTCAGATAGTTGGTGCTGGAGTCCGCGTTGATGTTGAGGCAGGACTGGGTGGTGTTGTTGAACTGATAGGCGGAGGGGTTGCCCAGCACCTTGTTGAACAGCGCGTAGCTGTCGAACACGTTCAGCTTGAGGCCGCTGCCGTATTTGAGACGCAGCTGAGCGGCCAAGGCGTTGAGACGCTGGTTGTAGTCGCGCACCTGGACGGCCACCTGGGCCGCGCCGGACTTGAACTGGAATACCGGCGCCCGGGATACGTCGGGCAGGTTGAGCACCAGAATGTTGCGCGCGCCGGCGTCTATCAGGCTGGTCAGCGCCTGACTCTGGCCGCTGATCACTTTGTCCACCGAGTTGTTGTAGTTCACGAAGTCGTTGCCGCCGATCAGCATGGTGAACAGCGTAGTGGCCGGATCGTAGTCGCGAGCTTGCTTCATGTAGTCTTTCCACGACTGCACCTGCTGTTGCACGCCGGGAATCACCAGTTTTTGCGTGTCCACGCCGGCGCCGCCTATCGCCCAGTTGTACACCGGCAACTGCAGGCGGCCGGCCAGGTATTCCACCCACACCTGGCCGTTGCTGAAGTGGCCGAGGAACCAACTGTTGCGGTTGGGCAGCGTCCACATGGAGGCGTTGTAGACGTTTTGGTTGTCCGACAGGCTATCGCCGAAGGCGACGATCTTGTTGATGCCGGAACCCTGGCCGGCCTTGTCGTTGGTCCATACCGTGTAGTTGAACGACAGCTGGTTGTCGGCGGCGAACACCATCGCCGGGTTCTGCTGAATGCCCTTTTTCTGCAAGGTGCCGCGGCAAACCGATTGCAGCGTGCTTTGCGCCACGTCGGTGTAATACATGTTCTTCCAGTCCAGCGCGCTGCTGGACCACCAATAGCCGTTCAAGCGGTAGTAGTCGCCGCTGCTGGGGTCCAGCCCCCACACGTAGTCGGTGGTGGGTCTGGCGGCGTCGCCGGTGCGGTAATAGCAGCGCAGATAGGTATAGGTGGCCGGGCCGGGCACCGACATCAGCTCGATATTGGCGTCGCCGCGCGCGGCGCGGCTCATTGGCGCCGGCGGAGCCGTCTTCAGCAGCTGTTCGCGGCTGAGCGGGCCGGATGAAGACAGCACGTGGCTGTAGCGCGGGTCGGGCTGAACCGGTTCGGCGGCGGCGGAGTGGCTCAGCGGGCTCAGGGCAAGGCCCAGCAATAGCAGCGATTTCATTGTTGTCTCCTCGTGTGGGACGCCGTCAGGCGATGGCGCGAACGCATGGACCGCGCCGTTGGCGGCGCGCGATCCGCGTGCCGTCTAGGCTAGCCAAGAAAAATGAAAATTTCATGCAAATGGAATGATTGCTCTATTTCCGGGCGCTCGACTGTCGTATTGCTGCCAGCGCAGCAAAGCCGCATTGATATGCCATATTGAAATCATTCGGCCTGAGTCGCCGCGGGAGCGCTTGCAGGTATCGCTCTTGCGGCCGGGCCCCATCGGCATGCGGGGATGAAAGATGCGACAAGCGCGAGAGCTGCTGAAAACGCTGTATACGATGGCGATGATGGTGGAGGCGCGCGACGCCTATACCGGGGGGCATTTATGGCGGGTGTCGCGCTTGTGCTATGCGCTGGCCGATAAGCTGGGCCTGCCTCAGTCCGAGGTAGAGCGCATTGCGCTGGGCGGTTTTTTGCACGACCTGGGCAAGGTGGGCGTGCCTGACGCGGTGTTGAACAAACCGGACAAGCTGAGCGACGCCGAGTACGAGGTCATCAAGACCCATCCTCGGGTGGGCGCCGACTTGCTGAGCGATCATCCTTTGGCTGAGTTGGCGCTGGACGCGGTGCTGAGCCACCATGAAATGCCGGACGGCCGCGGCTACCCGCAGGGGTTGAGAGACAAGGAGATACCGCTGGCGGCGCGCATCGTCGGCATCGCCGACGCCTTCGATGCGATGACCAGTACCCGGCCGTATCGGCGGGGCATGCCCAAGGAGCGCGCGCTGGCCATCATACGGGAGAATCTGGGCGCCCAATTCGACCGCGAACTGGGTGAACGTTTCATTCAGCTGGGCGAGGCCGGGCGGTTCGATCACGTCATCGGCCATAGCGAGCCGGGCATTCCCTTGCAATGCTGCGCGGGCTGCGGCCCCATCATCGCCGTGCCGCGAGGGATGGCCGACGGCGAGGAGATATTCTGTCCCAGCTGCGCCGGCGGCTACAGGCTGACGCGGCGCGGCCCGCTGCTGGAACTGGCCCCGTCCGGCCATTCCAACCCGGCGCTGGCGCGCCAGCCGCGTAGCGACCCAGGGCTGATAGACGATTTGCTCTTGGGCGCCGAGCAGTTGTTGCAAACGCGCAAACCCAGCCTGCTGGAGCGTTTGTTCGGCTGAAGGGGTGTCCCGGTCCGGCTGGCGCAAGGGCCATGGCAAGTGTCCTTGCGCGCTTGCGCGGCAATACCAATGGTATAAGCTGCTTAAGTCCACAGACGGACCGCTCGCCGGGGCTGGGCGCGGCAGCGGTCCATGCCGGGCATTCCTCTTTCTCTCGCTTGCGCCCGCGCGCCGTCCGTCACGCCTGGGCCGATAGGAGCTTGCATGCATCAGCTCGATCCTGCTCTGGCCGTTTGGCTGGAGGAATACAACCGCGAATTGGCCGAACTGGTGGCCAAAGGCTACAAGGCGACGTCGATCGGCGCACGCGAAGCGCTGGCCAATCTGACTCGGCAGATGGTGACGCCGGGGCCGGACATCGCCTGGGTCAACGACGATCTGGTGCCGGGCCGCGACTTCACCGTGCCGGTGCGCATCTACCACCCGGACCCGAAGCGCGCGCTGCCGGTGCTGGCGTTTTTCCACGGCGGCGGACACATGGTGGGCAGCGTCAGCGTTTACGATCCGATTTGCCGCCGGCTCGCCGCCGCCAGCCAGCACATTGTGGTGGCCGCCGACTACCGTTTGGCGCCGGAAAGCCCTTACCCAGGCGGTTTGCAGGACGCCGCCGTCGTGGCCAAGGGCTTGTGGCAGGCGCTGGACGCGCGCCAGCTGCCCTATGTGCGTCAGCTGTCGCTGGCCGGAGATTCCGCCGGCGGCGCGCTGACCTCCAGCCTCAGCGCTTTGGGCCAGTACGACGCATCGTTGCGGATCAAACGCCAAGTGCTGATCTATCCCAGTGTCGACTACACCTTGAGCCAGCCCTCAGTGGATGAGAACGGCGAGGGCTATTTGCTGACCAAGGCGCGGGTGGCCTGGTATTTCGATAACTACTTCCAGCACGCGGAGAACCGCTTGCTGGCCTCGCCGCTGCATGGAGAGTTTAGCCGCAAGCTACCGCCGACCTTGGTGGTGTCGGCCGGCTTCGACCCGCTGCGCGATGAGGCGTTTCTCTACGCGGACAAGCTGCGCGCGGCGGAGGTGGAGGCGGAGCACCTGCACTTAGAAGGCATGGTGCACGCCTTCCTCAATCTGGAGGCCATCGTGCCGGACGTTTGCCGAGAGGTGTATCAGCGCATCGGCGTCTTCCTCAACCGCTAGCGCCGCGCAGGCGTAAAGCAAAACCGCCGCCGGATTGACCGGGCGGCGGTTTTTTAAGCGGCGCCGTCATGCCGTTGTACTGACAGGCGTCGCATAGGGCGCGGCGCGCGTCTTCCGCACAATGGCAAGCGTGACGAAAGGGAAACTCAATAGTTTTCCGGGCAGAAGTGGCGTTCCACCAATTCAATCAGGATATGCAGCACCTTGATGTGCAGCTCCTGCACCCGGTCCGCAAACTGGCCGCCGGGCGTGTTGACGTAGACGTCGGCCAGCGGTTCCAGCCGCGTGCCGGCGCGGCCGGTGAGGATAATCACCTTGACGCCCATTTCGCGCGCCACCTGCGCGGCGTTGACGATGGTCTGGCTGTTGCCGCTGGTGCTGATGCCGATCAGCACATCGCCGGCGCGGGCGTGGCTTTCCAGATAGCGCGAAAACACGAACTCGTAGCCGTAGTCGTTGGCCACGCAAGTCATGTGGCTGGGATCGGAAATGGCGACCGCGGCCATGCCGCGGCGGTTCTTGCGATAGCGGCCGGTCAGTTCCTCGGCGAAATGCATGGCGTCGCACATCGAACCGCCGTTGCCGCAGGAAAAGATGCGTCCGCCGGCCGTCAAGCTGGCGATCAGGGTTTGCGCCGCCGCGTCGATGCTGGCCAGCGCTTCCGGGTTGGCCAGCAGATTGGCCAAGGCGGTTTGCGCTTCGACCAGGCTGGCTTCGATGTGTTGAATCATGGTGGTGTCCGTTTCATGCGGTGCGGCAAAACCGCAGTTTACACCCGCAAGGTCGGGCTCAGAACCTGTTTGCGCTCTCGCGAACAAGAGCGGGACCAGGCGAAAACAATTGAGAAAGTGGAACGTACGCGCGGGGCTTGCGCGTTTCGAAGCTATGCACTCCCTGTGACGCTCCGCGCTGCACAGCGGATCGCAAACCGGTTCTCAGCCGATCTGGCGCCCGAACCAGACCACGCGGCCGATGACTTCGAACTCGCCGGTATTGCGCTGCAAGTCCACTGTGAAGGTCTCGTACAAGGGATTGGTGCTGCGAACCTGCACCGCGCCGCCAGGCAAACGCTGCAGCTGCTTGACGAAGATGTCGTCGCCCATGCGGATCACGTAAAGCCCTTCGCCGGGAGAATGTTCGGCGGTGTTGACCAAGATGGTATCGCGGTCCTCCAGCACGCCGCTCATGCTGTCGCCCTTGACGCTGATTACCGCCAGATCCCGGGCGGAGGCGTTCAGGTGGTTCTTGATCCAGTATTTTCGGAACGCCATATAGAACATCGGCGCTTCTTCGCTGGCATTGGAACCGAAGCCGGCCGAGGCTTTCAGGTTATAGCGCGGGATAAAACAGAACTCTTCATGAACGTTGTCCGGTACAAAACAATCCGGATCTCGTTCTAGTCGGATAGACGCGCCGGGCGGAGGAGCCGCGTCGTACTGCGGGCCGCTGCCGTGCAAAAGCCATTCCAGCCTGCAGCCGCTAGCCTCCGCGATCTTGCTGGCGGTGGCCGCGCGGGGCACGCCGCCGTGATACCACATATTGGTGAACGAACCTTTGTTGATTCCAATGCGGGTTGCCCAGGCGTAGGGCTTCTCCGCCCCAATCAGCAGTTCCAGTCGCTGCTTGAAGTCACTCTGTTCCAAGTTTTTTTCCATGTAGAACTCCATTTGGCGTGCGAGGCCGGCGCCACGGCCCGGTCAAATGCCCTGTACAAAAGGACAGGTAGTGACATCGTACTAATTGATCAGTTTTATGTTTTGAACTAAAATAGCACTCATGAATTCGAGATAAGTTCAAAACAAATCGAACCCAAGCAAGGCATCTTCCGAAGCACCAGCCGATGTGCTCGATTTCAATAGAATTCATGGGCTTGCCCGTGTTTAGAACGACAGTTCTAAATGCAGATGGCGTGCCTGATCTTGATTAATTATAACTCATTTAGAACTTATCGTCTTTGTCCCGTGATTTCAAGGAGATTTCCGCGATGACCGTAGCCAATATCGCCCCGGCCCTGCCCGAAACCATGCGCCTGGTGGCTGAGCTGATCGGCTTGCCGCGCACCTTGCAACTGGTGCAGGCCTTGGGCGGCACTACCTTGCCCATTTCCAAAAACCAAAGCAAGGCGGGCCAGTTGCGCTTCGCCGCCTTAGTGGAAGTGATAGGCGAAGACGCCGCCGCCAGCCTGACGCATCACTTTGGCGGCGACATCCTGTATGTGCCGCGCTGCAGTCAGGCTTTGCGCCTGGCGCGCAATCAGCAGTTGTTGAACGACTTCGATCAACTGTTGGAGCAAGGCCTGGGCGCCAACGAGGCGGTCAGCGTGCTGGCTATCCGTTTCCAACTGAGCGACCGCATGGTGTGGCGCGTGCTGAAAACGCCTAGTCAAGATCTGCATTAAGGCTATACGCCGCTTCCCCTCTCTTCCGATTTCTCCTGTTTGTTTCTAGTCGGTTCCGTCCGTGCCTGGCAGGGCTGCGCGCGCGCCGCGCATGACGGCCGGCCGATGTGCCACGTTTCGTCAACAACAAGGAGTCTTCATGGCCAGCAGAGCTATTTCCGACCTGCACCCGCAGTTGCAACCCCTGGCTGAGGCGTTTGTGCGGCGCTGCCGCGACGCCGGCGTGGAGGCCTTGATCACCTGCACCTGGCGTTCCGGCGCGGAACAGGACGCCTTGTACGCGCAGGGCCGTTCCCGGCCTGGGCCGAAGGTGACCAACGCCCGCGCGGGGCAGTCCGCGCACAACGTCATGTTGCACGGCAGTCCAGCGGCGCGAGCTTTCGACGTGGTGCCGCTGATCGGCGGCAAGCCGGTCTGGGACGCCCACCACCCGCACTGGCAGGTGATGGGCGAGATCGGCGCCGCGCTGGGCCTGAACTGGTATGGCAGGGCCGACGCGCCGTTCCGCGAGTTTCCCCACTTTGAGTTGAATTCGACCAGCCTCGACAAGGAGAAGAAATGATGCGTCTGTCCGATTTGCTGACCCGGCCCGGCGGCCGCCGGCTGAGCCATTCCCGGCTGTGGGCGAACATCGCCTGCGCGGCGGCCACGCTCTTGTTTGTGGTGGAGGGACTGCGCGGCACTTTGGGCGCGGATATCTGGCTGATTTATCTCGGCATTGTCGGCGGCTACTCCGCGGGCTTGCGTCTGATCGCCGCCTGGCGAGATCGAGGCGGGCGCTGATGGGGCCGGTGCCCGCGTGGCTGAAGTTGGGGGGCTGGCTGCTGCCGCCCTTGTTGGCGGCGTGTTTGGCCTATCCGCTGGGACTGCGCCACGGCGCGGAGAGTTGGCGCGCGCGCTTGGCCGAACAGCGGGCGGCGGATCAAGGCCGCCAGGCCGCGGAAGCGGAGCGCGCCCAATTGCAACTGCAGGCGGCCTTGCAGCAGCAGCAACGTCTGCGCGAACTGCTGGGCAGGCAGGAGGCGCGCTTGTTGAGTCAGCAACAGGATCTGCAGCAGCGGCTGCGAGACCAGAAACAAAGGATCGAATATGTCGTGCAACAGGATGGCGGCCGCTATGGCGGCCTTGGCCCTGACAGCCTGCGCCTCTACCGGCAAGTCCTCGGCTACTCCGCCGCCGCAGTGCCCGCAACCGACTCCGTATCTATTGCAAATCCCCATCAAGCCGCCTCCGCCGGCGCCGGGTTACCGGCAGCAGACCTCCTGGCCCACGCCGCCGATTACGGCGCCTGGTGCCAGCAGCTGGAACAAAGGCTGACGGCGCTCGGCGGGCTGTTTACTTCCGAAGGACCACAACCATGAGCGACTTTTTCGATCGGGCCAGCGAGCTGGAAACCGAGTTCCGCGAGCAAGCGATTGCCCGCCATTACCAGCAGTTCGACCAGACAGGCTACAGCCACTGCGAGGATTGCGGCGACCCCATTCCGTCCGCGCGGCGGGCGATCATGCCCAGCTGCACCCGCTGCGTGATTTGCCAACAACTGGCCGAAGGCTGAAAGGCGGGTTTCACGTGGAACATGACAATCTGATGGCCCTAGGCCGCATAGAAGGCAAGCTGGACATGATCGTGGCGCACCTCGCCAAACAAGACAAGAAACTGGAAGAACTGGACGGCCGCCTGCGCGACGTCGAAGTCCAGGCCGCGCGCAGCGGCGCCATGTCCGGCGCGTTGTCCGCGCTGGCAGTGACGTTGCTGGGCGAGTTCCTCAAGCGCTTAATCCACTGAGCGCGCAAACAGCTTTGGCGCAAAAGCCGCGCGTGCATTTCTACGCCGGTTCCAAGTTATTTTCCTCCCCCCGCCCACGCGCTGTGGATCGGTAACAGCGTCCAAGGCGCGACGCCGATTCTTCCTTGTATTCAATCAACCCAGAGAAGGAGAGCCAGATGTCGAACACGACTGTCTGCATCACGCCGCAATTCCAGGTCAATGTCCTGGGGCAAGCGGAAACCAATCCCGTACGTATCGAAATGAATCAGTGCTGCTGCGACGACGGCGCAAACTCGGGCGCTTCGGTTCCGAGCGGCGCCATCCAGTATTTCGCCCGCAAGGAAGCGCCGGCGGGCTGGATCAAGGCGGATGGCTCGCTGGTGTCCAAGCAGCAATATGCCTCTTTGTACCAAGCTATTGGCGATATGTTCGCCAACAAGGAAATGGACACGGACATCCAGGCGCTGCTCAAATTTGACGATCGCAACAAATTGATCGATCTGATCAGCGGCAAAGAGGCGGTGCTGGTGGGCACTGCAAACCTGAGCACCGAGCAAAGCAAATTCGGCAAAACCAGTTTGCAGACCAAGGCCAAGGGCAATTACGCCCGCTTCACCGTGCAAAGCAAGTTCAACCCGGACGCGTTCACGATTGAAGGCTGGCATTACCCGATGTTCACCGGCCATCCCAATTGGATCTTCGGCATGAACGCCTCGGCGCCCTGGGGCGAGATCGGTCTCGGCATCCATTCGCAGACCAAGGCGCCCATGGTTTGGTTGGCCGGTCCCGGTTCGGGTTTTATCTGCGAAGGCGTACAGGGCCAGGCCAATGCGTTTCCTGAGGCCCGCTGGTATCACATCGCGCTGTGTTACGACGGCGCGACCTATCGCCTGTTTGTCGACGGCAAGCTGGCGTGGAGCTTGAAGACTGAGCTGAAAGTCAATATTCCGGACAACACCATCGTGTTCTCGGTGGATGGCCACGACCCGATTTACGCCGACTCCGCTGGCGGCTACTTCCAGGATTGGATGATTTCCAAGAAGTGCCGCTACCAGGCCGAGTTCACTCCGCCGGGTGAACAAACCGGCTCGTCCCGTCCGGAAAACACCGAGCTGTTTCAATTGCCCGATCTGCGGGGCGAATTCATCCGTGGTTGGGACGATGGACGTAAGGTTGATGCTGGTCGGGTATTAGGTTCGGCGCAAGCATCGACGCAAGCACTAGTGGACGACGATGTTGCTCTGGCGGTTGGGGTCATCGATCGCAAGAGCAATAACTTGCTTGAGTTGGGGTATGAGCCGGCGACTTCCTCATCCGTTCAAGTTCACAAGCTCACTCCTAGTGGCCAAGCGGTGGGCGACGCCCAATCGCTCCGATCCATCCGTCCTCGCAACCTCGCCCTGCTGGCCTGCATCAAGGCCTGATCCACCTCGGCCGCGCCCGTGGCCGCAAGCCCCCACTGACATCGCTCAGCTAAGCCCAAAACCGCGGGCGCGAGACAATAGCCGTATCGATAAACCGCTGAATCATTGAGGAAATCATGTCCCAGCTGATCCAACTGCAAGACGCCATCGCCGACCGCCTGCGCCAAGGCCTGGGCCGCATGGTGCGCGAAGTGGCGGCCGATTTGGACGAAACCGGCCTCTGCGGGCTGGATCTGGCGCAAGGCCGTTACCAAAGCCGGCTGACGCCGGCGGCGGGAAGCCCGGGTCTGAATCCGCAGGCGCTGGCGCGCTTGCCGGCCTTGTGGACCGTGGCCGGCGGCGTTATCGCCTGCCAGCCTTCGGCCAGCCAACGCCAGCGCTACAAGGCGCAGGCCCGCTTCACCGTCATCGTCGGCGACCGCCTGCAGGCGGATCGCGGCTACGCCGGCGCCGGCGTCTGGCAGCTGGTTTACGCGGTGCGTCGCTTGCTGGCGGCCCAGGATTTCGGCCTGGCGGTGTCGCCGCTGATTCCCGAGCAAGTGCGACCGCTGGCTCAGGCGCAGCGGGACGGCGAGCCTTGGAGTCTGGTGGCTTGCGATTTCGCTACCCACTGGCTGGACGAGGCGCTGGACAACGGCCACTGGCCGTCGCCGCAAGGCGAGACGGATCCGGACCAGCTGTTCGCCCGCTTCGGCGGCCGGCTGGAAGGCTCCGCCGTCGAATGGCGCAGCACCCGGCTGGACTACAGCCTGGACGGCAAAACGGCCGTCAAGGCCCAGGATGTCGTGCTGCAGCCCAAGCCGCCCGCCGTTTGATTTTTCGCAGTATCCCGTCGCGCTGTCCGGCGCGGCGACTTTCCCCCAACCGCATCAATCAGGAGCCCATACTTTATGGCCAGCCCCAACATCAGCTTCGACCAGATTCCGGCGTCCATCCGCAAGCCGGGCAAATACTTCGAGTTCAACACCAAGCTGGCGGTGCGCACCCTGCCGGGCAATCCGCAGCGCGTGCTGGTGATCGGCCAGCGTTTCGCCGACTCCGCTCAACCGGCTCTGGCCGCGCTGGACGTGTTCAGCGACGAGCAGGCCGCCCAGGCTTTCGGCCGCGGCTCCTACGCCCATCTGCTGGCCCGCGCCGCCATCAACGCCAACCCCTATCTGCAACTCAGCGTGATCGCGGTTGACGACGCGGACAGCGCCGCCGCCGCCGTCGGCACCTTCACCTTCACCGGCCCGGCCACCGGCGCCGGCGTGGCCAGCCTGTTCATCGGCGGCCGCCGCATCGACGTGGCCGTGGGCGCAGGCGACGACGCCGCCAAGATCGCCGCCGCCGCCAAGACCGCCGTCGACAAGCTGGCGGATCTGCCGGTGACCGCCGCCGCCGCCAAGGAAGTGCTGACCCTGACCGCTCGCCACAAGGGCGCGGCCGGCAACGCCGTCGCCTTGAAAGCGCAGGAACAGATCGCCGGCCTCGGCATCACCGTGGGCGCGATGAAGGGCGGCGCCGCCGATCCGGACATCGCTCCGGCGCTGGCGGCCGTGGTCAGCGGCGGCCACCACATCGTGGTCAATCCCTTCAACAACGACACCGCCTTCACCGCGCTGCGCACCCATCTGGACTTCGTGTCCGGTCCGATGGAGCAACGCGGCGCCATTGGCGTGGTCGGCGCCGTCGGCGCGCTGTCGGAAGTCAGCGCCGTCGCGTCCAAACTGGCCAGCGGCCGCGTCAGCGCCGCCTGGTATCGCGGCTCCGCCAAGCTGCCGGGCGAACTGGCCGCCGCTTACGCCGCGGTGATCGCCAGCGAGGAAGATCCGGCCCGTCCGCTCAACACCCTGGAGCTCAAAGGCCTGGATGTGGTGGAACTGGCCGCCCGCACCAGCCGCACCGAGCAGGAAAACGCCCTCTACAACGGCGTGACCCCGCTGGAAGTGGGCCCGGGCGAACGCGTGCAGATCGTGCGCTCCATCAGCACCTACACCAAGGACGCGCAGGGCGTGGACGACGTGTCGCTGCTGGATCTGACCACCATCCGCACCCTGGACTACGTGCGCCGCGCCTGCCGCGAGCGCGTGGCGCTGCGCTTCCCGCGCGAAAAGCTGTCCGATCGCACCCCGTCCAAGGTCCGCTCCGAGCTGCTGGACGTGCTCTACAAGCTGGAAGAGCTGGAAATCATCGAGGCGGTGGAGGCCAACAAGGACGGCCTGATCGTCGAGCGCGACGCGCAAGACGTGAACCGTCTGGACGCCAAGATCCCGGTGGACGTAGTCAACGGCCTGCATGTGTTCGCCGGCCGCATCGATCTGCTGCTGTAAGAACGTGTTTACGGTCTCGCGAGCTAAGGCGAGACAAGGCGTTGCGGCTGAGAAAGCGGAATGTACGGTTGGTACATGAGCATTTCGAAGGGGTTTTCAACGCTGTACCGCCGACGCGCAGCAGATCGTAAACAGGTTCTAAGCGGCGCTGGGTAAACACGCGTGGTGCCGCGGCGCGCCGCCTTGCCCCAGCGCTGTTACCCGGGCGGACCTGGTTTTCCCCCGTTAACGCTTGATCCGGCGGCCCGCCATCAAATCGGCCGGGCCGCCCACATGAAACCGAAAAGGACATTCACATGGCTTTGAAAGAATACGCAGGTTCGATCGTACTGGAAGTCAACGGCCAGGAAATCGACGTCATCGATCTGAACGTCAGCAGCAAGACCGGCCGCAAGCTGGTGAAAACCATGAACAGCAGCGGCCGCGCCCGCGGCTTCGCGCGTGGTATCTCGGAATACGAGCTGTCCGTCACCGTCTCCATCCCGCTGTCCGGCGAGCTGGACTGGGAAGCGATCGAAGGCGCCAAGCTCACCGAATTCCCGGTGGCGCCGGGCGGCAAGCGCACCAGCTACCTGGACTGCTTCACGCTGGAAGTGGGCGAGAAATACGGCGTGGAAAGCGAAGCGCGCCGCGATATCAAGCTGCTGTCGCTGCGTAAGGTTCAGGAGTGAGCTCAAGCTTATTTAATCGGCTGATTAAATAATTAACGGCTGGATGTGGAATGTGGTGTGACAGGAAGCATCTAGCCGTTTTCTCATATATTCCCGCCTTGTCGCCTCAGAAAATCATATGAGCGAATACGCAGTTTTAAGCTGCGGTAAGACATCAGTGCATTTTGACAGGTATAGAGCCTTATCTGATGAGTAGTTGATTTCACGGGGCGGTGAAGCATTGACCTGGAGCAGTTATGCTTAAATTAAGCCCGGAGCAGTTGAAGAAGCTAGAAGAAATGGCCGCCAGGAAAAGAGGGGATTATGCGGATATCTACTCTTTTCTGAAGGGTGCGGTTGCAGAAAAGATGAAGCAAGAAGCGCATCAAAGCGCAGTGCTGCCGCATGAAAAAGCCAAGGCAATCAAGCGTTCGCAGGAGCTGGATGGGCTGTATCTATGGCTGTCCGTGGCGGAGTCGACCAATGGCGGGACTGGCGATGTTTATGACTCTTTTCTCCGCGCATCAACCAAGAATTTAATGAAGAAGCATGGGAAAAAGCCATATTCCGATGCGCTTTACAATCAGGCCTCAAATAAGCTCGCCAAAGAAATGATCCCCCAGATCCTCAAGGATCAGGGAATGGATATCAAAAAAATAGTACAGGCAGACGCCAAAAATTTTACCGAGGCTTTTGGCTTGCCGGATGGCAGCTGGCCTGGAACTGCTTTCGATACGTTTGCTTTGGGCGGAGACCATGTATCTCTGCCCAAGGATGGCAAGATCGGCCTTACCGACACGCTGTTGAATGCGGCGGAAAGTTCCATGGATGTGGTCGGCGGGAAAGTCAGCGAAATGACCGAGCCGATTGAAAAGAAAGTCACAGAATCGCTGGCGGGCGCGGGGCTGGGATTGTACGACACATTCTTTGGCGACAAAAAAAGCCAAGGGCCTGCATCGCCGAAAAAACGAACGTCGAAAAAACAAGCGCCTAAAAAACTGCCACGCCCAGCCAAGGCTCTTGAGGACCTGCCTGCCGGACAGAAAAAAATCCAGCTGGAACAATTAAGAAAGAAAGTGGCCAGCAAGCAAGCGATTCCCGAGGCCGCGACATTGGCGGCATCCATTTTGGGGAAAGAGGCCGTGCCGGGCGCATTGGCAAAATTGATTCCCAAACTTCCCGCCATGATGCCTGGCGTGGCACAGGCCTTGAGCGCGACCAATGATGTTATCGGGTTTGGCGATCATGTCGTTAATGGCCGATTCCATGAAGCAATGACCGAGGGACTTGGCATCGCTGCTTCTATGGGCGTTGGTGGTAAGGCTGGAAAACTGATGAAGGGCGCTGTTGCGCAAAGGGCGGCGGAAGCCATTGTGGGCAAGGCTGCGGGGGATAGTGTCAAATCAATAGCCCAAGGCTTGACCGGTGGAGATTACGTTAATAAATGGGGCCCTCCTCGCACGCTGCCTAATGATGTCGATTTGAAAAAAACCTTGGAAGATAAAGATGGCCACGCTTATTCCGCAGTGGATGTGGATGGCACAGGGGTATTTACTTGGTTTGCTCATAACGACCGCAGCGACCTGATGGGGGCGAGATATACGGAAGTCATGGTCGGAGAGAAAATAGCCGAGCTAAACAGAGACTATGTTAAATCCGTTGAAAAAGAATATGCGACCAAAGCAAGACGAGCAAAGGCAGAGCAAAAACAGGTAGAGCAAGAAAAGGTAAAGCCTGAGCAGCGGAAGGAGGCCAATTTGTCTCCAAAAGTTGGCGTGCAGACGGCACCTAAAGAGGCAACCAAAAAAACGACGGCGGAAAAGCCGCGAACCACACCCAAAAATGCGCAGCCAGCGCAAAAGCCAATAAAGAAAACAGCGGCTGAGGAAGGTGTGGCGCTGCCTGGGGCAGAGGATGCTCAGTCTATTCCCGTCGCGCAGGCCGCATTGGCTCCGGCATCTCCGCCGCTATCCAACACCGGCGAGTCCGGCGGTCCAAACGCCAATGTTTCAAACGAGCAGTTGCTGATCGTCATGTCGCAGATCCAGGCCAGTTTGAGCCAGTTGGTTAGCCATCTAGCGCAGCCCACCAATATCACCGTCGACGTCCAAAACGGCAATATCGTCGCCGCCGTCAACGCCGCCAATAGCCAACAACAAAGGAGAAGCTGATGTTCAATCTCAGTCTGTTTGCCGGTTCCGCCGCCGGCGCGCTGGTGGACGCCAGTTTCCGCGGGGTGCGTTTTGAGTGCCTGCGCAGCGTGGACAGCGCCCAGCGCGACCAGGCGATGCACGAATACCCCTACCTGGACGGCGCCGACGTAGAAGACCTGGGCCGCAAGGCGCGCAAGGTTTCGCTCAGCGTTTTCTTCTGGGGCCGCGATTATCAGCAGCGGCTGCGCGACTTCGTCGCCGCGCTGGACCAGGCCGGTCCGGGCGAGTTGATTCACCCGGTATTCGGCAGCATGCCCAAGGCGCAACTGCTGGATTACCAGATCAGTCACGAGGCTGACGCGCCGGATTCCTGCACCGTGGAAGCGAACTGGGTGGAGGCCACGCCGGGCAATCCCTTTTTCGCCAGCCAGCAGCCTTTGCAGCAGGTGGAGGCCATCAGCGCTTTGGCGGCCAAGGCGCGCAGCCTGGGCGGCGAGGCCTTCGCCAAGGCTCAGGGCCTGCTGCAAAACGCCAATACCGCGCTGACCCGGCTGGGCGCGTTGCGCGTGCGCTTGAGCGATACCGTGCGGCAGCTTGCCGGCATGGCGCAGCAAGGCATTGCCCAGGTGGTGGACTTGCTGGCCTATCCGCAAGCCTTCATCGGCCAGGTGACGTCCTTGGTGGACGAGGTCGCCAACTGGCGTTTTGGCGTCAAGCTGGAAATCTGGCCGGGCCTGAAGTGGGAGGCGGAAGCGAAGCTGCCGCAGGCCACTCTGGCCGATTGGAACGCGATGAAGGACAGGCTCAACGGCGTGTCCAAGAAAATCGGCCGCGCGTCGGACAGCTTGAGCCAGGCCGGCAAGGCGCTGGAGGTCTGGACCGAGGACGAGATCCGCATCGACGCCTTGCTCAAGCTGACCGTGTCCACCTCGATGGCGAACGCCGCCGCCGATTTGTTCCGCTCGGAAGCCGCGCAGCCGACATTGACGCCGCCGGCGCTGGAGCAAGTGGCCGGCGACGTGCGCGCCACCTTGCAGCAGACCATAGAGCAATGGCGCAAGGCGCTGCCGGGCGAGGACGCGCGCCAGGTGATTGAAAGCCTGCGCGATCTGGGCCTGCAGGTGCAACGCAGCGCCGCCGGCCTGGTGGCCGCCAAGCCGCCCTTGATTACCCGCAAGGTGGAGTCCGCCGCCAATCTGCGTCAGCTGGCCCACCTGTGGTACGGCGACAGCGGCCGCGCCGCCGAACTGCTGCGCCTGAATCCGCAGCTGGCGCATCCCAACCATTTGCAAGCAGGAGAGCTGATCCATGGTTACGCCCGCTAAAAGCGCCTCGGCCAAGAACGAAGTCAGCCTGGAGATCGCCGGCAAGGCTCATCGTTACTGGACCCAGTACAGCATCGACTCCGATCTGACCGTGGCCGCCGACGCCTGGCAGGTGTCGTTGGGCCTGCCCGGCGGCGAGGTGCCGCCAGCGGTGGAGCCGGGCGCCGAGGTCAAAGTGCTGGTGGGCGCGGACGTGGTGCTGCAGGGGCGGGTGGACGACATCAGCCACAGCATAGGCGCCGGCAGCCACCAACTGACGCTATCGGGCCGGGATCTGGCCGGCATGTTACTGGACTGCAGCGCGCCGCTGCTCACCGGCAAGGGCATGACGCTGAGCGACGTGCTGGAGAACGTGATCAAGCCGCTGGGCGTCAGCCGCCTGCGTGTGGATGGCAAGGCCAAGGGCCAGATCGAGAAAATCAGCGTGGACCCGGGCAACAGCGCCTGGGACGTGCTCACCCGCGCCGCCGCAGCCAACGGCCTGGCCGCCTGGTTCGATCCGGACGGCACCCTGGTGGTGGGCGGACCGGACTACAGCGCGCCGGCCAAGGCCAAGCTGATCCTGCGCCGCGACGGCAAGGGCAACAATGTGCTCAGCCTGGTGGAAACCCGTTCCCACGCGCCGCGCTACTCGCAGCTGACCCTGCTGGGCCAGGGCCATCGTCAAGCCTTGACCCCGGGCAGACACGATCTCAAGCACCAGTCCGCGGACCCGGATGTTCGTTATCACAAACCGCGCATCGTGGTGGAGCCGGACGCCGCCAACCCGGCGGAACTGGCGGCGCGCGCGGACAAGATGCTGGCCGACGCGCGGCTGGCCGGCTACACCCTCAGCGCCACCGTGGCCGGACACCGCAACAGCGCGGGCGAACTGTGGACACCCGGCCAGCGCATCCAGGTGGACAGCGAGCCGCATGGCATCAAGGGCGGCACTTATTTCCTGATGGCGCGCACCTTCAGCGGCGGGCGCGGGCAGGGCAGCACTACCCGGCTGACGTTGAAAGAGGACGGCCGCTGGCTGCCGGTCATGCGCAAACGCTGAGACAAAGAAAGGTTGAAACGATGTGGAATGACGTAGACCAGAGAATTCGCCGCGCCTTCAGCAATGTGCGGCAGGGCTTCCGCGCGGTGTTGACCCGTGTGGACAGCGCCGGCGATGTGCAAACCGTGCAGGCCGACGCCTTGGCCGGCGAGCAACTGCAGGACGCCGAGCTGTTCCAGCATTACGGCTACAGCGCCAATCCGCCGCCGGGCAGCATGGCGGTGGTGCTGCCCTTGGGCGGGCGCAGCAGCCACGGCGTGGTGATCGCCACCGAGCACGGCAACTACCGGTTGAAGCAGCTCAAACCCGGCGAAGTGGCGCTGTACAGCGACGAAGGCAGCAAGATCGTGCTTAAACGCGGCCGTTTGATCGAGGTGGAGTGCGATACCTTCAGCCTGCGTTGCAAAAACTGGCAGGTCAACGCCAGCGAACAAGCCAGCTTCACCACGCCCACGCTCAGCACCAGCGCGCAGCTGGTGGCCCAGGGCCAGATCAACGGTAACGGTGGCATGGCCATTCAGGGCGGCAACGGCGCCAGCGTCAAGGGCAGCGTCACCGTCAGCGGCGACGTGGTGGCCGGCGGCAAGAGCCTGGTGGGACACCAACATAACGGCGTGCACGGTACGACCAGTCCACCGTTGTAAAACACGATTTTCACCAAGCGTGCTGTTGATATCGCTTGCTTGAACGCTCGCCGGCACTGACCCGCTTCCCTTATCCCCAATCCCTTCAAACCCGGAAAATAACGCCATGGACCCTCTATTGGACCCCATCACCGGCGATTACGCCGGCGGCACCACCGACACCCTGGCCAATGCCGTCTACCTGAGGCTGATGACCCCGCTGGGCGGCTGGTGGGCCGATCCCGAACTCGGCTCCCGCCTGCATCTATTGTCTCGCAGCAAGGACAGCAACCAGATCGACCTGCTGGCCTGCCAATACGCCGAGCAAGCCTTGCAGCCCTTGTTGCGCGACGGCCGCGCCCGCCGCGTCGGCGTAGAGGCGCAACGCCCCGGCAGCGGCCGTTTGCTGCTGCTGGTCGAAGTGGAAGAAGCCGGCGGCCAGACCCGACATTTCCAACACCATGTGAGGATAGCCTGATGCCTTTGTCCACCCCGGATTTTGAAACCATACGCGGCGCGCTGCTGCGCGATCTGCAAAACCTGCGCGCCGACGCCGACGTCGGTCCCGACAGCGACTTTTACGTGCGCGCCAGCTCGGTCGCCAGCGCGGTGGAAGGCTTATACCAGCATCAAAGCTGGATCGCCCGCCAGATCTTTCCGGACAGCGCCGACCGCGACTATCTGGAGCAGCACGCCCGGGTGCGCGGCCTCGGCCGCAAGCCGCCGGTGGCGGCCAAAGGGCTGTTGCAGCTGGGCGGCAATCCCGGCGCCGGTTTCGCCGCCGGTCTGAAAGTGCGGCTGGGCGAGCAGCTCTACACCACTCAGGCTGGCGGCCAGCTGGATGTGGACGGCCAGGCCCGTGTGGTGGTGGCGGCGGATTTGCCCGGCCTGGCCGGCAATGTGTCGGCAGGCACGGTGGCGGAACTGATGGCCGCGCCCAGCGGCTTGGGCAGCCGCGTCAGCTTCGTCAGCATGGACGGTGGCGTGGACGAAGAGGACGACGCCGCTCTGCTGGCGCGGCTGCTGGAACTGATCCGTCGTCCGCCGGCCGGCGGCAACCGCCATGATTACCGACGCTGGGCGCTGGAAGTGCCGGGAGTGTCCGCCGCCTACGTCTACCCGTTGCGCCGCGGCCTCGGCACCGTGGACGTGGTGATCACCGCCCAGGACAGTCTGCCCTCGGCCGACACCTTGGCCGCGGTGCAAGCCCATATCGAGGACCTGCGTCCGGTCACCGCCAAGAACTGCCTGGTGCTGGCGCCCACGCCGCGTCCGGTGGACATCGAAGTAGCGCTGACGGTGGACGGCACCACCGTGCAAGCCGTCACCGAGCCGCTGCGCCAGGTGCTGGCCGCCCATTTCTCCAGCCTGGCCCCCGGCAGCAAGCTGTACAAGAGCCGGCTGGAAGCCTTGATCTCCGACCTGCCCGGCGTGGTGGACCGTCAATTGCTGTCGCCGGCCACCAATATCGAACCGACGGTGAATGAGAAAACCGTGGAATGGCTGCGCCTGGGCAAACTCACGGTGAGGGGGATGCAATGAGCCCGCAAACCCCGCATAGCGAACTGCTGACGCGTTTGCTGCCGCCCACCAGCTACAGTCCGGACGGACCGCGGCTGCAAGCCGAGCTGGGCAGCGAAGGCGCGGCGCTGGACCGGGTGCAGAACGGCGCCCGGCAGCTGGTGGGCGCCACCACGCCGCTGCTGGCCGAAGGCCTGCTGCCGGATTGGGAGCGCGTTTGCGGCCTGACCCCGCCGACGGACGCGCCCTACCAGCAGCGCCAGCAGGCGGTGCTGGCCAAGCTGGCGGAAACCGGCGGTCTGTCCATTCCCTACTTCACCCGGCTGGCGGCCGGCATGGGCTACCGCATCGCCATCAGCGAGCCGCAGCCTTTCCGCGCCGGTCTCAACCGCGCCGGCCAGCAGCTGTGGACGGCGGACATCCCCTGGGTGTGGCAAGTCACCGTGTTCGGCGCCAAGACCCGGCCGTACTTTTTCCGCGCCGGCCAGTCGCTGGCCGGAGAACGCCTCACCACCTTCGGCGATCCGCGACTGGAAGATCTGTTCAAGGATCTGAAGCCGGCCCACACCTACGTCTACTTCGCCTACCAGCCTTAAACCGCGCCGAGCGCGGACCTTCCCGTCCTTTCTCCCTTCCCCTCACAGCCCCGCCCCGGCGGGCGGGAGCCTGTGCTCTTCCCTTCCTTCAGGAGCGCTCCATGCAAGACCCCCAAGCCACGGCAAACCCCGATCAAAACAAAGACCTTGCGGCCGACCCCGCGCCGGTTCCGGCGTCTTCGGTCTTCGATACGCAGCAGGAGGTTTGGGCGCGCCTAGGCAGCCAATCCCAGCCAACCCCGTCCCTATCCTGATTCATTCACTGTTTTTTGGAGAGACTGATGAAAGATGTCATCAAGCCGGTTCCCACGCCGGATACCCTGTTTCACGACGGCAACCCCAGCAGCGGCGAGCTGGGCACCATTGTCAGCGCCGACTGGCTGAACAACGTCCAGTCCGCGGTCATCGCCAGCCAGGAGGAGCTGTTGACCGTGGTCAAAAGCAGCGGCCAGAACGCGGACCCGGCGCGCAAAGACCAGTTGCTGCAGGCGGTGAAGCAGATCGCCTGGGGCGGCGCCAGCAAGCCGACCACGCTGGCCGGTTACGGCATCACCGATGCGATGAAGACCGACGATTGGGGGATAAACGGCTACAAGGAGCTGCAAGTGGGCCCCGGCCGCGAGTTCGCCGACATCGCCAGCGCGTGGAACAGCCTCAACGGCAAAACGCTGAAGACAGATGTGCTGATCAAGGTGGACGACGGTCAATACACCGCCACCGGCATCTGGCTGGGCAACCAGCCTTTCGCCAGCCGCATCCGCATTCGCGGCAATATCGCCAACCCCTCGGCCTGCCAGATCCGCTTCATCGCCGATGCCAACAAAGTCAGCCACGGCGTGGTGTTTTCCAATGCCCGCGGCGTCGAGTTATCCGGTTTTCACCTGATAGGCGAGGCCGCTGAAGGCAACTGGACCCATCGTTGCCTGCATATCGGCGAAGGCTCCTGGGTTTGGGGCGCGGAAAGCTCTTTGATCCTGGAGGGCGCGAGCAATGGCCTGCAAGTGGAGCAAAACTCCCGCTTCAGCAACAGCAAGCTGAGGGTCAACAAGGTTAAAGAGTGGGGCGCCGCTGTCGGCGGCGGCTCCCACTGCGAGCTGCACAACTTGAACATTGTCGGGGAGGGTAAGAACTATCTGACCAAGGTGCCATTGCGCCTGGATATCAACGACCGCAGTACCAATCCGCAAGGGATAATATGCGCGGATACCAGCCGAGCTTGGGTAACCGAGGGGCGTATTACCGGGGTGCGAACTGGTTTTGCCTCCGCCCGCAACGCCTATCTCTGGTGCGATGGTAGCGTGGTGGAGCAATCGGGGGTCGGCTTCGAGGCGCATTCTGGCGCTGTGACATGGAATCATGGTTCCGGACCGGTGCCGTCTTTGCCGCAGGGGCGGCGCGGCAAGGCGCTCAATTGCGATACGGGTTTCCAAGCGGTTTGGGCTGGGGTGATTTACGCGCCGATGGCCATTGCGGAAAACTGCAACAATGGGTTCCGAGCGCTTTGCGGAACGACCATGGTAATTAATGGCGGTTGGGCAAAGAACTGCCAGGTGGGGTTTGAGACCTACAGCACCAGTTATTTGGAGGCCTACGACACCAAGGCCGCATCGACCGGTTGCCCGACGGTATATTCGCCGGCCACCAGCGGCGTGGCGGGCAATGCCAACAGCGTGCTCAGCTTCAGTTAAGTCGGCCAAGCGCACGCCAGCCGCATCCTTTCCGGATGCGGCTTTTTTACGGGCAATACTGGCGCTGCCAAATGCCGGCTTTTGCGCTAATCTCGGCCCCCACCGGCCC
>NZ_JAAOMA010000099.1:0-6083 GCF_011602385.1 Chromobacterium fluminis | reverse complement strand
GTGGAAAATCTGCGCAAGCGCTTTGACAGCCAAGTCGTGCTGGACGGCGTCTCCTTCGCCGCCTCCGCCGGCGAAGTGGTCTCGCTGATCGGCGCCAGCGGCTCCGGCAAGAGCACCTTGCTGCGCTGTCTCAATCTGCTGGAAGTCCCGGACGACGGCCGGGTGCTGATCGCCGGCGAGGAGATCGCCCTGCGCACCGACAAACGCGGCCGGCGCACGCCGGCCAATCCGCGCCAGGTGGACCGGCTGCGCTCGCGGCTGGGCATGGTGTTTCAGAACTTCAATCTGTGGCCGCACATGACGGTGCTGGAAAACCTGATCGAGGTGCCGGTGCGCGTCCTGCGCCAGCCGCGCGCCGAAGCAGTGGCGCTGGCTGAGGCGCTGCTGGAAAAAGTGGGCATGGCGGACAAGCGCCAGGCCTATCCGGCCTTTTTGTCCGGCGGCCAGCAACAGCGGGTGGCCATTGCCCGCGCGCTGGCCACCCGGCCGGCGGTGATGCTGTTCGACGAACCCACCTCCGCGCTGGACCCGGAGCGGGTGGGCGAAGTGCTGCGGGTGATACGCCAGCTGGCCGATGAAGGCTGCACCATGTTGTTGGTCACCCATGAAATGGCCTTCGCCCGCGAAGTGTCCAGCAAAGTGCTGTTTCTGCATCAGGGCCGCATCGAGGAAGCCGGCCCGCCGGAACAGGTTTTCGCCGCGCCGCGCAGCGAACGCTGCCGCCAGTTTGTCAACGCCTGACACCCCAGGGAGAAACCCCATGAATCGATTCCGCGCCCTCATCGCCGCCTTCGCCGTCCTGTACTGTGCCGCCGCGGCGGCCAACCCGCTGCGCATCGGCATCGCCGCCGAGCCCTACCCGCCGTTCACCATCAAGCAGAGCAACGGCCAATGGAGCGGCTTTGAAGTGGAGCTGGTGCACAAGCTATGCCAGCGCCTCAAGCAAAGCTGTCAGATCGCCGAAGTATCCTGGGACGGCATCATCCCCGCGCTCAACAGCAAGAAGATAGACGTGATCTTCAACTCCATGTCCATTACCCCGGAGCGGGAAAAAGTCATCGCCTTCAGCCTGCCCTACTACTACACCGCCGCCGAGTTTGTCGGCCCCAAGGGCCAGAAAGCCGTCCTCAGCCCGGCCGGCCTGAAGGGCAAGACCCTGGGCGTGCAATCCGCCACCACCAACGCCAACTTCCTGAAGAAATACTACGGCGCCGGCTCCGTCATCCGTTACTACAACACCCAGGACGAACTGAACGCCGACCTCGTCGCCGGCCGCGTGGACCTGATGCTGCTGGACGCGCTGGGCGCCAACGACTTCCTCGCCGGCAAGGACGGCGCCGGGCTGGAATCCAAAGGCCTGGCGCCCAAGGACCCGCTGTTCGGCCCCGGCATCGGCGCCGGCCTGCGCAAAGCCGACGTCGCGCTCAAACGGCAGTTCGACCAGGCCATCCTGCAACTGCGCGCCGACGGCAGCTTCGACGCCATCCAGAAGAAATACTTCAAGGTCAACATCTCGCCGGACGCCAAGTGAGAGCGACCCGCCCGCCTGAGCCGCCCCAGGGAGAGCCTATATGCTGGATTCACTGCAACAAGCCTACGACGCCGTAGTCCGCGACTGGGGCCCCGCCCTGCTGCAAGGCGCCGTGGTCACGCTGGAAATCTCGCTGGGCGCTTTCGCGCTGGGCCTGGTCATAGGCCTGGCCACCGCGCTGGTCAAACTGGGCGGCCACCCGCTGCTCAAACGGCTGGCCAACGCCTACACCAGCGTGTGCCGCGCGCTGCCGGAGCTGCTGCTCATCCTGCTGCTCTACTACGCCGGCGGCGACGCCATCAACGCGCTGGCGGCGCTGCTGGGCCAGCCGCAGGTGGAGGTGAACGGCTTCGCCGCCGCCATCGTGGTGCTGGGCATTGTGCAAGGGGCTTACGCGGCGGAAATCATGCGCGGCGCGGTGCAGGCGATACCGCACGGCCACATCGAGGCCGCGCGCGCCTTCGGCTGCGGCCGCTGGCTGACCGCCCGCCGCGTGATCCTGCCGGAGATGATGCCCTACGCGCTGGCCGGCCTGGCCAACCTGTGGCTGGTGCTGATCAAGGACAGCGCGCTGATCAGCGTGGTGGGCTACAGCGAACTGCTGTTCACCACCAAGCAGGCCGCCGGCTCCACCCGCCAATACCTGCTGTTCTACCTGACCGTGGCCGCCATCTACCTCTTGATGACCCTGCTGTCCAACGCCGGCTTCAGCCTGATTGAACGCCGCTTCCGCCGCTGGCAACCGGCGCTGTGAACGGGAGACCCGCATGAACTTCCAATGGCTGCAAGACTACGGCCCCATGCTCTGGCGCGGCGTCGCCGTCACCGTGCAACTGCTGCTGCTCTCCGGCGGTCTGGGCTTCGCGCTGGCGGTGGCGGTGGGCTTTGCCCGGCTGTCCCGCCAGCCCTTCCTCGCCTGGCTCAGCCTGTCCTTCACCAACCTGATCCGCGGCACCCCGCTGCTGGTGCAGATCTACGTGCTCTATTACGGCCTGGGCAGCCTGTTCGCCGGCTTTCCGGCGCTGCGCGACAGCCCGCTGTGGCCTTTCCTGCGCGAAGGCTTCTGGTACGTGGCCCTGGCGTTGGCGCTGAGCGTGGCCGGCTATGTGGGCGAAGTGGTGCGCGGCGGCCTGGCCGCCGTGCCCAAGGGCGAACTGGAAGCCGCCCGCGCGCTGGGCATGTCGCGGCTGACCACGGCGCGGCGCATCTGGCTGCCGCGCGCGCTGCTGATCCTGCTGCCCTCGCTGGCAGGGGAAACCGTGCTGCTGCTCAAATCCACCGCGCTAGCCTCCACCGTGGCGGTGATGGACGTGCTGGGCGCGGCCAACCTGGTGCGCGCGCAAACCCTGCGCACCTACGAACCGCTGCTGACCGTGGCGCTGATTTATTTCGCGCTGGCCTGGCTGATAGAACGCGTTTTCCTAAGGCTGGAAAAGAGACTGCCGGTCCGCACCGCCTTCTGACATAGCCCGACACCATTATTACGGAGACCCCCATGCGCTTTTCCCCCCTGGTCGAACGCATCGCCGGCGAACGCGTCGATGCCTGGAACATCCACTTTGCGGCGCAGCAAGCCGCCGCCCGCGGCGAGGACGTGATCATCCTCAGCGTGGGCGATCCGGAGTTCGCCACCCCGGCCCCCATCATCGAACGCGCCGTGGCCGCGCTGCGCGACGGCGACACCCACTACAGCCCGGTGGACGGCCGCGCCGACCTGCGCGCCGCCATCGCCCGCCGCCACGCCGCCGCCACCGGCCTGGAGATGGACGCCGACAACGTCATCGTGGTGGCCGGCGCGCAAAACGGCCTGTTCTCCGCCGCGCTCTGCCTGTGCCAGGCCGGCGACGAAGTGCTGGTGCCGGAACCGATGTACCTGACCTACGAAGCCAGCATCCGCGCCAGCGGCGCCGCGCTGGTGCCGGTGCCGGTCAAACCCGCGGACGGCTTCCACCTGGACCTGGCCGCGCTGGAAGCCGCCGTCACCCCGCGCAGCCGCGCGATCTTCCTCGCCACCCCCTGCAACCCCACCGGCGCGGTGCTGCGCCCGGACGAACTGGCCGCGGTGGCCGCGCTGGCCCGCCGCCACGACCTATGGGTGGTGGCCGACGAAGTCTACGCCGGCCTCAGTTTCGAAGCCCCGCACCACAGCATCGCCGCCCTGCCCGGCATGGCGGAACGCACGCTCACCCTGGGCAGCCTGTCCAAATCCCACGCCATGGCCGGCTGGCGGCTGGGCTGGGCCGCCGGCCCGCGCCCGCTGATCCAGCACATGGGCACGCTGGCCCTGTGCATGCTCTACGGCATCCCCGGCTTCATCCAGCAAGCCGCGCTGCTGGCGCTGCAAGACTACGACGCCTTCGTCGAACCCGTCCGCGCGCTGTACCAGCGGCGGCGCGACCTGGCCCACAGCCTGCTCAGCGGCGTGGACGGCCTGCAATGCCCGCTGCCGGAAGCCGGCATGTTCCTGCTGCTGGACGTGCGCGGCTGCGGCCTGGAAGCCGGGGATTTCGCCTGGAAACTGTTTGAAGCCACCGGCGTCTCCGTGCTGGACGCCGCCGCCTTCGGCCCCACCGCCGCCGGCTTCATCCGCCTGGGCCTGGTGGTGGACGACGAACGCCTGGCCGAAGCCTGCCGCCGCATCGCCCGCTTCGCCGGCCAACTGCGCGCCGCCGCGCCAAGACAAAAGGAATCCGCATGAGCGCCACCCTGGGCAGCTACCTCACCGCCTGGCTGGCGGCTTACGGCGTCGACACCGTGTTCGGCATTCCCGGCGTCCACACCATCGAGCTCTACCGCGGCCTGGCCGGCAGCGGCATCCGCCACATCGCCGCCCGCCACGAACAAAGCCTGGGCTTCATGGCAGACGGCTACGCCCGCGTCAGCGGCAAACCCGGCGTCTGCTTCGTCATCACCGGCCCCGGCCTCACCAATATCGCCACCGCCATGGGCCAGGCCTACGCCGACTCCATCCCGCTGCTGGTGATCTCCGGCGTCAACGCGCGCGGCAAGCTGGGCTCCGGCGACGGCCACCTGCACGAACTGCCGGACCAGCACGCGCTGGCCAGCCAGATCGCCGCCTTCAGCCACACCCTGACCGCGGCGGCGGAACTGCCGCAAGTGCTGGCGCGCGCCTTCGCCGTGTTCGACGGCGGCCGCCCGCGCCCGGTGCACATCGAAATCCCGCTGGACCTGATGGCCGCACCCGCCGACGGCCTGCCGCCACCACAAGCGCCGGCGATGCGGCTGCTGCGCGGGCCGGCCGCCCCCGCCGCCATCGACCGCGCCGCCCGCCTGCTGTCCAACGCGGAACGGCCGCTGCTGCTGATAGGCGGCGGCGCGCGCCAGGCCGCGCCGCAACTGACCCGGCTGGCGGAAATGCTGGACGCGCCGGCCCTGATGACCATCAACGCGCGCGGCGCGCTGCCGGACGGCCACCCGCTGGCCCTGTCCTGCAGCCCCTCGCTGCCGGCCGCGCGCCGCCTGATCGCCGCCAGCGACGTGGTGCTGGCCGTGGGCTGCGAACTGGGGCCCACCGACTTCGACATGTACGTGGACGGCGGCTTCCGCCTCCCCGGCGCGCTGATCCGCGTCGACATCGACCCGGAACAACTCTGCCGCGGCCGCGGCGCCGACCTGCCGCTATTGGGCGACGCCAAAGAAACCCTGCAACTGCTGACGCTGCAACTGACCGACGCCGCCCGCCAGGGCGAGGAACGCGCCGACGCCGCCCGCCGCCTGGCCGCCGCCGAAATGGAACCGGAACACGCCGCCGACCTGGCCTGGCTGCACCGCGTGCGCGACATCCTGCCGCAAGCACGCTGGGTGGGAGACTCCACCCGCCTGGTCTACGCCGGCAACCTGGGCTTTTGCGCGCCGCGCGGCAACAGCTGGTTCAACGCCTCCGTGGGCTTCGGCGCGCTGGGTTACGGCCTGCCCGCCGCCATCGGCGCCGCGCTGGCCGAACCGGACCGGCCGGTGCTGTGCCTGGCCGGCGACGGCGGCTTCCAGTTCACCCTGGCGGAAATGGGCACTGCAATGGAAACCCGCGCCCGCCTGATCGTGCTGCTGCTCAACAACCGCGGCTACGGCGAAATCAAAAGCGCGATGCGCGCCGCCCATATGGAACCGCTGGGCGTGGACCTCTACACCCCGGACTTCCCGGCGCTGGCCCGCGCCTACGGCTGGCGCGCCGAAACCCTGGCGCTGGGCACCCCCGAACCGCTGCTGCGCCAGGCGCTGGAACAGGCCGCCGCCGCCGCCAACCCCACCCTGATAGAAATTGAAGCTTAAAGCGCGCGCCGGCCCGGCCCCGGGCCGCGCGCCGCAAACTCAATTTGCATATAACCCGGACGCGGCGATAACATAACCTATCCACGGCGGCACCCGCCCCGCAAGCAATGCGAGACCGGCTCCGGGCATCCCTATGAGAGAACTCGAAATCGTCGAACAACTGGTCCTGGGCCTAGACCCGGCCGGCCGGCGCGACCCGTTGGGCACCCCCAAGGACCCGGCGCTGGACAAGGCGCGCGCGCAGTATTACGAGCAGCTCAAG
>NZ_JAAOMA010000098.1:0-6551 GCF_011602385.1 Chromobacterium fluminis | reverse complement strand
GGCTGGCGTTGGGCCGGACGGAGGGAAAGCCGAGAGGCAGTAGCATGATGGCGCTCCAGTGGCGTTGAAATGGCCGCCATTACATCGCGCCGCTCCGGCGATGGCTTTCAGGAAGCGCTCAGAACCTGTTTACGATCAGCTGCGCGTCGATAGAGACATTGTGCGATGAGCGCCGTCTTCGAAATGCTCATGTAGCGCGTGTACGCACCGCTTTCTCAGCCGCAACACCTTGTTTCGCGCTGGCTCGCGAGACTTTGAACAGGCTCTCAGCCCGTTTTTTGGTCCGGCGGCTCGGCCGGGGGCTCGCCGATCAGGTAGCGCGGCCCCTGGCCCTGGCTGGCCGCGCAGTCGCCGGGGTTGTACAGCGCGCACTGGCTCAGCGACAGGCAGCCGCAGCCTATGCAGTTGCCCAGCCGGTCGCGCAGCCGGGTCAGTTCGTCTATGCGCTGTTGCAGGCGCGGCAGCCAGTCCGCGGACAAGGCCTCCCAGTCGCGAGGCGTCGGCGTGCGCTGGCTGGGCAAGGCGGCCAGCGAGCCGCGGATGTCGTCCAAGCTGATGCCGACGATCTGGGCCGCGCGAATGAAGGCGACGCGTCGCAGCGCGTCGCGCGGGTACTGACGCTGGCCGCCGGCGGAGCGGGCGCTGTGCAGCAGGCCTTGGCTTTCGTAGTAGCGCAGGGCGCTGGCGGCTACGCCGGAACGGCGCGCCAGTTCGCCTATGCTGAGCCAGGGACAGGGTTTGGCTAAGGGTGCGACGGGCATGAGCGGACTCGCTTGACTTAAAGTTGACTTTAACTTTTATCGTAAGGTCATGATTTTTTCAAGGAGGACGCCATGAACGCGCCAAGCTGTCACACCGAACTGCATGCCTTGCTGGACGCCAACCATGAGTTTTCGCTGATGCACAGCGACACGACCAACCATTGTCCGATGGCGCTGACCGCGCTGGCGGAAATGGGCGCGGAGCCGCATCAGCTGCGAGCATTCTTCGACTTCTGGGAGAGCGAGCGCGCCGAGCCGGCGGCGCTGGTGGAATACGATATCGGCTGGGGCCGCTGGGACGCGGCCTTGGGGCGGCTAGACGCCTTCCCGGCGCTGCTCAGAGTGATGGAGGAGAGGGTGGCGGCGCGCGGGGTGGAAGACACCGTGCGTGAGGCCTTGGGCAGCCTGCCGTTCTCGCCGGGCGGCGGCGCTTTCCACCCCTTGATCCGGCTGGCTTTCGCCCTGCGCGCCGGCCACGACGGCGAGGCGGCGGCGGGTCTTGCCTATTATCTGAGCAGCTATCTGCGCCTGCCCGCCGGTTTGGACGCGCACGCGCCGGCGGCTTCGGCGGAGGACGGGCTGGCGAGTTTGTCGCGGGCGATGAGCGGCTGGAACAGCCCGGATTACTGGATACACGATCGCTTCGACGCGGTGTTGGCCGATCCGCGCTTCGCCGCCGCGCTGCCCGGCGCGCCGCGCACGGCGGACTGGCTGGACGCGCTGGCGCGGGCGGCGCTGCGGGTGTACTGGCAGACCGACAACTTCACCGCGCTGCACATGGTGACGGCGACGCTGGCGCTGCGCGACGTGCTGGAGCATTTGCCCGGCTTGCCGGCGGAGGATTGGCGTCCCGCCTTGTGGCAGACCTTCTGCGTCGCCTATGTGTCCATCGGCGCGCCGGCTTTGGAGGCGGAGGAGCTGCCGGACGCGCAGCCGGCCTGGCCCTTATTGCTGCAGCGCGTGCTGAACGTGCGCAACGAGCATGTGATCAAGCTGGTGTACGCCTGCCAGCGGGAGTTCGAGCGCAGCGGCGACGCTTTCTATCACGCGGCGGCGGCGCGGGCCTTGTGGGACGCGGCGTGAATCACCAGTCTTCCATCTCCTTGGGCACGCCGCCGGACATGATCGCGTCCTGCATCCATTGCTGCATCATGCCGGCCACGCCGATATTGCCCACCAGCGAGGTCATCAAGGCGGTGTGCAGCGGGGAGGCGGAGTCAATCTGTTCCAGCGTGCGCTGGATCATGTCGTTTTTCTGCTTCAAGGTGGTGAAGGCCAGTTTGTCGGTGGCCGGGTCCTTGAACCCGCCCAGCAGCTTGCCGACGGCGTCGGCGTAGCGCTGTTTGTCCTCTTGCGAGTCGGACGCCGGCGGCGACAGCTGGCGCAGCGCCGCGAGGAAGGCCACCGCTACCGGGTCGGACTGGAAGTCCGGCCATTGGTGCGGCGGCGGCTCCACCGGCTTGGCGTCGTCGGCCTCCGGCGTTTCCGTTGGCGGCGCGGCGCCGTCGGCGTCTTGCGCCGCGGCCAGCAGCCGCTGTTGCAGCGGGATGAGGTCGTCGCCGGGCGCGGCGGCGCGGCCCATGGCGGAAGGGGTCAGCGAGGGGATCATTCCGGGCTCCTGTCTGCGGCGGCCAAGGCCGCCAGGTCTTGTTCCAGTTGCGCGATCAAGCCGCGCAGCGCCTGTTCCGACAAACGGCGGCAGTCCTGAGGCAAGGGCTCCAGGCATTGCAGCAACTGGCGGCTGGCCGGTTCCACGTATTGTTCCGGCGAGAACTCCGCCGCCTGGTCCGCGCAGCGCATCATGAAGCGCGCGTCGGCGTGGTAGTCGATCTGGATGGCGCCGGGCCAGTTTTCCGCCAGCAGCGTCATCAGCTGCGGCTGCAGCGCGCGGGCGCGCTTGGGCAGTTGCAGGTAAAGCGTGGCGTCCGGCTGGTCCAGGCCGCGCAGCCATTCGTCCAGCAGCAGCAACAGCGTGTCCGGATGGTCCACGGCGGCGGCCAGCATGGCGCGCGCCTCTTGCTCCAGCCGCTCGCGCCATCGCCAGGCCATGGCCTGGTTGGCGGCAAGATGGGCGGCCGCGTGTTCCAGCGCGACGAGCATGCCTTGCTGGTAGCCTTCCTGGTTGGCTTGCCGACGCAGGGCTTCGGCCTGGCGCTCGGCTTCGCGCAGCACGCGCTGCGCCTGTTGCCGCGCCTCGCGCTCCAGTTGGTCGGCGCGGGCGGCGCGGCGCAGCTGGCCGCGGCGCACCAGCACGCCTTCAGCGGCGATCGGCGGGCGGGGTGTGGGGATGTCTCTGGGCATGTTGTAGGGCCAAGGTCAGAATCAGGGCGTCGGCGGCCGGTTGCGGCGGCGCGGCGTCGGCCTCCGGCGGGAACAGCAGCGGCAAGCGTTGCGCCAAGGGGCGCGGCAGCCGCTCGCGCCAAGCTTGCAGGCGGCCGTAGCCGGTGAGCAGCAGCGCGCCGTGGCTGAGCGCCGGCCGTTGCGCGGCGGCGGCGTCCGGCGGCAGCGCCACGGCGGCGAATTCCTGCGCCCAGTCCGGCAGCCGCAGCAGGCCGGCTTGCCAGCCCAGGCCGGCGCGCAGCGCGTGGCAGCCCAGCAGATAGGCGGTTTGCGGCAGCCGCCGCCAGTGGCGCAGCCATTGCCGCGCCAGCGGGTCCAACTGGGCGTCGGCGCAGTCGCTGTCCAGCCGATAGGCGGAAATCACCAGCTCATTGGCCGCCGCGCGCGCGGCGGCGGAGGCGATCAACGCTGACGGCAGGACCAGCCGCCGCGGGTGCAGATAGGCCAGCGGGTCGTACAGCAGCGCTTGCAGCGCGGGGGACCGGGTGGCGGGCGGCTTACTCATGTCCGGTCTGCGGCTCGGCGGCGGGCGGCGTTGCCGCGGGTTTGGGCGCGCGGCGCTGCCACAGCCAGGCCGCCGCCGCGCCCAGGAGGGCGATCAGCGCCACGCCTGCCATCAGCCAGCTCAGGCCGGAGCCGCGTTCTTCCGTCGGCGCGGTGGGCGCCTGCTGCTGCGCTTCGCTGCGTCGCGACAACACCACCGAGATATTGTCGTAATCGATGTCGGCAAAGCTGTTCTTCAGGAAACGCTTGATATCGTTGACCATCTGCTCCGGGTCCACGTCGCGGTCGTACACCGCCAGCGCGGACAAATGGATGGGCTTGGCGGCGCGGCCGCCTTCGCCGGAATCCAGGTCGTAGCTGACATGCACGCGCGCGGACAGCACGCCGTCCATGGTTTGCAGCGACTGCTCCAGCCGCTGCTCGATGGCGGAGTACAGCCGCGCCTTTTCCGCGCGCGGCGAGGACACCAGGGAGTCCGCCGGGAACATCTGCGCCACTTCCACCCGCGGCCGCGACGGCAGGTTGTAGGCCTTCAGCCAGTCCACGGCGGCGGCGAAGTCCGGCTGCGCCACGGCGATGCTGAAGCCGGTCTTGCCGCGGTCGGTTTTGTCGGCCTCGATATTGTGGCGTTGCAAGACGGCGATCACTTCATTGGCTTGCTGCTGATCCAGACCCTTGAGCAAGTCCTTCTGCTGGCAGCCGGTCAGCAGCAAGGCCAGCAATACGGCTTTGAAACCATGGCGGATCATGAGCGCAGCAGGCTTTCTACCGCGCCCACGGTTTTGCGAGTGAGGGTGCTGATCATGGACACCTCCAGGTTGTAATTGGAGGTGCGCTGCTGCAGCTCCATCAGCACGGCCGGATTGCTCAACAGGCCCGGCTGTTCCAGCCGTTGCAGAATGGCGTCCTTCTCCATGCCTACGCCGACGGCGTTTTGCGAGAAGGCCTGGATCAGGCGGTCGTCCAGCGACACGAGATTGTGTTCGGAGCGAGTGATGTCGCTGACCTGGGCGGTCAGCGAATCCAGAGAGAGGGCGGCGATGGGGGTCATGGGCGGACTCCTGAAGCGCCGGCGCGTGGCCGGCGTCGGGGTTTAGCGGAAGTTCTGAATGATGGCCGCGTCGATGTCCTTGAACACTTTGACGGTGTTGGACTGCGCGTTGCGGTACAGGTTGTACTCGGACAGCTTGCTCTGGTAGTCGGCCAGCAACTGGGGGTTGGACGGGTTGCCGTTCAGCTTATCCAGCGCCGTGGTCAGCTCGCCTTGGAGCTTGCTGGTGCCGGTGTCGAACTCCTTGGACATGTCGCTGAGGGTCCAGTCCGGATTGGTGATATCGATTGCCATGGTGGTTTGCCTTTGGGTTTACAGGGGTTTGGGGAAATACCAGTGGCCGGTCGCCATCTTGACGTAACCCTGGTTGCCGTATTTGAAGGACTTGCCCTTGAGCCAGTCGTCCTTCAATTCAATGGCGAATTGCACGTAGCGGCCGCCCCATTGGCGGTAGTAGTCGTCGACGAAGCGGCGCGCGCGCAATAGTTCGCCGTCGTCCAGCGCGCCCTGGATCACGAAGGTGACGCCGTTGGGCTGCTCGCTGCGCGTGAAGGGCAGCGCCTGGCGCGACAGGCCGGTTTCGGCCTGGCTCGCGGCGGCGGCGTCGTCCACCGGCACGATGTCCACCGCGTCGGCGTAGGGCATTTGTTCGGCCAGCCGCTGCGACAGCGCTTGGCTGGCCGGCCCGCCCAGCGCGGCGCGCTGTTGGCTGACCCACAGCTGCGGCCGGCGCGGGTTGTCCAGCTGCAAGCGGTAGTAGGGCAGGTGCGGGTAGTTATCCGCCAGCCAGCGGCCGACGCGTTCGTTTTCCTGCTGCGGGCTGAGCACCCGCGCCGGGCGGTTGTAGTCGCCGCGCGCCAGGACTTGCCGCGCCCAGGCGCTGTCGCGCTCATTGGCGGCGGAAACGTAGAACACGCCGTCGCGGCCGGGCAGCACCTGGAAGCGCTGGCTGTCGCGTCCCAGCAAGGCGTTTAATTCCGAGGCCTGGCGTTGCGGGGTGTTCCACAGCCAGTAGCCGCCGCCGGCCAGCAACAGCGCGGCGACCACCGCCAGCGCCACCGCGGCGGCGGCGTGGCGACGCGCCGGTTTCTGTTCCGGCGGGGGCGCGTCCTGGCCGTGACCCAGCACCTCCGGCGACCAGGACAGGTGCTCCGGCCGCAGCGCCAGTTCCAGCGCGCCGATGCGCAGCGGGCGGTTGAATTCGGCCGGGCGCTCGTCCACGCCGGCGTCGCGCAATTCGCGCAAAGTCACTCGGTCGGGCTCGGCGCGGTCGATCAGCACTTCGAAATTGACGCCTCCCTGTTCCAGCGGAATGAACAGCGCGTCGGCCGGCAATTCCGGCAACTGGCCGGCTTCGGTCAGGGCGGCGGCCGGGCCGACCAGAAACAAGGTCTTGCCCGGTTGCAAAAGGAATTCGCAGCCGCGCAGCGGGCTGTTTAGCAGGCGGACCACGATGGGCGCCGGCGCGGAGAGAGTGATGTCTTCAGCTGCCATGGTGTCTGTCGGTGAGTGCGCAAGGTTCTGCGATGTTGACATTTACTTTACGGACAAGCCGGAATGGATTCCTGATGGAAAACCGATGAAATCTCGGGAGGGGAATCAGATTCGGGGAGGAGGGAAAAAGCATGGCGGCGTGCCGCGGAAGCGGCGGCCGCCATGTAAAGGGGGATCGGGAGAGTCGCGGAATTACCGCTGCTGAGCGCTGGCGGCCCGCGCCGCCATTTTTTGCTGTCGCTCTTTCAATTCGTTGATGAGCTCCGCTCCCGCCGGGGAGGCGGCGGAGGGCTTCGAGCCAGGTTCCTTGCGCTGTTTTTGGCTTTGTTCGTCACGCAGTTGCTGAATATCGGCCGCGCTGGCCGCCGCGATCTTGTTCCAGACGCGCGCCGGGCCAGCGC
>NZ_JAAOMA010000097.1:0-6594 GCF_011602385.1 Chromobacterium fluminis | reverse complement strand
ATCGAGCTGGGCGAGATCGAAGCCGCGCTGCTGGACCAGCCCGGCGTCGCCCAGGCCGTGGTGCTGATCCGCGAGGACGCGCCCGGGCAGCGCCGGCTGGTCGCCTACGCGGTGCCCGCCGCCGGCGCCCAGGCCGACATCGCGCGCTGGCGCGACGCGCTGGCCACCCGCCTGCCCGACTACATGGTGCCCGCCGCCTGGGTGGTGCTGGATGCGCTGCCGCTCACCCCCAACGGCAAGCTGGACCGCCGCGCCTTGCCGGCGCCGGAGCTGGCGCTGGCCGAGCACCGCGAGCCGGTCACCGAGAAAGAAAAACTGCTGGCCGAGGCCTTCGCCCAAACCCTGGGCCTGGAGCGCGTCGGCCTGGACGACAGCTTCTTCCATCTCGGCGGAGACAGCATCAGCTCCATCCAACTGGTGAGCCTGGCCCGCAAACGGGGGCTGAGCCTGACGCCGCGCCAAGTATTCGAACACCCCAGCGTCCGCGGCCTCGTCCAAGTTGCGACCGAGGCCTCGGCCCGGCCCGTTGAAGCGCGCGCCGACGCGCCGCTGCTGCGGCTGGAGCCGGCCGAAATCGAGCGCCTGAGCCGCCGCCGCCCCGACCTCGCCGAGCTGCTGCCGCTAACGCCGCTACAGCAAGGCCTGCTGTTCCACGCGCTGTACGACCACTCCGCCGCCAACCCCTATGTGGTACAGATGCGCATCGAACTGGACGGCGCTCTGGACGGCGCCGCGCTGCGCCGCGCCGTCGAACGTCTGCTGAGCCGCCACCCGCATCTGCTGGCCTCCTTCATTCACGAGGACACCCTGCAACCGATGCAGGCGCTAAGCCTGGACAGCGCCGCGCCGTGGCGGGAAGCCGATTTGTCGGCGCTCAGCGACGACGAGGCGCGCGCGCGGCTGGACGACATGCAGACGGCCGACCATGGGGAGAGCATGCCGCCGGACCGCGGGCCGCTGCTGCGCTTCACCCTGATCCGGCTGGCGCCGGAGCGCCACCGGCTACTCTGGACTTTCCACCACCTCTTGCTCGACGGCTGGTCCCTTCCCGTGCTGCTGGAAGAACTGTTCGCGCTCTACCGACAGGGAGAATCGGCCGCGCTGCCGCCCGCGCCGGCCTATCGCGATTACCTGCAATGGCTGTCCAGCCGCGATCAGGCCGCCGCCCGCCAGGCCTGGGGCGACTACCTGCGCGGCGTGGACGAGCCCACCCTGATCGCGCCCGGTCTCCCCGCCGCCGAACGGCGGCCGGATCTGCACACCGTCGCGCTGACGGCGGAGCTCAGCGCCGCGCTGGCCGCCCAGGCGCGGCGCCGGGGGCTGACCCTCAACACCCTGGCCCAGGCCGCGTGGGGCCTGCTGTTGGCGCGCCTGAGCGGCCGCGACGATCTGCTGTTCGGCATCACCGTGTCCGGGCGGACCGCGCCCTTGGAAGACATCGAGCGGCTGCCCGGCCTGCTGATCAACACCGTGCCGCTGCGCCTGAAACTGGAGCCGTCGGCCACGCTGGCCGGCTTCTTGGACGACCTGCAATCGCGCCAGGCCGCGATGATGGAGCATCAGCATCTCGGACTCGGCGACATCCAACAGCTGATGGACATGGAGGCATTGTTCGACACGCTGATGGTGTTCGAAAACTATCCGCAGCTCGACGCGCTGCGGCAAAACCGCGCCGACGACGGCCTGAGCGTACGTCCCGTCGACGGCTTGGGCGGCGACGTGTCGCATTACCCGCTGGGCCTCTGCGTGGTGCCGGGGGAAAGGCTGGAACTCCGGCTGGGCTGCCGCGCCGACGCCTTCCCGCCGGCCGCGGCGGAGCGCCTCCTCGCCAGCCTGACGCGCCTGTTCCAGGCGTTGGCCGGCGATCTCGACCTGCCGTTGGCCAGCCTGCGCTGGCTGGACGAGGCCGAAAACCGCCAGCTGGACGGCTGGAACGCCACCGCGCGTCCCGCCGCGCCGGCGACATTGCCCAAGCTGTTCCGCCGGCAGGCCCAGCTGACGCCGAACGCCGTCGCGGTCTGCGCCGGCGAGGTTCGCCTGAGCTACCAGCAGTTGGACCAGCAATCCAACGCGCTGGCCCACCGCTTGCGCGCGGCCGGCGTGACCGTGGAAACACCGGTGGCGCTGTGGCTGCAACGCGGCCCGCTGTTGCCGGTGGCCATCCTCGGCGTGCTCAAGGCCGGCGGCTGCTATATCCCGCTACACACCGCTCAGCCGGAAGAGCGGCGAGCCTGGACCCTGACCCAGTCGCGCGCCGCGCTGCTGCTGGCCGACGAGGCCCCGGCGTCGGCCATGCTGCCGCCGGGCCTGCCGGTGCTGCGGATAGACGGCCCGTCCGACAGCGCCGAGCACCCGCCCCGCCTGGAGCTGACCCCCGACGCGCTGGCCTATGTGATGTACACCTCCGGCTCCACCGGCGTGCCCAAGGGCATAGGCATCAGCCACGCCAACGTCGGGGATCTGGCGCTGGACCGCCGCTGGGAGGGCGCGTCCCAGAGCAAGGTGCTGCTGCACTCTCCGCATGCCTTCGACGCCTCCACCTACGAGCTGTGGGCGCCCTTGCTGCACGGCGGCCAGGCGACGCTGGCGCCGCCGGGAGACAACGACATCGACTCGCTGGCGGACGTCCTGCAGCGGGAAAGCGTCACCGCGGCCTTCCTGACCACCGCGCTGTTCAACCTGCTGGCCGAGGAGCGGCCGGAATGCTTCGCCAGCCTGCGCACGCTGTGGACCGGCGGCGAAGCCGCCTCGCTCCGCGCCTTCCAGCGGGTGAGGGAACGCTATCCGCAACTGGAGCTGGTCCACGTCTACGGCCCCACCGAGACCACCACCTTCGCCACCTGCTACCCGCTGCCGCGCGATCAGACGCTGACTGCGCCGCTGCCGATAGGCGCGCCGATGGACAATACCCGCGCCTATGTGCTCGATTCCGCGCTGCGCCCGCTGCCAGCAGGCGCGCCCGGCGAACTCTACCTGGCCGGCAGCGGCCTGGCGCGCGGCTATCTGGATCAGCCGGCGCTCAGCGCCGAGCGCTTCGTGGCCAACCCCTTCGGCCCCGCCGGCAGCCGCTTGTACCGCAGCGGCGACCGGGCGCGCTGGCGCGCCGACGGCCAGCTGGAATTCCTCGGCCGCGCCGATCAACAAATCAAGCTGCGCGGCTTCCGCATCGAACTGAGCGAAATCGAGGCCAGGCTGTGCGAACACCCGGCCGTGTCCCAGGCGCGGGCGGTGCTGCGCGAGACGGACGGCGCGCCGCGCCAGCTGCTCGCCTATGTCGCGCTCCACCCCGGCGCCGACATCGACCCGTCCACGCTCAGACAAGTCTTGGCGGCGCAACTGCCGGACTATATGGTGCCGGCCGCCGTCGTCGCGCTGGACGCGCTGCCGCTGACCCCCAACGGCAAGCTGGACCACCGCGCGCTGCCCGCGCCCGATTTCCAGGCCGGCAAGCAACGGCCTCCGCGCAGCGACGCCGAACACATCCTGGCCGGGCTGTACGCCGAGCTGCTGGGCCTGGACGAAGTCGGTCTGGACGACGGTTTCTTCGATCTCGGCGGCGACAGCATCGCCTCCATCCTGCTGGTCAGCCGCGCGCGGCGGCAAGGCTTGCTGCTCAGCCCGCGCGAGGTCTTCCTCCATCCTCGGGTGGAGGCGCTGGCCGCTGTCGCCCGGCCGGTCGTCGCCGTCGCGGCCGAGGACACCGCGGAGGGCCCGCTGCCGGCGACGCCCATCATCCGCTGGTGGCTGGAGCGCGGCGGCCCGCAAAGCGGCTTCTACCAATCCATGCTGTTGCAAACCCCCGCCGGATTGGAACAAGCCCATCTGCTGCAGGCGCTGCAAGCACTGCTGGACAAACACGATGCATTGCGGATGCGGCTGGATGCCGACAACGGCCTGAGCGTGCCGCCGGTCGGCTCGACCTCGGCGCAGGACTGCCTGCGCCGCATCGCGGCGGACGCGCATCTGGAGATCCCGCCAGCCGACATCGCCGCCGCGGCGCGGCAGCTGGACCCCGCCGCCGGCGCCATGTTGCGGGCGCTGTGGCTGGACGCCGGCCCGGACGCGCCGGGCAGGCTGTGGCTGGGCATCCATCACCTGGCGGTGGACGGCGTTTCCTGGCGCATCCTGCTGCCCGACCTGGCCTCCGCCTGGCGCGATGCCCGCGCCGGCCAGCCCATCCGGCTGGATCCGGTGGCCACCTCCTTCCGCCGCTGGGCGCTGCTGCTGAACGAGGACGCCGCCCGCCCGGCCCGCGCAGCCGAAGTACCAATGTGGGCAAACTTCCAGAACCAGCCCGATCCGCTGCTGTCGCCCTGCCCGCTGGACCCTGCGCTGGACACGGCCGGCGCCAGCCGGCGTCTGAGCGTGGCGCTGCCTTCCGCCGTGACCGCCGATCTGCTGACCCGGGTGCCGGCGCTGTTCCATGCCGGCATCAACGACGTGCTGCTCACCGGCTTCGCGCTAGCGGCGGCGCGCTGGCGGCAAGGCCGGGGGCAGGACGGCGGCACGGCGGTTCGTCTGGAGTTGGAAGGCCACGGCCGCGAGGAGCTGGGCGAGCATTGCGATCTCTCCCGCACCGTGGGCTGGTTCACCAGCCTGTTCCCCGTCTGCCTCGATCCCGGCGCGTCGGCCTTGGACGACGACGCCGTGCTGGGCGCGGCGCTGAAGCGGGTCAAGGAGCAGCTGCGCGCGCTGCCGGACCGGGGCCTGGGGTACGGTCTGCTGCGCTATCTCAATCCGGAGACCGCCGCCCAACTGAGCGGCGCCGCGCCGGCGCAACTCGGCTTCAACTATCTGGGACGTTTCTCCACGCCGGCCCGCGGCGACTGGATGCCGGCGCCGGAAGCGGCCGGGCTGGACGGAAACAGCGATCCTTCGGTGCCCTTGTCCCACGCGATCGAGCTCAACGCCGCCACCCACGATGGCCCTGACGGGCCGGAACTGGTGGCCACCTGGCTGTGGGCCGGCCGCCTGTTCGACCGGCAGGAGATTGAAAAGCTGGCGGAAGACTGGTTCGACGCGCTGCGCGCCTTGGCCAGGCTGGGCCGCGCGCCGGACGCCGGCGGCAGCACCCCGTCCGATCATCCCCTGGCCGGCGGGCTGTCGCAGGAGGAGATAGACCTGATCGAAGCCGGCTTCTAAGAACCTTTTTACGACCTGTTGCGCGCCAGCGATACCGCGTTAAAAACAAGCTCAAAATGCTCATGTACCCCTTTGTACACTCCGCTTTTTCGCTCGTTTTCGCCTTGTCTCGCTCTTGCTCGCGAGATCGTAACCACCCTCTTAAGAACCGGTTCCAAATACTTTCCGGGCGGCCGCCGACGGCGACCGCCCATTGCGAGGTTAACGATGTCGAAGATCGCCGAAATCCTGCCGCTGTCTCCATTGCAGCAAGGATTGCTGTTTCACGCGCTGTACGACGAACGCGAGGCGGACGCCTACCATGTCCGCAACCGCTTCGAGCTGCGCGGCGTTCTGGACGCCGGCCGGCTCAAGCGCGCGGCGGAGGCGCTGCTGCAACGCCATCCCAATCTGCGCGCCGCCTTCGTCTACAAGGGGCTGGCGCAGCCGCGTCAGGTGGTGCCCCGCGAATTCGAGCTGGATTGGCGCGAGGAAGATCTGTCCGGCCGGGACGCCGCCGCGCTGGACGCGCTGCTGGAGGCGGACCTGCGCCGCCGCTTCGATCCGGGCAAGCCGCCGCTGCTGCGCTTCATCCTGGTCAAGCTGGACGCGGAGCGCCATCAGCTACTGTGGAGCTTCCACCACCTGCTGTTCGACGGCTGGTCCATGCCCATCCTGATAGACGAGCTGTTCGCGCTCTACCGCCAGGGAGAATCGGCCGCGCTGCCGCCCGCCGCGCCCTACCGCGATTATCTGGCCTGGCTGCAACAGCAGGACAAGGCCGCCGCCGCCCGCGCCTGGGCCGCCAGCCTGGAAGCCCTGGACGAGCCGGCCAAACTGGCCTCCGCCGCCGCGGGGGAACGCCAGCTGATCCTGTCCCGGCAAACCGAAACCGCCCCGCTGCAAGCGCGGGCCCGCCAGTTGGGCGTCACCCTCAACACCCTGCTGCAAGCCACCTGGGCCATTCTGCTCGCCCGACTCAGCGCCGCCGACGACGTCGTCTTCGGCGTCACCGTCTCCGGACGCCCGCCGGAGCTACCCGGCGTCGAACGCATGGTCGGCCTGCTGATCAACACCGTCCCGCTGCGCCTGCGCCTGCAGCCCGAGGAAACCCTCGCCGCCCTGCTGCAACGCCTGCAAACCCAGCAGGCCGCGTTGATCGAGCATCAGCACCTCAGCCTCGCCGAGATCCAGCAGGCGGCGGGAAGAACGGATCTGTTCGACACCTTGCTGGTTTTCGAAAGCTATCCGGCTCTACCCGGCGCGGCCGACGGCGAGGTGGCCGACGGCCTGGCCTTGATTCCGCTCGGCGGCGACGGCGCCGACACCTCGCACTATCCGCTCAGCCTGTGCGCCGTCCCCGGACCCGCGCTCGAGCTGCGCTTCGGCTACCGGCCCGATCTCTTCTCCGCCGACGCCGTCGACGGCATCGCCCGGCAATTGCTGGAACTGCTGCGCCTGATCGCCGAACAG
>NZ_JAAOMA010000096.1:0-6755 GCF_011602385.1 Chromobacterium fluminis | reverse complement strand
ACATGAATAGATAAAAACCTACTAGATGTTCAGTAAAGTGTTGCAGTAAAAATCACAGAAAATCCAAGAATTGCGCAACACACAAAAACTTACCAGTTCTTCGCATAATGTATATTATGTCAAATCTTGGATATCCAGGATATGGCACTCGATTCAGCAAATTCCCCTGTCCTTTTGTACAGGTTAATAAAACGCAACACTTTCCATCGTTGGAGGTTCCAACAACAACTGCCCGCAGCAAAATGAAACGCAATCTCCCATGGTGTGAGTTCCCGTGCAGCCCTGATGACTTAATCAGGGCTGTTTGTTTTCGTGACGTAACGGAAATTGCCGCAGAGATCGGTGTAGACGTTGACGAGGTTGGACGCTGGAGATCTGGACACAAGCCAGTCCCCAAACTGGCCTACCTATACCTAGCGCACAAAGCATCAACCATACTTGGCACGCAGTTCGGGCCGTTCTGGGGCTGGAAGCTGGCAAACGATGGCCAGGCGCTAATCTGCCCGGTCACTGGCGAACGCATCAACTATGAAGAAGTCGGCATGATGCGGGACTACCGTCGTGCCAAACGCCTTGCGGTACAGCAGGCGGAGTTGATCGAACGGCTCATGATTGAACGTGACTTCTACCGCGAGAACTGCCACCGCCAAGCCAAGTTCGGTGCAATGCTGAACCGGATCATAGACCCCGACGAAGGTTGATAGATGAGCCATCCCATCGGCATTATCATTCTCATTCTTGAGAAAAAAGACGCGCTCTATTGGAAGGCTCTCAAAGCCAGTCCTGGCGCGCCTTGCAGCGCCGTTTCGATGCTGCCGCCCTCCTACCGGTTTTCTCAAAATGAGAAAAAAGACGGGTATTACCAGTCACCCGTCTAGGCCGCTACGCGGCCCGAAGGCGGCGCGGCGCCAACATACTGCAACGCCCTACTACGCTCGGCCAAGGCCGAGCTAGTCCCCCTTCCGCCCATTGCCGGCACAAAATGCCGGCATGGGGCCCCCACGGGCGCGCGAGCGCGGGGCTGACCATAGGTGATCGCTCTACACCCTTTTTACTGTCTGCAAAAGAGCCGGGGCGTGGCTTCCCTCAATTTTCGTTACGGTGACGAATAAGACGAGTTTGCAGACAGGGTTTATTCGTCTAGCATCGTCGTTAACGTAACGTGATGAGAAAAAGCATGACAACAATCGTCATCATCTTCATCTTGATGGCTATCGTAGCTATAGCGATGAGTGGCGCGAAGAAAAGCAACGCACCCACCAAGGCAAGATGTGCTGCGGCCGCACGCCCGTACAAACCTTTATTGATGGCAAACGGGAATGGAGGGAGAAGGTAGACAACTTGAATTGATCTGACAGTCGGGTGCCGTCAAAACGGGAGACTGTCAGATCAGGTCTGAACTTCTACAGCTGATGGGGGATCTAAGTGCTGACAATGCTAGTGCGCCACATTTCATGGCAAATGCATTATTAAATGCGTTGTTGCAACACGCCATTTGTATATTGCGTCAAATAAAGGAAGCTAGGGAAAAGCTCCCCAAGTTCTTCGCCGCCTTCATCATCAAACCCTCTCCGTCAGAACCTGCCATCTCACCGTGCCGCCCAACTGGTCGGTTTGCGTCTGATCGGCGTCGATGCCGATCCCGTTCACCGGCTGAGGCACTAGGGTCTGCACCATTTGGTAGCCCCGTTGCGGGATCTCCGGCACGCTGCTGCAAGATTGCCAGTAATGCTGGAAAGGCAATTCATACAACTGCGCTCCGCTCAATCCCGCGTCGGACCCTACATACAAGCCTGGCGCGTAGCCCGCGGCGGAAACCGCTTCAAACCATTGCGAACAATAGTCGGCCACATCCTGCGCCGCCGCCCCGTTCGCCACGCCTTCCAGATCGCACCAGATGTTCACGCCGGGCAATAATCCGACTGTTTTCGCATGCGCGGCGGTGTTCTGGCCGTCGCTTTTGCCCATGGCCGCATTCGGCGACCAGCCGGGCTCTCTCACATGTTGCACGGTCATCAAGGCCAGGCCTGCTTCAAGAATATCCTGCGCTTCGCTTGCGGACAGGTCTGAGGCGTCCTCATTGGGCCCTAGCGAGAGATAACGAACGCAAAACTGGTAGCCGGAAGCGGCGAACTGCCGGGCAAGCTCCAGGGACAGCGGCGTATCGGCGTCAAAGCCATGCGCGCCGGCCGGAGCGGCTTCAACGCAGACTCCGCTTGGACTGTAAGAGGCGTTCATCTTCTTGGTCTCACGCAAAAAACAACACTCATCAGCATAAGCCAGGCGGCGTCTTGCGCAGTGGCCATTGGGATGGTTGCGTCCTGGAATGACTATGTTTCGTTTTGACGCTTGGTTGCGGGCTTGTGAAAACAATCCGGCGGCGGATTGCCTTTGATGGCGGCGCTGTAGATTTTCCTGGCCAGCGCGAAATCGGACTCGCCGTAACGCGATGGATCGGCTTTCAGTGCCTGCTCCAGCATATTGGTCAGGTGGGCCCATTCCTTATCATTTAACGTTACGGTGACGGTATTTGCCCGGTACTTTCGTTGCCGTTCCGCCCCGGACATTGCAAGGCCGGTACTAGGACGGCCGCGCTTCCTGCCTGCGGCGGCTTCGCCTTGCCGCTGTTCTTCCTTCATTGCTCGCCCTCCTCTGGCTATTTGTCTGAGTTAATTATGCGTCACCGTGACGGAAATTCAAAATTATCGTCACGGTGACGAAAATATTGCTCCTAGAGGCCCTGCCGCTTGGTGCTTTTGCCGGTCACTTCGCCCGGTATGCATAATTAATTCGAAGGATATATGGTATTGAGATGCTATTTTTTTTGTTTTTGGATTAAAATTTGGAATAAAGTAAATATGTGACAGATATTTGCATGGCATTTTATTTGTCGAGTTCGCCCGCGAGAGCGATAACCAGCAACACTGGCTGCGCGCAGCCGGAAGCAACGATCTAAATGACCAACAAAAACATAAAACTACATAATCAACGGCTGCCACAGCACCTGCTGCGGGCACGAGAATCGGTGATGGCCTACTTCCGCCCGATCCTCAACCGTTACGGGGTGACAGAGCAACAGTGGCGCATTTTGCGAGTTTTGGAGGACTTTGGAGACCAAGAAGCCGGCGTGATCGCCGACCGGGCTTGCATCTTGCCGCCAAGTTTGACCGGCATCTTGGTCCGCATGGAAAAAGCGGGGTTGATCCATCGCCAGCGCGACCATGTTGACAGCCGGCGCCTGATCATTTCAATGTCGCGGGACGGGCGTGAGCTGATTCAACAAATCTCCCCGTTGGCGGAAGACTGTTATCGACAGATCGAAAGCCATTTGGGCCAGGAAAAACTGGCGCAACTGCTGGGCTTGCTGGATGATCTGGAGAAACTGCCGGCCCCGCGGGTCGGCTGAGTCAGAGCTCGGGGCCTGGGGCGGGTTCCCCCTCGGGTTCGGGCAATCTCCTTGCCGGATCTTGCCGGTAGAACAAGGCAAGCTGCTCGTATAGCTCCGGGCAATCCAGCTTGAGATGATGCGGTAGCTCGAAAAAAGACTCGCTCAACACGGCGAAGAATTCCGCAGGGTTCTCCGCCGCATACGGATCCAGCCAGCCAGGATCGATTCCGCGGTCCAGCATGCGACAAAATAAACGATAACCTTGAGACCAGACGCGGCTCCATTGCGCCTGGTTCATTCCTTTGTGCAAAGGCGGCGAACCGTTGGCCGGGCCATTGAGCATGTCCAGCTTGTGCGCCACTTCGTGAATCACCACGTTCCAGCCGTCCAGCTGCTCGGAGGCGCGCGCGTCCGGCAGCGACAACACCACCGGGCCGTCCTGACGGGCCTGCCCTATCAGCACGCTCTCGCTCTCATGCTGCAGGCCTATGCCGTCCATCCAGATGTCGCGCGCGACAAACGGCGACGGGTACAGCACCACGTCGTTCCAGCCACTCAGGGCGGCTTTGCCCAGATTCATGGCGGGCAGCGCCATTTGCAGGGCCACGCTGGCGCATGAGCGGGCGCTTAAGCGCACCCCGTCTTGGCCGGAGAAGCTTTTGCTGCGCAAAACCCAGGCCGCCAGTTCGATCAGGCGCGATAGCTCCGCCTCGCTCAGCCCGGCCAACAGCGGCATGCGCACGGCTTGTTCGCGCAACGCAGCCATTGTTTCCGGAGCGGTTTTGCCGGATAGCGCGCGGCGAATCCACTCAATCACCATGAACTCTCGTCCCGTTTTATCGTCTCTCCTACTCTGAGGGCGATTTTGCGCATTTCAATGCGCACCCCATCCGATCTGTCGCAAGACGTCAACATTCCGCTTTCGCTGCGCCGGCCCAGGCTGGCGCAACAGTCAAAATCATAAAATAAACGGGGGAATTATCATGAGCCTGCCTTGGCAAACGCTGGCGCTCAATCCTTTAGCGGCATTTGGCGTGCTGCTGTCGCTAGGGGTGATAGGCGGCCAAATCGCTGTGCGGGTGGCGCGGCTGCCCGCCATTGTCGGCTATGTGCTGACTGGCTTGCTGATTGGTCCGCACAGCTTGCGGCTGCTGGACGAGCAGCTACTGCAGCAAGCGTCCATTTTCGTGCACCTGGCCTTGGGCATCGCGCTGTTTGAGGCCGGCCGCCGCGTGGATCTGCGCTGGCTGCGGGTGGAGCGCACCTTGCTGCTGACCACCTTGTTCTATTGTCTGCTGACCTTGCTCGGCCTATTCGCAGCCTTGCAATTGTTTGGCCTGGGGCTGGCGGCCAGCCTGATGTTGGCGGCGCTGGGCGTGGCCACTTCTCCGGTGGTCACACTGGAAATCGTGCGGGAATCTAACGCTGACGGTCAGGTCAGCGAGCGCCTGTTGGTGGCCACCGCGCTGTCCAATCTGCTGGCGCTGCCCTGCTTCGCGCTGGCCTTGTCTTATGGACATCTGTCCGGCAACAACGGGGTTGAAAGCGGTATCTTGCTGCCGGGCTGGCTGACGCTGGCCTCCTGTGCGCTGGGCCTATTGGCCGGTCTCGCGGCGATCCAGCTTAATCGCTGGCTGGGCGGCCGACAGCGGGAATCGCAGAAAGTCATGTTGTTCGGTTTGATCGCGCTGGTCGTCGGGGTGGCGGACATGCTGCAGGTCTTACCGTCCCTTGCCTTGCTTACGGCCGGCCTGGCCACTCGCAACCTCAAACACGGCCATACCGTGACCGAACGCGGCATCATGTCGTCGGCCCATATCTTTACCGTGGCTTTCTTCGTGGCCGCTGGCGCGCAATTGGCGCCGCAGTCGCTGGCGCAGTTTTGGCCGGTGGCGGTGGCCTGCTTGCTGTTGCGCACCGGCTTCGCCGTGTTGATCTGGTGGCTGGCGGCCGGCGCCAATGGCCTGCCCAAGCGCCACGGCGCCTGCCTGGGCCTGGCGCTGAACTCCTGGTCCGGCGGCACTTCGCTGCTGATGAGCCTGGGCGCAATTTCCCTTGGGGCCGCCGCGGGCAACTTCAGCGGGGTGATGATGGCCATCTTGGTGATCAATGAGTTGTGCGCGCCGGTGCTAACCCGCCTGGCCTTGAAGCTGGCCGGCGAAACCCGGCCGCAGGAGTGAGACGATGCTGGAATTCAACCGCAGTCAGCCGCTAACCCTGGGGGTGGAGCTGGAGCTGATGATTCTCAATCGGCGCGATTACGATTTGACGCGCGGCTCGGACGATTTGCTGCTGCAGGTGAATCGTCAGCAACACGGTTTCGACATCAAGCCGGAAATCACCCAGGGCATGATAGAAATCGGCACCGCCGTGCATAGCGATGTCAACAAGATGCTGGAGGAAATTCTGGCCATCCGCGAGCTGCTGGTCAGCAGCGCGCGCAAACTGAACCTGGGTCTGGCCGGCGGCGGCTCGCATCCGTTCCAGCATTGGGACGAGCAACGCATTTATCCCAAAGAACGCTATCACCTGGTATCCGAGCTGTACGGTTATCTGGCCAAGCAATTCACCGTCTACGGTCAGCACATTCACATCGGCTGCCCTGATGGCGACAGCGCGGTGCGGCTGACCCATTATCTGGCGCGCTACATCCCGCACTTCATCGCACTGTCCGCCTCCTCTCCGTTCTACCAAGGCGTGGATACGCTGTTCCAGACCTCAAGGCTGACCAGCGTCAACGCCTTTCCGCTGTCCGGCTGCATGCCTTGCGTCAACAACTGGGAGCAGTTCAACGACTATTTCCGGCGCATGGCCAATCTGGGCATTGTCGCCAGCATGAAGGATTTTTACTGGGACATCCGGCCCAAACCGGAATACGGCACGGTGGAAATCCGCATTTGCGATACGCCGTTGTCGGTGGAGACCCCGGTGTTGTTGGCGGCTTATGCGCAGATGCTGGCGCATCGTTGCCTGGGCGAGCAGCAGGACGAGGTGTGTCAGGAACATTATCTGACCTATAGCTACAATCGCTTCCAGGCCTGCCGCTTCGGTTTTGACGGCATGTTGGTGGATGCCGGCAACAATAGCCAAATCGGACTGCAGGAGGATTTGCTCAACACGCTGAATCAGTTGGAGCCGCAGGCCGAGGCGTTGGGCAATCAGACGCAACTGGCCGCCTTGCGTCAGCGGGTGCTGAAACGACAGTCGGACAGCGCTTGGCTGCGCCAAGTGTTCGACGACAGCGGTTCTTTGTCCGAAGTCGTGCGTCGACAAAGCGAACACTGGATGTACGCGGCGCCGGGAGTGGGCGTAAACTGAGCGGCTACCACATTACCACAAGCCGCCATGCCATTCGACCTGCCCGCCC
>NZ_JAAOMA010000095.1:0-6838 GCF_011602385.1 Chromobacterium fluminis | reverse complement strand
GTTTGTTGCTTCTGCGGCTGGGGTTGCTTTAGTTCTTGAGCTACCTAGTGAAATGGCGGAGATGGGGGGCGGGAAGTTCCATATTCGTCTACGCGCGAATACTAGTGTGATATTACCTACTGTGACCGGTGGATGGGGATGGACTGAGTTTATTTTTCAGTTTGATGGAGAGGCCATTTTTTCTGGTAAGGGTCATCTGACTGTTAATATTCCAATGAAAATTGGACAGTCTAAAAGAATCGAAAATCCTGCAGATGGTTCTGCTCAAAGGGTAACTGTACCTGTGCCTCAGTATCCTGTTGGTGGCGCAGCTATCTTGAAGGGGCTGTATGGTTTTGGTGAGCATATGCCATGGGGGGATGTTGCCTTTGAGATTTATAAGCAAACGGAGGTTGGTGACTACTTAGTTCATTCCGCAACTTTGGATAAAAAAGTTGTGTATGTGGCTCCTGAGGATTATAGAGTTGCTTCTTGGCGTGAGTATTTTAAAGATATGGCTGCTGTTATGTATGGACAGGGTGTCTGGGCGGCCAATTGGAAAGGTAGTACTGTTGATACACAAAAGATTCACTTCCAAAGCCAACCCACCGATACCACCCGTCTGCTGCTGCTCACCCGTCCGGCGAATAGTAGTGAGAGCTGGCAATTCACCGAAGTCCCGCCGCTCAAGGTCAATGGCCAAGCAGTGAAAGGCCAGTTCGCCCTCGACTGGTCCGGCATGGCGCGTAAGGAGTATGAATTCCGCTACGTCGCCGTCAACGAGCAAGGCGTGGTGCGCAACGTTCGCCAGGGCCGGCTGAACCTCAATGACAGCGCCCCGACGATGTCCCAAAGCGACGCCGCCGTCGACAGCGCGCTGATGGACAGCAATGGCTGGATCCATCTGAGCAACCTCGGCGAGAACGCCACCGCCGGCCGCATCCGCTTCCGCACTCCCGGCGGCGAGTGGAGCACCGCCCAGGCGGTGGCCGGCACCAGCGTCACCGGCATCAAGGGCTGGTTCCAATTCCTGCCCTCCAACTACGGCCTGGCTGCCGGGCAGACCTGGGAGTATGAGCTCGAGCGCCTCGACGCCAACGGTCAATCGCTGGGCGCGGTGGTCGGGGCCTTCCGCCCCGGCGAAGCGGCTTCCGTCACCCAGCCCGTCGCCTGGCGCGACCAGCCGCAGATCGTTCACATCGGCGGCAATCAGCCGGCGGCGGCCACCCGCGGCCTGATCCGCTATCGGAGCGCCGGCGGCGCCTGGGCCGAAGCGCCGCTGAGCCGCGCCGCCAACGGCGAATGGGACTGGGATAGCAGCGCGCTGGCCAAGGGCCTGAGCGCGCCGACGGTCTACGACTTCGAATACCAGCTGTTCGACGCCAACGGCCTGATGCTCAACCGCGCCGGCGGCCAGCTGACGCTGGGCGGCGGCGCCGTTAGCGTCAACGCCAAGGGCCTGACGCTGCCGCTGATGGTCAGCTTCAACCCGCCGCAGACCCAGGCCGCCCAGCTCTTGCTGTCTTATCGGAGCAAGGGCAGCCAGGGCGCCTGGACCCAGGCGGCGCTGAGCCGCAACGCCCAGGGCCAGTTCGCTTTGAACGCCGACGCGCTGGCCGCCGGCGACTACGAGTACCGCTACCAGCTGGCCGACGCTCAAGGCGCGCTGCTGACCGGCGCCGATGGTTCGGCGCTGGACGTCAGCGGCTATCTGCGCCGCAACAGCGGCGTCGACACCACCCGTCTTGATTGGGTGATCACCGGCACCAGCCAGAGCGAGCACAACATCATTCGCCGCCAGCTGTACAACGCCTTCGGCGAAGTGAGCAGCGAAACCGACGGCCGCGGCAACCTCACCACCTTCGAGTACAGCGCCTTCGGCCAACTGCTGGCCAAGCAAGACCCGCAAACCGTGATCGTCGCGGCCGGCGACAAGGCTCCGCCGCCGGCGCGCACCCAGTACCGTTACGACGCGCTGGGCAATCTGGTGGCCACCGTCGACGCCAACGGTCAGCTCAACCGTCAAAGCTGGCTGGCCGGCGGCGAACGGGGCCAGGGCAAGAGCGGCGGGGAGGCGCACGCCGACGGCGGCGTCAAGCAGCTGGGTTACGACGTGTTCGGCAATCTGCGTGTCAGCGTCGACGAAATCGGCCGCCGCAGCGACTACCGCTACAACGCCAACAACCAGCTGATCAGCTACAGCCAGCCCCTACGCGCCGACGGCCGCCGCGGCGTTGACGAATACGACTACGACAGCGCCGGCCAACGTATCGCCCATCGCAACAGTGCCGATGGCCACACCACCCTAAGCGCCAGCACCCAATACGACAGCCTGGGCCGGGTGCTCGCCACCGTCAGCGCCGCCGGGCGCCGGGTGAGCTACCGCTACCAGTGGGACGCCGCCATCGCCGGCGCCGGCGGCATCGTCGTCGGCGGCTGGCGCAGCGTCAAGACCGACGCCAACGGCCGTAGCCAGACCGACGACGTCAGCCTGTTCGGCCATAAGGTGGCCCATGTCGACCTGGGCAACCACCGCTTCAGCTACCGCTACAACCACGCCGGCCAGGTGGCCGAACAAAGCGGCAGCACCGGCCAGCAGATCACTTACCAGTACTACGGCAACGGCTATCTGAAGAGCTTGTCCGACCACGCGCTGGACAGCTACACCCTGTACGAATACGACAACGACGGCAACAAGACCTTTGAAGGCTATACCAGCCTCAACAGCCAGAGCCGCGAGTTCTACCAGTACGCCAGGATAGAGTACGACGCGCGCAACCGGGTGACTCTGATCGAGGATCCCAAATTCCTGATCACCTACCGCTACGACGCCGTCGGCAACCGCATCAACGTCAACAGCGTCTACCACGACGGCGTCGACGGCCAGAAGCGGACCCAGGATTACTGGTACCGTTACGACAGCATGAACCGCTTCGTCACCACCAAGGGCAGCAAGATCGACGGCCAGATCAGCCGCGGCCCCCAGGGCGGCGACGGCGTCGACATCCTCTACAACGCCGCCGGCGAACGGGTGCAGGCCACCTATGCGTCCAACGGCAACGTCGAAACTTACAGCTACAGCGCCGACGGCTATCTGGAGAGCACCCGCATCAACGGCAAGCTGGCGGCCCAGCGCGACAACGACCTGCTGGGACGCGCCACCGCATACCGCGAATACCGCTGGAACGGCGACGGCGGCGTCAGCAGCCAGACCCAGTCCCGCTACGACGCCGACCACAAACTGCTGCAGCAAACCCGTGACAGCGCCACCACCACCTATACCCTGATGGCGGACGGCACCGTGGCCAGCAGCGCGCAGAGCAGCAGTGGCACCACCACCACCAGCTACTACGGCTATGAATGGTGGGACGAAGCCAAGCAAAGCACCATTACCGCCCAGCCGTACAACAAGGACGCGCCGGGTTGGGAAAAGGGCTACTCCCATCTGCGCTACAACGTCAACGGCCACCTGGCCGAAGCGCGCGACGAAGTGGGCCAGCGCAGCCTCCGCTACGTCAACAACGCCCAGGGCCTGGTGCTCAAGCGCGAGGAAATCGCCAAGGGCAGCACCTACAAACGGCAGGACTACTACTACCTGGACGGCAAGCAGATCGGCTCGGTGGGCAACGACGGCGCCAGCCGCGTCGACTACGCCCAGGCCTTGGCGCAAAGCCAGATCGGCAACCGCAAAGACCAGTACCGCGAAGGCCAGCCGGTGAACAGCGCCGACTTCGACCAGAACTACGAACCGATCGGGCCGAACTACCCGGGGCAGACGCCGGGCTTCGTCACGGTGAAGGCGGGGGACACCCTGCAAAGCCTGGCGGCGTCGCTGTGGGGCGACCAGGCGATGTGGTATCTGCTGGCGGACGCCAACAGCTTGAGCGGCAGCGAGCCCTTGGCGGCGGGTCAAGTGCTGACAGTGCCGAACAAAGTGACGAATGTGCACAACAACAGCGGCACTTACCGGGTGTATAGCCCGGGCGAGGCGATTGGCGATGTGACGCCGACGCTGCCGGATCCGCCGCCGCCGCCGCAACAGGGCGGAGGTGGCTGCGGCGGTTTCGGCTCCATCTTCATCGCTATTGTGGCGGTGGTCGCGGTGGTGGTGACCGCCGGAGCGCTGGCCCCGATTCTGGCGCCGGGGCTCGCAGCAGCAGGGAGCGGGCTGATGGCCTCTGGCCTTGCGGTCTTGGGTAGCGCAGGTGCGAGTCTGGGCGCACTAGCGGCGGCAGGCATTGCCGGTGCGGTGGGGTCCATAGCCAGCCAGGGCGTGGCGATGGCAATGGGGATGCAGGACCGTTTCTCCTGGGGCCAGGTAGGGCTGTCGGCGTTCTCGGCAGCGGCGACCGCCGGCCTGGCGGGGGCGTCCAACACCTCCTCGTTGTCGGCCTTTGCCGGCAAGGGGCTGGGCGAGACGGTGGCGCGGACGATGGCGGTCAACGCGATGACCCAGGGCGTGGCCATGGCCACGGGGCTGCAAAAGTCCTTCAACTGGACCTCGGTGGCGGCCAGCGGCGCGGCGGCCGGGGCCAGCAGCTGGATGGGCGACAGCCTGGGCTGGAACAGTTCGGATCCGGTGGCCGGCGTAGGTTACGGCACGCTGCGAGGTCTGGTGTCGGGCGGCATCCAGTCGCAGCTGACCGGCCAACGTCCTAACTGGAGCGCGATCGCAGCGGAATCCTTCGGCAGCGCGCTGGGGGATCAGGTGGTAAGTGGTATTCAGAAACGGGATGAGCGGCCCAAGCCAGAAGCGGAGCGCATGGCTCAAGCGATGGAGGAAATGCTGACCGAGGCCAAGCAGACTCGCTACGACAGGCGCGGGGCGATGGTGGCGGATGGGGGCAAGACCCGGTTGGTGTGGCAAGAGGTGGTGAGTGATGCCGGTCCTGGCTACTCGGTGGATGGCACCGCCTTGCGACCAGTGAGCAAGCCATTGCAGCCGCTGGAGGTGGAAGAGATAGATGTTATGGGGCAGCCCCTGAATGGCCGTTCCAACTACACTATCGGCCAAGGTTGGAGCAGGGTAATGTCGGGAGATGCCTCTCTGTGGGACTTCCTGACCTATCAAACTCCGGATGCGGCGCAGCGCCGGGCGGAACTCAATGCCCAGTGGGCGCCGAGTAAGTTGGTGCAGCAACTGGATATGCTGAGTAGCAGCCCGGTAGCGACAGCGGCCTATTTGAGCACAATCTGGAGTGGGGCCGGCCAAGCAGTACAAGATACGGCATTGACATTAGGTTACGCTGGCGGCAACGTGCTGGGAGCTTTGGCTGGCACCCGTACTGATGCTACACGGCTGGGTTTGTTGGGCGCATCGAACCCTGTGGGTGGGTATGGGTTGAAAGGGTTGGAAGGTTCTGGCGTAGTACTAGAGTTGGGGGGGGCAGGTAGACCAATAGAAGCTCGTACTAGAATGAGTCTCCCAAGTAAAATGCTTCGACAAACTGGTGGAGGCGGAAGCGTTGATCAAGCTGATGAGCTTTATGACATGATTCGTAAAAGTGATTCAGATGTAAAAGTTATTTCGACTAATACAGGCATAAAGGCTGGAAATATTCAAAAGGTTAAAGATCATGTTTTTTATAATGAACATTTGCTGGATAAATATGTAGACTATGGTATTCCTGCAGTTCGAACAAGGTTTGATAGTGATCTTAGTCAAGCATTGTCATGGCAAAGGCTGGAAAGTGGAGCTTTTACTAAGTTGGATATAATTTGGCTGAAACATGAAACAGCAGAGCGTTGGTATGAGCTAAGGCATGGTTCGGGTTATACAGATGCACACAATGCAGCTGAAAGAAAATGGACAGGAAATCCGTGGGAGTAAGGTATGCAATTTGTTGTTGATAATGGGATTTATAAGGTTGCCAGGGTAACGGGGCCGCAACATAATTTACTAGGAATTCGTCTTTCGGATTGTGATGAAGAAATGAAGGCTTTTCCACTCAAATTTAAGAGTGGTGAGAAGGTTAGGGTTAGTGAGGCTGACGTGCTTAGTCAAGTTAAGTCAGGCTTGGCTCTTGCCAATCAGGTTTTGTCGAAAAAATATTTCATCTCAGAGGTGTATTTTTTGCCATCAGATACTTGTGTGCCGGGGGTGTATGAGTTGTTGGTGGGAGAGTTGATTAGAAGAATAGATCATGGGGGCCATTTTCTAATGGCTTAGAAATTAAGTAGCTTGTGCTTAAATAAAGAGGAGGCAAAATTTTTAAGAATAAGCAAGTAGGGTGGGCAAGCCAAAAGGCTGCCCACACAACACTACCTTTGGCCGCGTCGTAATTTATAAGCCCAAGCCTCCCCAAAAGCCCCTCGCGGGGCTTTGGGCGTTAATAAGGCTCAAGCCAGTTCCTGCATCTGCCTCGTAGTCTGTTGCAAACGATGGGCGAAAGGTTCCAGCAAGCAATACACCTGCTCGCACTCCAGCGTGTCTAGTTTGGATTGTTCCAGCATCGCTGCCAGCGCCGACAAGGCGGTGCTGACTTGGTTGAATTCCAGGCCGAGCAGATGAAGGCTGTGATCGAAATGCTGGCAGGATTCGTCGAGCTGGCGTAGCAGCGGGTCGATTGGGTGGAGCGAGGTATTTTGCTGGCGCAAGCTTTTCAGTTGGAACAGCAAGGTTGACAGGCTTGGGATGTAGTGGGACTGGGAAGGCATGGTGCTAGGCATGGTAAGCCTCCAATAGTGAGCGATGAAGCCCACCGTCCGACGCTAACCGGGGCGGCGGGAACAGGAGGTGTCAGGAATTCTGTGTGCCGAGGTCGGTTAAACAAATCTCAGCCGAGAGCGTCAGTGAAGCGCTCGCCGAACAGAATAGCAAACTGGTTGGCTGCTTGCTTCCAAGTGATCGGCGGCATCT
>NZ_JAAOMA010000094.1:0-7111 GCF_011602385.1 Chromobacterium fluminis | reverse complement strand
TTACGCGCGCTTTCCAGAAGTGGTCTGATCACTTCAAATTGTTCGCGACTGATATCGCTTGGGTAGCTTTTTCTCACCCCTGGATTTTCTCACACTCTGCTCTACTCAGAGACTTTGAACAGGCTCTCAGGCCCCGGACGCCAGCGCCGCGGGCTTCTGCGCCTGCGCCAGGGCGGCGTTGACCTGCCAGTCGTTGCCGTTGCGCTGCAAACGCACCGGCCAGCGGTAGACCGCCAGCAGGCGCTCCGGCGTCAGCACCTGTTCCGGCGCGCCGGCCACCACCAGCCGGCCCTGTTCCAGCAAGGCCACGTGATCCGCGTAGCTGGCCGCCAGCGCCAGGTCGTGCAAGACCTGCACCACGGTGCGGCCCTGGCGCGACAATTCCAGCAGCAGTTGTTGCAAGCGGTGTTGGTGGCGCAGGTCCAGGTGATTGGTGGGCTCGTCCAGCAGCAGCACCGGCGCTTGCTGCGCCAAGGCGCGGGCGATGGCCGCGCGCTGGCGTTCGCCGCCGGACAACTGATCCAGCCGCTGGTCGGCGTAATCGTCCAGCTCCACCGTGCCCAGCGCGTCCGCCACCGCGCTTTTGTCCTCAACCCGCGGGCGAGAGAAGGCGCCGAGGTAGGGCACGCGACCCAGCATCACGAACTCGCGCACCGTCAACGGAATGCCGGAGGGGATGTGCTGCGGCACCCAGGCGATGCGGCGGGCGCGCACCGCCGGTTCCATCCGGCCGACGCACTGGCCGGCCAGGCGCACCGCGCCGGCGCTGGGCGTGTTCAGGCCGGCCAGCAGCCGCATCAGCGTGGTTTTGCCGGCGCCGTTGGGGCCCAGCAGCGCGCTGACCCGTCCAGTGGGCAAATCCAGGTTGATGTCGTCCAGAATCCGCTTGCCGCCGATGTCGCAGGCCAACTGGCGCACGCACAGGGTTGTGGTTTCAGCCATTGATCAGACTCCTTTGTTGTCGCCGGAACAGCCATACGAAGAACGGCGGCCCGGCGAATGCCGCCATCAGGCCCACAGGCAGATCGATGGGCCAGGCGACGGTGCGCGCCAGGGTGTCCACCGCCAGCAGGAACAAGGCCCCGGCCCAAGCCGACAGCAGGATCAGCCGGCGGCGGCAGCCGCCCATCAGCAGCGCCAGCGCATTGGGAATCATCATGCCGACGAAGCCGATCACCCCGGACAGCGCCACCGCGCCGCCGGTGGCCAGCGCCGCGCCGACCGCGGTGAGCCGGCGGGTGCGGCGCACGTCTATGCCCAGGGATTGGGCGGCGTCCTCGCCCAGCAACAGGCAGTCCAGATCGCGGCCCACCGCGATCAGGATCAGCAAGCCCAGGCCGGCCACGCCCAGGCAGGCCAGCAGCCGTTCCGACGAAGCGGAGGACAGATTGCCGGCCAGCCAGCTGGTGGCGGCGCGCAGGGTCAGGTCGTCGGACATGAAAATCATCAGGCTGGTGACCGCGCCGCAGAAGGCGCCCACCACCAAGCCCATCAACAGCAGACCGGCCAGGCCGCCGCGCACCAGCCGCGACAGCAACAGGATCAGCCAGGTGGCCAGCAGGCCGCCGCCAAAGGCGGCCAGCGGCAAGGACAGGCCGGCGGCGCCGACGGCCAGCATGCCGACCACGGCCAGCGCCGCGCCGCTGGAAGTGCCGATCAGGCCGGGGTCGGCCAGCGGATTGCGAAACAGCGCTTGCAAGGCCGCGCCGCTGGCGGCCAGCGCCGCGCCCACGCCCAGCGCCGCGGCGATGCGCGGCAGCCGCAGCTGGGTCAGCAGCGGATCGCTGAAGTCCGGCCAGGCCAGGCCGTTGCCGCCGCTGGACAAGGCCAGCAAGGGCAACAGCAGGCTGGCGGCGATCAGGCCCAACAACAGCCAGCGGCCGCGATTGGGCGCGGCGGCGTCCAGGGTCAGCGCGCTCACATCTTCACCATCTGATCGACCACCGCCGGGCTGTTCAGGCCCACCATCATCGCGTCCTTGGCCGGCAGCAGGTAGATGCGGCCTTGTTTTCCGGCCGGCGTGGAGGCGATTTCCGGCCGTTTGGAGAAGACCTCCTTGCCGCCGTGCACCGCGCCGGTGTGGCTGCCCAGAATGATCACGTCGGGCTGCAGGCTCTGCCAGGCGTCGCGCGCCATCGGCTTGAAGCCGGACAACTGGCTGGCGACGTTGACGCCGCCGGCGGCGCGGATCAGGGTGTCGGCGGCGGTGTCGCGGCCGGCCACCAACTGGCCGTCGTAGCTGACCAGGTAGCGCACGCCGCGCGCCGGGCGCGGCGTCATCTCGCGCTGCCAGCGGCTGGCCAGTTGCTGGGCGTGGGCGTCGCGGCCCAGGAGTTGCCCCACTTTGCGGATCGCGTCGGCGAAGTCCGCGCCGTCCTCGCGGCGCGTCACTTCCTCGGCGCGCACCTGCAATTGGCGCAGCTGGGTCCATACCGTCGGCGGTTGCGCCTCGGCGCTGCCCAGCACCAGGGTGGGCTTGAGCCGGGCGATGGTTTCGGCGTTCAGCGCGCGGGAAAAGCCCACCACTTGCGCCTGAGCCAAAGCCGGCGACTTGCTGGAACGGTCGCGGCCGACGACTTCCTTGCCGGCGTCCAGCGCCACCACGATGTCGGCGATGTCGGGGGTCATCACCACGATGCGTTGTAACGCCGAGGCGGGCAAAGCGGCGACCAGGCCCAGCAGGGCGGCGAAGGCGAATTTAGGCGACATCGGCGCGCTCCAGTGCCGGCAGTTCGCCCAGCAGTTTGATCCATTCCACGCGTTCCGCCTGGCCCGGCTTGCGCTCGCCAAAGAAAGTGGCCAGCGATAGGCCCTGGTCGTCGAACAGTTCCAGCGAGGTCACCACGCCGTGATCGCCCGGCTTGCGGGTGACCCAGGCTTCGGCGATCAGATCGGTGCGCAGATGCAGGTTGAAGTGAGGGTCCAGCACATTGAGCCAGTTGCCGACGATCTGCACATTGCGCACCGGGCCGGTGTGAATCTGGATCATGCCGCGGTTGCCAGCGAACACCATGATGGGCGCTTCGATATGGGCGGCGCGGCGCAGCAGCTGCTCCACCGCTTCCGGCAGCACGCGCCAGGCCTGGCCTTCCGGCGCCAGGCGGAAGCCTTGCTGGCGGGACACGCCCCAGCGGCGCAGGAAGGGATGGAAGGCGTGCACGTCCTTCAGGCTCTGCCATTCCTGCTGGAAGCCGGCCTTGTCGATGGCCTCGTCGTCCAGCTCTGCCGCTTCGGCTTCCGGCGGGTCTATCCGCAGCGCCGCCTTGGGCGCGGCGAAGGCCTCCACCAGGCGCTGGTAGGCGTTCACGTCGCTATTGGCGGTCAGGTAGATTTTGTGCACGGCTTCGCCGAAGCGGTCGAAGAATTGCAGGCTGCGCTGTTCGCCGCGCGCGCCGGCCGTGGTGACGGCGAAGGCGTGTTGCCAATGGAACAGGAAGATGCGCAGGTCGATGACCGGGTTGATGGCCAGGCCGATCTTGCCGTCGATTTGCACATTGCGGTAATCGCCGGTGGTTTCATGCACGCAGGCGTGATTGCGCGTTAGCGCCATCACCGGGCCCAAGTGGGCGATCTGGCTCAGGATGTCGTTCCAATGCGGCTGCAAGGCCTGGCTGGCCGGATCGGCGGCTACCAGTTCGGCTTCGCTGACGCCCAGCGCGTCGGCGGCGTCGCGCGCGCGCAGTTTCGGCTGGCTGGCTTTCAGGATTTGGTAACGATCCCACAGCTGGCTGAAGTCGGTCATGTTTGGATTCTCCTTGGAACGATCAAAAACGGGCGCCCGCCAAGGGGCGGGCGCTCGCGGTTAGAAGGTGTATTCGACGCTGGCGCTAATGTTGCGGCCAGGCTGAGTGAACAGGTCCAGCGCGCGCTCAGTGCTGGGTTTGCCGCGCACGTCGGCGGCTTTCCAGTACTTCTGGTCGAAGACGTTGAACACGCCGGCGCGCAGCGTGGTGTTCTTGGCCGGCTTCCAGTAAGCGGTCAGGTCCAGCACGGCGTAGCCCGGAGCCTTGAACGGCGGCGAGGTCTGGCTGCGGCCCTGCTGCGCGATATTGGGCAGGCGGTCGTTGGCACTCGCCAGTTTCAGCATGGCTTCGCCGCCGAAGACGGCTTGGTCGTAGCGCAGGCCCAGCGTGGCGTTGAGCGGGGTAATGCTGGCCAAGGGCTCGTTCTTCTGTTTGTTCTGGCCATGGGTGTAGGCGATGGACGCCATCGCGCGCCAGCTCGGCGCGAAGCGCCAGGCGGCGCGGCCTTCCACGCCCTTGATCTCGACTTCGCCGATGTTCTGGTATTGGAAGGCGGACAGGCCGTTGATCATGCCGATGTCGGCCAGATCGATGAAGTCTTTGTAGCGGTTGGCATAGGCGGTGAGGCCGAAGTCAACGCTGTCCCACTGGCCTTTCAGCCCCAGTTCCACGCCGCGGCTGCTTTCGGACTTGAGATTGGGGTTGGGCAGCACTTGATAGCGTTGAATCGGGTTGGTGAAGGCCATATTGGCGTCGTCGAATGGCGGCGCGCGGAAGCCGGAGGAGAACTGCAGGAAGCCGGTGTAGTGATCGGCGAAAGGCAGGCTCAGCCCCAGCTTGGGCGAGAAGGCGCTGTCCTTGAAGGTGGGCACCTGATAGTTGTTGGGGTTGCCGTTGGCGAAGGCCTGGTCCAACTGCGGCGTCATCTTGTAGTGATCCCAGCGCAGCGACGGAGACGCCACCAAGCCGTTGCCGAACTTGATCTCGTCCTGGACAAACAGGCCGATGCGCTCGGAGTGGCTATCCGGGAAGGTCTTGTTGGGGTAGGTTTCCCCGTCGACGATATTGCTGGTGCTGCCGTTCGGATTGTATTGGGTCTTGATGCGCGGACGGCTGGTGTCGGTGCGGCTCAAGTCCGCGCCCCACAAGAGCTGGTGTTTGGCGGACAGCGCCTGGAAATTGTGCTCGGCTTCCAGGGTCAAGCCATAGCTGTCCTGCTTGAAGCCGTAGTCGGACAAGATGCGCAGACCGTTGCTGCGCCATTCCGTGTTGGTGTCGGCGTTGTCCAGCTTCTGGTAATAGGCCTTCACCGCTAGGCGGTCGAAAGCGCCCAACTGCTTGCCTTCCCAGGCCAGCGACGCGCGGTCGCGCTGGGTGCGGTCTTTGGCCTGATTGTTGGTGACGACGTAGGCATTGCGCGGGCCGGGGCCCAAGGCGTTCAGCAGATGACTGTCGGTGTCGCGCCGGTAGTGCTCCAGCGTCAGCTCCAGCCGCTGGTTGGCGGCCGGTTTGAAGCCCAGTTTGGCCAGCACATTGTCGCTGTCCCAGCTTTGCGGATTCGGCTTGGTGCGCAGCGTGCCGCTGCTGTCGTTATTGCCCTGATTGTCGGTTTCATGGCCGTTGCGGTGGGTGTAGAGCAGCATCAGATCGCTGCGCTCGCCCTTGACGCCCACGCCGGCGCTGCTGCCCCAGCCGTTGTTGGCGGTGCCGCCAAAGCCCTTGACGCTGCCGCTCACGCCTTGTTCTTCCGGCACGAAATCGTCCACGGTCTTGGTGCGGTAGCCCACCACGCCGCCGATGGCGTCGGAGCCGTACAGGCTGGAAGTGGGTCCCTTGACGATGTCGATGGCGCGCAGGGTTTCCAGTTCCACGTAATCGCGGCCGGAAACGGCTCCGTTATTGCTGCCGCCGCCGGCATAGGATTCCGGCAGGCGGATGCCGTCGATCAGCATCAGGATGCGGTTGCCGTCTATGCCGCGGATGGTGTAGCCGGCGTTGCCGCGGCGCGCCGGATCGGTGGCCACTTCCACGCCGGGTTCGTATTTGACCGCGTCGGCGATGTCGCGTACCAGTTGATCGTCCAGTTTGTGGCGCGAGATCACGCTGGCGTTGGGGGCGGTTTCCGCCAGCGACTTGCTGCTGCGGTGAGCGGTGACCTGAACGGTCTCCAGTTCCGCCGGCGTCGCCGCCAGCGCGGGCCAGGCGGCGGCCAGGCTCAGAACCAAGGGGGTGGCGCGAAATAAAGCCATGGAAACTCCAAACTTCCTAAGGTTGGGTGCTTCCGCTGGCTGGCTGATTTTGGCTGGCTTGCGGTGTGTAGTGGTCTAGGACCTATTTGATCAGGATGAGCTTGCCGTTGCGGGTCAACTGCAAGCGGTACATCTCGCCCTGATGTTCGATCAGGATTTCCTTGCCTTTGGCGAACAGCTCGCAGCTGCGCAGCACCGGGGATAGGCTGGCAGCGCTGGTTCCGGAGCCGGACTTGGAGGCGGTGTGGGCGTGCATGAATTTATCCATGGCTAAATGGTAACGATTCTCATTATCGAATTCAACCTGGAAAAGGCCTTCAGGCGAACGAAAAGGGCGGGGCTGTGGCGCGGGGGTCACAAAACGGCGTGGTCGAGCCGGCGCAGGCCGGGGATAATGGCGGTTTTGCGCGGAGAGGCGGATGGAACTGAACGCTTTGATCAAGCCCTTGCCTTGCCCGGCGGGCGCGCCGCGGGCCTTGAGCTTGTACCGCGTGAGGCTGGATGTGGATTGGCTGGTGGACGAGGCGCTGCTGGCGGGTTTGAGTCAGGACGAGCGCAAGCGCTGCCTGCGCTATCTGCGCGCCATCAATCAGTTGCAGTTCGCCCTGACCCGGCTGGCCTTGCGGCGGCTGTTGGCGCAAGAAACCGGCCTGGCGCCGGACGCGCTGATGTTTGAGCTGGGAGCACACGGCAAGCCAGTCTTGGCTTGGCCCGGAGCGCCTGTCTTCAATGTGTCCCATTCCGGCGCTTACGCGCTGATCGCCATCGCGCGCGGCGGGCAAGTGGGGGTGGACATCGAAACGGTGCAGCCCATGCGCGACGTGCCGGCGCTGGCGGGGCAGACCTTGCTGCCGGGGGAACTGGAGCTATGCGGGCATGGCCGGGATGTGGCGGCTTTCTTCCAGTTGTGGACCATCAAGGAGGCGGTGCTGAAAGCCTGGGGCGTGGGCATTGCTCAGCACCTGTCCGCGTTCGAGGCCTTGGAACTGACGGATAAGGAACTGCCGTTGCGGATTGCCGCGCCCGAACGTTGGCCGGCGACAAGGGCCTGGGCGCTGGAGGCGCCGGAGGGGTATAGGGCGACGCTGGCCTGGGCGGAGGGGTAAGGCGGGGCGGCCG
>NZ_JAAOMA010000093.1:0-7268 GCF_011602385.1 Chromobacterium fluminis | reverse complement strand
GCGAACAAATGCGCCAATACGGCGAAGACCAAAAAAAGACCGGCCAACGCCAGGCGCTGACCCGGCTGACCGCGCCGGTGGCCGGCAGCGTGCAGCAACTGGCCATCCACACCGTGGGCGGCGTGGTGACCGAAGCCCAGCCGCTGCTGGCCGTGGTGCCGCGGGACGAAACCCTGGAAATCGAAGCGCAGATCGAAAACAAAGACATCGGCTTTGTGCGGCCGGGGCAGGCGGCCACCGTCAAAGTGGAAAGCTTCCCCTACACCCGCTACGGCTACCTGGACGGCGTGGTGGACAGCGTCAGCCACGACGCGATGCAAGACGAAAAGAAGGGCTTGGTGTTCCTGGCGCGGATCCGGCTCAAGCAAGACCACCTGAGCATAGACGGCGCGCGGGTGCGGCTCAGCGCCGGCATGATGGTGAGCGCGGAAATCAAGACCGGGCGGCGGCGGGTGATCGACTACTTCCTCAGCCCGCTGCAACAGCACGTGGGCGAAGGCCTGCGCGAGCGTTGAGATGAAACTGCTGCTGATCCACCAAAACTTCCCCGGCCAGCTGCGCCACATCGCCGAACACCTCAAACAACGGCCGGACATCGAGCTGCTGGCGGTGGGGCGCGACAGCGCGCCCGGCCTGGCCGGCGTCAAACTGCTGCGTTACCGGCCGCACCGCGGCCCGCACCGCCACACCCACCCCTATCTGCACAGCTACGAAGACGCGGTGCTGCACGGCCAGGCGGTGCTGCGCGCCTTGCAGCCGCTGCAACAGCGTGGCTACCGGCCGGACGTCATCCTGGCCCACCCCGGCTGGGGCGAAACCCTGTTCCTCAAAGACCTGTTCCCGGCGGCGCGGTTGATCCACTACAGCGAATACTACTACCACGGCCGAGGGGCCGACGCCGACTTCGACCCGGAATTCCCGCTCAGCCTGGACGGCGCGGCGCGGCTGCGGGCGCGCAACGCGCTGCACCTGCTCAACCTGGAACACGCCGACCAAAGCGTCACCCCCACCCACTGGCAACACAGCCTGCACCCGGCGGCCTACCGGCCGAAGGTGCAGATCCAGCACGAAGGCATCCGCTGCGGCCAACTGGGGCCGGACCCGACGGCGACGCTGACCCTGCCCAACGGCCGGACGCTGCGCGCCGGCCAGCCCATCGTCAGCTATGTGGCGCGCAACCTCGAACCCTATCGCGGCTTCCACACCTTGATGCGAGCCTTGCCGGCGCTGCTGCGGCAACGGCTGGACAGCCAGATCGTCATCGTGGGCGGGGACGGCGTCAGCTACGGCAGCGCGCCGCGTGACGCGGCCCACTGGCGCGAAAAACTGCTGCGGGACAACCCGGTGGACCCGGAGCGGGTGCACTTCCTGGGCAAAGTGCCGTACGAGGTTTACCGAAAGGCGCTGCAAGTGTCGGCGGTCCATGTCTACCTGACCTATCCCTTCGTGCTGTCGTGGAGCCTGCTGGAAGCAATGGCGAGCGGCTGCCGCATCGTGGCGTCGGACACCGCGCCGGTGCGGGAAGTGATCCGGGACGGGGAGAACGGCGAGCTGACCGACTTCTTCGACGCGGCGGCATTGGCGGAGAAAGTGGGGGCGGCCTTGGAGACGGACGGCGGCGGGCTGCGGCTTGCGGCGCGGGAGACGGCGGCGCGCTACAGCGTGGAGGCGGGATTGGCGGGCTATCGACGGTTGTTGGGTTTGGAGGAGCGGGTTGTTTCATGGCCGGGCGAGGGGTAGAGCCTACATGGTTTCGGAGAAGAACTGAATAGGGTTTGAGTAACACATTTGGGAGTGAGCTTATGAGGTTCAGCGCAACAGGTTTGGTGTGCTTATTTATTGGAATCTTGTCGCTTCTGTTTGCCTACTTTGTGGATGCGACACGTGAGAACCAGAACAATATGGCCTTGTTTGAATTTGTTGGTGGCCAGAGCGCCGGAGCGGCAGTGTCCAAGGATAACTGGCCATGCCAAAACTGGTTGCGGCTTTCCTTTTTGAAGCAATGCGCGGCCATTACTATTTATGATGCCGGTAATTCACAAGTGCTGATTCGCGCTTATGATTTTTTTGACGCGAATAAAAGCATGAATGAAATAATAATCAACTTCGTCGATACAAAATCAAGAATGGAGACGGATGGGAGTGTTTATTCTGATCAGAAAGCAAGGTTTGTTGTTGTATTGAGGAGAAATTGAACGGTGCTGGAATAGGTGTGCTTATTGTGCTTGATCAAGAGAGGGGTAGCTATGCGATTGTTAGGCTTGATTTTTTTGTGGCTGGTTTTTGGTGGTGTGTTGTTTTCTCCAATGCCCAGCTTGGCAATGGGGGGCTTTTATCGTGAAGAAAGCAAGGCGCTTTGGGATGTGATTATTAAGGATATGATCGCGAGAGGAGTCTGTGAAGACCCTCATGGCTGCACGCGCCAATTAGATGCTTATTCTAATCATGATTTCAATGCGGGTTTGCAGTATTACAATTTGGAAGGAATGAATCCCAAAGTGCTTTCCAGCATTCTGCTGACTGTGATGACTAAAGGCGAGCAGGCAACTCAGGGCAGCCCAATCATGCTGGAGTTTTATAGAAAACCTCGTCAATACTATGCCGATCGTTTTCAGGGTAGAGGCAAGCCGGTTTTTGTGCTGAAGATGAATCCAAAGAACTGACGCGTAAATTCAGACTGTGTCTTTAGTATATGGGGGGCAGACATGCATCACCATCGAACTCAACAGAGGATAGAATTGAAAAAGTACCATGACTGGGTACGAGGCATCTATCTGATTTTATTTGGCCTGGCGTTGTTTGGGGCGCTGGCGGGAATCAGTTACTGGTGGCTATTGTTATTGGCCTCCATGCTTAGAATAGGAGATTGGTCGCAACTGCCCCCGCGTTCCTTGCATGGTCTTGATCTGTCGGCCAGGTACCAGGCCGGCAATGATTTATTTTTCTCTTTTTTCGGATGGAGTGGGTTGGGTGTGTTCCGAAGTGTGCCATGGCGCATGGAGACCGATTCAAAAGTGGCTCAGGTTGAAACTGCTCAGCAGATGTTCAAGCAATATTTTGACTGGGCCTATGTGTTGTCGGTATTTGCCCTGATTTTGATATTGGCGGGGTATGGATCAACACGAATAGGACAGCTTAGCATTGTGCAGTTTTTCTTGAATTATACCTTGGTATTGGTGGCACAAATTATGGCTTTCAAATTACTGCAAGCGACCCGAAAGAAGTGAACGCTTGTTGCTAGGGGTGATGGGGGCGTTGTGGGAGGTGTTCGAGCTTGGGAAAAAGAGATTGTGATCAGCCCAGCGTTGAAGTCGAGAACGGAAAGTGATTGAACGTAGAATAAAATCAACTTCGTAATCCTAAGTTTGTTGTGGTCTTGCTGCTTGTGATCAGAGAAAGATGGATATGCCATTTCTGTATATTGCAATTGTGTTGTTCATGGTAGTAAATAGACCTGACTTGATTTATGGACGGCGGGTGGGCGAGTTGGGTAGTTTATGGGTGTTAAAGCTGGGGGCTGGGTTCTTCAGCATATTATTTTTCTTGTACGCTGTCAGATATGGTGTGACGCTAGATGAGCCCTCTGTTGGATGGTTTTGCCTTTGGTGCGCTTATTATATGAGGCTGCGTGTGGTATCGGCATTGCCGCAGGGCTTGCCTTGGCAGCAGCTGCTCATGCAGTACCAATTGTTTGGTCTACGCTTCAATTCTTGGCTGGGGCGTCTGGTTATATTGTTGGATGGCGCGGGCGCTTGCTTGATCTTGAGGCAGACGCGCGCACTATGGGTGTAAATAAAGGGTAGGAAGTGAAATATGGGTGCCTTGATCTTGTCGTTTGAGTTGTTTTTGTTTTTCAAGTTAATGCAGCGATTGGTTGAATTGGATGGCTATCTTGCTCTGCATCGCCAGTTTCCGCGCATGACTTGGTTTTTTCTGGCAGAGCCGGTGGTGGATGTGCTGGGAAATAGAAGCCGACTCTTTTATCGGGGCCTCTCCTGGCTTTTTGCGATGCTGCTGCTGTTGTTAGTAGTGACACCAAGCCTAGGCTCTGAATCAACGGATTGGCATGAGTTTTTTATTGGTAGCGTTGGCATGGTTTTATATTTCTTTTATCGTGCCAATCCCTACTTGCAGAGAATATATAAGTGGAGCCATGAGTAGGTAAATGGTTTTACGGGGAAAGTGTAAGAGTAATGTTGAAATTCAGATGGCTGTATTACGGGTTTGGTGCATCGACAGTGTTCTTGTTTTCATTAGGCTTGGGTTTGTCGTGGCTTAAAGTGGGCGGTGACATTACTCATCGCTTCGTGTCATGTGGCGGCGGTATTTTTCATTGGCAGGTGATTTTTTCTCAGCTGTTGCTGTTGGAGTCCATCTTGATGAATGCATTATTCTTTGGGCTGAATGGACGATTTATTTCAGTAACAAACCTGCCCAAATCACAGCTGTTAATGGGCGCTTCGCTGTGTCTGCTGTTGGTGGGGTTGATCGCGGATGCGGTACTTGGCTATGAGTTTCAATGCGAGTCAGCTGTCTTCGGTTCAGGGTTGAGGTATGCAACATTCACCTTGGGGATGAATATATTTCATGCTGCGTTATTCTTGTTGTGCTTTCAGGCGTGTGCTTTGGGGCGCGCGTTGAAAGTAGAGTGAGGAACTAATAGATACATGCATGCGGTGGTGGTTGGTTAAAATGCGTGAGTCAGTTGATAGGCTTGCTTTTATTATTGGTTAGATAAATTTATTTGTGAGTATTAAATGATTATATAGTGTTGTGCTAGGAGATATTGATCGGAGGGGAGGGATGATGGTAGAGACTAGGCTTCTTGTACTTCTCGTATTGGCGGTGTCTGGATGTTCAGTAGGGGAAACTAAATTAAAGCCACCGTTGAATTTGCCTGTTGACCTGAGTCGTGCAGGTGTGGTGGCTGAGACTAACTTCACCGTTGATGAGCTAAATGTGTATGATTTCTTTTTGGAGTTTGATTATCAATCGGGAAATGAGCTGGATAGAAAAAGAGTTAGGAAGGTGCTGGGTGATAATGCTTTAGATAAGACAGGTGATCCGCTCGAGCCCGGCGTGACAACACCGGTGCGACTTGAGGTTTTTAAGTTGGGTAAAAATAATATGTGCCGAGTCTTTCAGAAACAACTATCCCCTACGTTGACATTTTGGGGAGGGGATAGCTTTGGTAAGAATATTGGGGGAAAACTCTTGTTTCCTGGGACGTATCATTTAAGGTTGGAAAATTTGTCAGCAAACCCAGTATATGCCAGCATAAAAACAGATTTTGTTGTTGGTGTGGATAGGTTTAAAACCACGGTGAGTAAAAATATGGAAAAGGTACAAGAGTGCCTACCGTAACTACCTACTGCCGTAGGTCGAGAAATTATGATGTCAAATTTTTTTGCTCATTGTTTGTGGGGTGTATGTAAGGTGATCTTTAAGGGGGGCTATGTTTTTTTGCGTAATTCTCTTTATTCTGTATGTTTTAGGATTTTTCTATAAGTATACCTTTTTGTCAGGTGGTGAGAGGGAGTGGAGAGAGTTGATGCCTTCTGATGATAATAATTTGTTTGTTAAATTTATTTATTGGTTTTTTCTTCCTGTAATTGTGCTGTGTTTTTTGCCATTCTATTTTGTTAGGAGTGCATTTGTTTTTATTGTTGTATTTGTGATGTTTATTTTTCGAAATGGTTTAATTGGTGGCTAAGTGTCAGCGCGAGGGATGTGTTTTTCCATGTTGATGCGGCCATCTGGCGGTGGTGTTTTTTTTAAATGGTAATAGATGATTTGTTGGGAGGTGTATGTTTTTCTTGAAAGTTCATAAGGGTGTGTTTTTTGTTTTTAGTTTGATTTTTTTTACTGCTTTAGAGTGGTTCTTGTTTGGTGTTGCCGCTTCTAGGTTGTGGTTTTTTAATGTGCCTAGTGTGATCGTTATGTTCTCTGTAGTTATTTTGAAGCTTATAGGGGATGGTGGCGATTTGAATAAGAGTTTAATCAGATTTTTTGTTTTTCCAATTGTGGGTAAGCGGAAGGAGGGTGCGGGTATTGTTTTGATTGATTTTTTTAGGCTCGTGATGTATTTCTTTTTTGCGGCGATGGTTGCTTGGGTTTGCATTCAGGTTTTTGGCGGAAGGTAATGATGGAAAATGAAGCCCATCGATTGAGAAAAGGCTTTGTCTATCAATGCTGTTTAAGTACCAATATATACTAGAAGTCATTGATGGATTGGTGATTATTGGGTAATGATTTTAATTATGTTGTGACCTTGTTTGAATATGGTTTTTGAGTTGATGGGAGGGGCTATGAATAGATTGGTAAGCGCATTGCTTATGCTTTTTATTGGTGTTTTTTTCTATTGGAGTGCTGAAAGGTCTGGTTATAGTGGTAGTTTCTTTGGCGGGCTTTATTCTGCTTTTGGTAGCAAGGTGTTTTTGGTTATTGGAGGGTTGGGATTTCTGTGGGAAATATTTAGGCTGAAGAAATAGGATGCCATGGAGCGTGTCGCTAGAAGGGCGGTATATTGTCGTGATAAATGGCTGTCGTGAGTAATTATTTTAATGGTGCGGTTTATTAATTGTTTTGGATGTTTTGATTTAATTTTTTAATTTATCGAATTCTGAATATCCATACAAATAAGTGTGTGGCTATCCAGAATAGGGTAGATAGGTATTTTATGGTGGTTCTTGGGAGGTTGTTATGCTTGATAGATGTTTTGGTGTTATTAAGGTGTCTTTAAATGTTTTTATGAGGCATTTTTTTAAGGTGATGTTTTTTCTGAATTTTGTGTTGACAGGTGTAGGCGGTTTTTTTGTTTTTCACTATGGGGGAGGGGTATGTTTGGGGCAGTATGGAGCGACTTCAGCAATTGTTTATTCTAGCGCAATGATTTTGTCATTTAATGTGCTGATGTGTATTTTTTACTTCTCTTTTTTTAAAGTGGCGGCCCGATTGCCTCTAGGGAGAGTTGGTGTGATTCATTTGCTTGTTGCGATGCTTATTACTGTTGTGGTGGCATCCCCTTTTTTTAAAGGAGTTATTGATTGTCCTGCTAAATTGATGCAGCATAATTTTGCTGTCATTTTTATTGTCTTTGTTATTCTTGAGCAAGCATTTTTGTTTTGTTTTTTTGCGACAATGGTTGCTTTTTCATGTGTCATGAGAAGGGGGAAGTATGGCGATCTCTAATGAGACAATGGGGAATGTAGCTACTAGTGTAGCAGATGCTATTTCAAAGGGGACTTGGGGTGCTGGCACCTCTGTAG
>NZ_JAAOMA010000092.1:0-7506 GCF_011602385.1 Chromobacterium fluminis | reverse complement strand
AGATGCCGCCGATCACTTGGAAGCAAGCAGCCAACCAGTTTGCTATTCTGTTCGGCGAGCGCTTCACTGACGCTCTCGGCTGAGATTTGTTTAACCGACCTCCGCACACAGAATTCCTGACACCTCCTCTGGCGAAGGTGTCCTGCGAGCCCAGATAGCCCGGATGCGCTGTTTCAATCTCGCCATGCGCGACATCATCTTCTTGTTTGCGCTCCAGTGCCGCGATCTGCGCATCGGTGAGCACGATGGCTTGTTCAGCTACCAGATGTTCCAGAGCGCGTAGCCGCTGTTTGAACGATGCCAGGTCATGTCGCAGCCAGACTGAGCGCACACCGGAAGGGGAAACGAACACGCCGCGCTGGCGCAGTTCGTTGCTGACTCGCACTTGCCCGTGCGCAGGCTGTTCCGTTGCATAGGCAACTACGGTCGCCTCTATGGCGTCGTCTACGCGATTCTTGGGATTGGGTTTGCGACGATTGGCATCGAACAACGCCTCGACGCCGCCATCAGCCACTGCGTTCTGGTAGCGGTAAAAGGTATCTCGGGACAGGCCCATCACCTTGCAGGCCTTGGAGACGTTGCCTAGCTCAGCGGCCAGGTTCAACAGGCCGATCTTGTGTTTGATGATGTTCTGGTTGAGACTTGTCATGGGGTTACTCCTGCGCTTGCGCGCTGTCTTGATGAAGATTCGCACCTCTATCAAAACGGGTAACCCCACCTATCGGCAAGGCCTGACTGTCAGATCAAATCGGAACTTCTACATCTTAGAACCTGTTCATAGTCTGCTGCGCTTCGGCGATACGGCGTTAAAAACAAGCTCAAAATGCTCATGTACCACTTGTACATTCCGCTTTTTCGCTTGTTTTCGCCTTGTCTCGCCCTAGCTCGCGAGACTTTGAATAGGCTCTTAGAACCTGTTCACGATCTGCTGCGCCGCGGCGATACGGCGTTGAAACCATCTTCGAAATGCTCATGTACCGTATGTACACTCCGCTTTTTCGCTCGCTTTCGCCTTGTCTCACCTTAGCTCGCGAGATCGTAAACAGACTCTTAAAGTCTGCCGCAGGGACCCCTGACGAGCCGTATGGCGGTGTCGGGGGTTTTGTTTATGGGGGCGGGGGCCGGCGGCTTTCCATTTACCGGGCCGGCGTCTGGAGAAAGTGTTCGACGATGCGTTCGGTTTCGCCGGACTGTTTCATCGCCAGCAAGGCCGCGCTCAGCTTGCCGGCCAGAGAGGCCGGGTCCAGCCGTTGCGGGTAGTTGTCCGGGCTCAGCGGCTGGTCGGCGTGGTAATCCGGGTTGGGCAGCGCGCGGTAAAAGCGAGAATGCTTGGAAAAGCCCATATGCATGGCTTGCCAGGGCTCCAGCGACGGGTGCAGCGTCAGGCCGACCGGCCGCAGCCGTTCCCAGTAGAAGCGCAGCGTGAGTTCGTCGTAGATGTAGAAATCCGCCTTGCCGGCGCTGATCAGGCGGAAGGCGCGTTCGACATCCAGCTCCGGCACTTGCAGCACCTTGATGCGCGCTTGCCACGGCGGGGGAATCAGGTCCGGGTTGCCCAGGCTGCGTAGCTCCACGCTATTGTTCAGATCGGCGTAGCCGCGTAGGGGCGGGTGTTTGGCGCGGGTAATGACGACATGGCGCTCGCGCAGGCCGTTGGCCACGAACAGGACGATGGGTTCGCGCTCCGCGCTATAGGTGTAGCCGGGGTAGAAATCCACCTCGCCTTGCGTCAGCGCTTGCAGTACCCGCTTCTTTGGCAGGCGCACCACTTTCAGCGCGCAGCCGATGCGCTGGCAGGCGCGGCTGTACAGGGCTTTATAGATGCCCTCGTCGCTGTCGTCCTCGATATAGGGACGCCGCTCATTGGTGCGGTAGCCCATCACCAGCTCGGGCTCGCGCGCCCGCGCCGGGAAGGCCTGGGCCGCGATGGCGGCGATGATGAGGCAGAGCGCTAGACGCATGACGGTCCCTCCTGTAGTTCGTTTTCAGCTTATGTCATTCCCATCGCCTGCGCGCGGCGGAGACAAATGCATGATAGAAATAGATAGGTTCCCGCAAAATTCATCGCTTTTTCAAATGTATGTCCGCTTGCACAATGCTGACCGCAGCCATGTGGCTGGAAACCGGTCTTGGAGACGCGGCGATGAGCACTAGACGACATTTCCTGGGCGCAAGCCTGTTGACGGCGGGCAGCGTGATGGCCGCCCGCGCTTGGAGCGCGGAGCCGAGCGCGGCCGGCTACCGCATGCCGGACGAGGGCGAAGACCACGCCGCCACCTGGATGGCCTTCGGTCCCAGCCTGGAGGTGTGGGGCTCGGGCCTGCTGCCGGTGGTGCGGCGGGATCTGGCGCGAGTGGCTCAGGCCATCGCCGCCCACGAGCCGGTGCGCATGCTGACGCGCGCCGAGGATATGGCGCTGGCGGCCAAGCTGTGCGGACCCAAGGTGGAACTGGTGGAGCAGCCGCTGGACGATCTGTGGATACGCGACAGCGGTCCGGTCTTCGTCAAGGGCGAAGGCGGGGCGCCGGCGGCGGTGGATTTCAACTTCAACGGCTGGGGCGGCAAGCAGGCGCATCGTCGAGACGCCAAAGTGGCCGCCGCGGTGGCGGCCAAGAGCGGCGCGCCGGCCGTGAGAACCTCATTGGTGCTGGAGGGCGGCGGCATCGAAGTGGACGGCGAGGGCACGGCCATCATTACGGAGAGCTGCGTGCTCAACCCCAATCGCAACCCCGGCTGGAGCAAGGCGCGCTGCGAGCGCGAACTGCGCCGGCTGCTGGGCGTGGACAAGGTGATCTGGCTGCCCGGCATCGCCGGCCGCGACATCACCGACGGCCATACCGATTTCTACGCCCGTTTCGCCCGCCCTGGCGTAGTGGTGGCCGGCCTGGACACGGATCCGCAGTCCTACGATTACGCGGTGACTCGTCGCCACCTGGCCTTGCTGCGCCAGGCGCGCGACGCGCGTGGCCGCCAGCTGGAGGTGGTGGTCTTGCCGGGACCCGAGCGGGTGCGGCCCGAGTACGAGGGCTACGAGATGGCGGCCGGCTACATCAATTTCTATGTCTGCAACGGCGCGGTGATCGCGCCGGAGTTCGGCGACGCCAAGGCCGACCGCAACGCGTTCGCGGCGCTGCGCGAGTTGTTCCCGCAGCGAGAGGTGGTGCAGTTGAACATCGACGGCATCGCGGCCGGCGGCGGCGGCATTCATTGCGCCACCCAACAACAACCGGCCTGAGAACCTGTCTATGATCTTGCGAGCAAGGGCGAGACAAGGCGAAAACGGCTGAAAAAGCGGAATGTACAAGTGGTATATGAGCATTTCGAAGCCGCCACGCCTTATCTCTCCCTTCTTGCTTGCGGGACGTTGAACAGGTTCTCAGCTCGCGGGATCGTAAACATGTTCTAATCGGGCGGCGTAGCAGGCAACATCGCCTCCACGCCGGCCCAGGCCGGAAACCAGGAGGACATATCCGGATGGATAGAGGCAGTAAAAGCGGCGGGCCGAAGGCGGGCGAGTGGGAAGACCAGGCAACGGGCGCGCTTGGCCGCCTGCCGTCGCTGCGGCTGCTGACCGGTTTCGAAACCGCCGCGCGCCTGGGCAGCGTCTCCCGCGCCGCCGAGGCGCTGAACCTGTCGCAGTCCGCGGTCAGCCACCAGATTCAACAGTTGGAAGCCTTTGTCGGCCAGCCCTTGTTCCAGCGCGTGGGCCGCGGCATCGAACTGACCTTTGCCGGCGAAATGCTGCAGCAGAGCGTGCGTCGCGCGCTGGACACGCTGCGGCGCGGCTTGGACCGCATCGCGGTCTATACCGATCCGGGCCTGGTGGTGTTGGTGGGGCCGGCTTTTTTGCTGCACGGCTGGCTGCAGGGGCGCTTGGACCGCCTGCGCGCAGCCCACCCCGACATCGTGCCGCTATTGTCCACCGACGAAGAGCCGGGCCAGGCCGATGAGATCGACGTCGACATCGTCATCGGCCGGCAGCCGCTGGCGATGGCCGGCTGGGAAGACGCGGCCTGGCTCCGCGAGGACTGGCGTTTCGTCGCCGCGCCGGCCTTGGCGGAACGGCTGGCGGCGCTGCCGGCCGAGCGTCATCCGCAGCTGGCGCGTTTGATTTGCCTGGAAAAAGCGAGCATGCCGGAGGCGGCCGCCGCCGCGATGCAGTCCATGCTGCCGCGCTTCGGCATCGCCGCCGCCTACGATGCGCCGCAGCTGGCGCTGGACGCGGCCTTGCGCGGCCACGGCATCGCTTGCCTGCCGTCGATGGCCTTGGAAGAAGCGCTGGCCGACGGCAGGCTGCGCGAACTGGCCGGCTACCCGCGCCAGCCGGGCGCGCAATGGTGGTTGTCCCGGCCGCGGGACGCGCTGCGCAGCGCGGCGATGGCGCGTATGTTCGATTGGCTGCGGGAAGAGGGTGCCGCCGGCGAGTGAAGCGGTTTGGCGGCGGCGCCGCATGACAGCGGCCGCCGCTTGTCTGTTCTTGATCTGCGGCGCGTTGCGAGGCGTCATACGATCAGGGCCGCTTCGACATGCTTATCCGCTTATCGATCACTCCGCTTTTTCGCTGGTTTTCAACGCCGTAGCTCTGACGCGCAGCGGATCGTAAACAGGTTCTCAGGACGTCACCGCCTCCAGCTTGGCCGCGGCCAACTGCAAACGTTGTTGCAGGGGCTCCAGCAAAGCCCACAGCGCCTTGCCGCGCAGTTGCGCGTTTTCCGTGTGGCGCAGCATCAGCAGCAGCGCGCTCAGCCCCTCGCAGCATTGGCGCAGTTCGTCGGCGATGTCGTCGTAGTGTTCGCAGCAGCGGGACAGATAGGCCAGCTCAAGGTCGATGGCGGCGAGGGCGGGGTTGTCGCTGCGCTGCGCGTGCAATTGCTGGACGGTCTTGATCAGGCGGGCGGGCGGTTTGGCCGGCGGCGGTTGGGCGAATCGGGCGAGGAGGTTGCGTATCGGCATGGCTGCTCCTAAAGGGGGCCAGCGGGCGCGGTCGGCGCTCCGGCCGGGGCTGGACCGGCGGGATTCGCGCTTTCCAGAGGGCGGGCTTAGAATGCACGAATCGTGTGGGCGCCTGGTTTGGCCTTGACGCAAGCGCGGCCTGGCGGATGGCCGCCGGGCCTTGGCCGGCTCAGCCTTGACGGCGTCGGCCGCTTTTTGTCATCGGCATGGAAACATCTGACCACGATTGAGGTTAATTGCAAATGCGAGCGTGGTCCGTCATGCGGGAAAATAAATATATTCAATAAAGTCAATGCATTGCATGGACCGCGAATGTTGTTTTTCCGTCTATCAGCTTGGTCCGTTGTTGAATCTGAGGGGGTGGGTAGTGGAATCTCTTGGCAAACGACTGAGGTTTATCCGCGATACGGTGCTGAAAGAAGCGCGCGATGTCACCGCGCAGAAACTGGGCATCTCGCTGGTGTCGCTGCAGAACTACGAAGGCGGCACGCGCAAACCGTCCGCCGTGCTGGTGGCCAAGTTTTCGCGTTTGACCGGCGTGCGGGCGGATTGGCTGCTGTTCGGCGAGGGCGAGGCCTTGCCGGGCGAGGCCGGTCCGCGGGCCGGCGAGACGGTGGAGCGCTATGCGCCGCAGGGCGCGCATGTGGAGGTGCCGTGTTACGGCGCCGGCGCGGCCTTGCCGCTGGCGCAGGGCTGGCTGGCGTCCCGGCTCAAGCTGCCGGCCGAGCAGCTGGCGGTGGTGGCGGTGGCCGGCGACGCGATGGCCGGGGTCTTGAACGACGGCGATCTGGCCCTGGTCAACCGGGCGGAGACGCAGCCGGGCAGCGGCTTGTACGCGCTGGAGCTGAACGGCGAGGTGGTGGTGCGCCGGGCGCAGCGCTTGCCGGGAGGCAAGCTGGGGCTGTCCAGCGCCAATGAGGCTTATCCGCCGTTCGAGGTGGACCTGGCCGCGCCGCCGGCGGATTTCTCGGTGTTGGGGCGGGTGGTGTGGCTGGGGCGGCAGGTGTAGCGCTCACCCCATCACCCTATGCCACCACCAGCGCCAGCGTGCCATCGGCTTGCCGTCCGCGTTCAGCGGCCGGCCGTCGTCGGCGAAGCGTTCCGGCGGCCCCAGCGGTTTCCCCTCGATGAAGTTCTGCCGTTCCGCCAGCGCGCCGTTGGGATGGTAGCGCTGTTGCAGGCCGTGTTTGAAGCCGTTGCGGTAGACCGCCAGCTCCGCCGGCCGGCCGTTGGGAAACAGGGTGCGGGTTTCGCCGTGCGGCAGGCCGTGGCGGTAGTGGGCCTGGCGTTGCAGCGCGCCCTCCGGCGACCAGTACTGCGCGGTGCCGTGCAGCTGGCCGCGCTGGTAATGCAGCTGGGCCGAGGGCTGGCCGCCGGGGTGCAGCAGGGTGGCCGGGCCGTGCAACTGGCCGTCCTGGTAGTGGAAGCGCGCCAGCGGCGCGCCGGCCTGGTCGATGCGCGCCGGGCCTTGCAGCTTGCCGTCGCCCAGTTGGCCGACGAAGCGCTGTTGGTCTTGCTGGATGTCTATCGGTTCCGCCATGGCATCAGTTCTGCTGGATCAGCCCGCCCTTGAGGGTGAGCATGCCGCCGCCGTCCACGGTCTGGCTGGCGCTGGCCTTGTTGGTTAGCGACACCCCGGCGTCGTTGGTCAGCGTGGTGCCGGCTTTATTGGTCAGTTCGGTGCCCGCCTGGTTGGTGAGCCCGGTGCCGGCCTTATTGGTCAGGCTGGTGCCGGCCTGGGCGGTGTAGGCGGCGTCGCTCTTGGCGGTGAAGGCGCCGCCGCTTTGCAGGGTGAGGGTGCCGCTGACCTTGATGGTGAGGTTGCCGTCCACGGTCAGCGTGTAATTGCCGCTGACCTTGTGTTCGTGATTGCCGCCGGTGCTGTGGCTCTGGTCGCCTTCCACCTTGACCGTGCGCTTGCCCTTGACGTTGAGGGTTTCATTGCCGGTTTTCACTTCCACCGTGCGGTTGCCCTTGTCCACGCTGAGGCTGTCGTTGCCCTCGGTGACGCTGCGCTTGCGCTCGTTCTTCACCACCAGGGTTTCGTCATGGCCCACGTCGGCGGCCGCGTCGTTGAGCACTTTCACCGTGTAGTCTTTCTGCGCCTGGAAGAACACTTCTTCCTTGTCCTTGCTGTCGTCGAAGCGCAACTCGTTGAAGCCGCCGCCGCCTTTTGTCGAGTTGGTCTTGAGGCCGGACTGCGCCTGCTTGGCCGGCAGTTCGTAGGGCAGCGCGTTGTCGCCGTTGTAGACGCAGCCGCTGACCAGCGGCTTGTCCGGGTCGCCGTCGATGAAGCTGACAATCACCTCCTGGCCGATACGCGGGATGAACAGCATGCCAAAGCCCTTGCCGCTCCACGGCTGCATCACCCGCAGCCAGCAGGAGCTGGATTCGTCGTCCTTGCCGTCGCGGTCCCAGGGGAATTGCACTTTGACGCGGCCGTATTTATCGGTCCAGATCTCCTCGCCGGCCTTGCCCACCACCTTGGCCACCTGCGGGTGCATCACCGGCTTGGGAGTGAGCCGCGGCGGGCGGTAGGGGGTGGCCTTGGGG
>NZ_JAAOMA010000091.1:0-7690 GCF_011602385.1 Chromobacterium fluminis | reverse complement strand
GGCGGTCGATCCGCCCGGCGCAGCGTCGCCGTTTTGCCGAAGGCCTCGCCGCCGCCGCGGCGCCAGGGGTTTGGGGGTTTGCGCCAGCTGCGCGTCAGCGCAGTAGCTGGCGTATTGCGTCGGACTGACCCACCGTGTGCGGGCCGGCGCAATCGTTGTGACGGGCGGTCGATCCGCCCGGCGCAGCGTCGCCGTTTTGCCGAAGGCCTCGCCGCCGCCGCGGCGCCAGGGGTTTGGGGGTTTGCGCCAGCTGCGCGTCAGCGCAGTAGCTGGCGTATTGCGTCGGACTGGCTCACCGTGTGCGGGCCGGCGCAATCGTTGTGACGGGCGGTCGATCCGCCCGGCGCAGCGTCGCCGTTTTGCCGAAGGCCTCGCCGCCGTCGCGGCGCCAGGGGTTTGGGGGTTTGCGCCAGCTGCGCGTCAGCGCAGTAGCTGTCGTGTTGCGTCGGACTGGCTCACCGTGTGCGGGCCGGCGCAATCGTTGTGACGGGCGGTCGATCCGCCCGGCGCAGCGTCGCCGTTTTGCCGACGGGCCAGTCATGGGGTACAGATTTCCTATTGATTAAAGCTAGTGTAGAATGCCCGAAAACAAGCAAAGAGTGAGGTTATCCCTGTGAATGAGAACTTGAGCCATTCTTCCCCCGACGCATCCAAAGTAAAGCGTCCAAGACTGAGTGCCGCTGAAAAACTGGCAAAGATGGACCGAGAGCGAGAGGCTCTCCAGAAAAAAATTAAAGATAATGAGAAGAAGGAAAAGGAAAAGCATGCACAGGACATGATTAAAGTCCTTCGTGCGGCGGGGCTTGATTCTGTTCCAATTGAGAAATGGGAAAAGCACCTTCCTGAAATCAAAAAACTTCTCCTTGGCTATTAAAAAATTCATTATTGGAGATGGCAGATTAAATTCTGCCACCCCCAGAAATATTATTTTAAGCCTCCACTTTAATTTAGAATAAAGCCAGTTGATCTTTAGGCAGAATAAGACTCACCTTTGTTTCCGCCAAATACCTGGGAGCAAGTTCTGTTTTTTCTGAAACGACCTCCTGTTCCGCTGCCAGTCGTCTGGACCATCCGCCTAAAACGTGCGCCGGGGTATACCACGTTCCCCATTGCTTCAGCGTTAGCGTATTGCCCTGGACGACAACCGCCGGGATGTACAGCAGCGAAAATTGGATATAGGCCATGTGGACGGCCGTCGCGTCGATATCCCAAGCATTAACATGCATGACCTGCTGGAAGTTAATGCCTTCCTCTTGCATCAAATCAGCGTAGGCAATAACCATTGCGCCGGCGCCGACGGCCGGTTCATGCATGGTAAAAAATCGCCCCTCTTCCTGGGCCTGCCGCCAGGCATCCAACGGGCCATTATTAAGGCGGGCCATTAATTTGCATAATTCAGACGCTGTAAAAAATTGGCCTTTCCAGCTATCGGACAGCTCTAAAGCCATGAACACAGCACCAAGGAAATCATGGGGGCTAGTGCTCAAACCTTCTGTCACCATGGCCAACATCTTCGAAAACCGCCTAGCCTCCTCGGGCTCGTAGCGTTTAATGATCTGCATGTACTGTGCTTCGCGCGCTTCGAACTGGGCCAGATCAACCGAATTACTGATGGCCAGGGCGGCCATTTCGCAAAAGTCCCGGAAAACTTCATGTAGTCGATACCGCCGGCTGTTTTCCTTGATCAAACGGACGAACTCTTGCTGACACTCATTCATGCTTAAGGGGAGGCGATTTTTCATATTCTTGCCACTGGAAAAGCTTGCCCGGCTTGAGCCGGGCGTTTTTTATTAAACAACCTCTACGGGGAAGGCTTCATCTGGGTCCAGGGGGCCGGCTATCTGCTCACCCGTCTCATCGTTGAAAACCTCAACCCAGAACCCCTTCGTCCAAAACTGGAGACAACGGAGCCGGGCTAGAGTTGTAGATGAAACAATCGTTGTTTCCTCTGGCACGACAAGGCCATCAAGTTCCGGGATGAACGTCACAGCTTCGATTCGATATTGCATTTCAGTCTCCTAGAATTAGCGCTCTACGCGCTCGACTTTGATGATGAAGACTCGACCGTTCAGAATGACGCGGGTCAATTTGGAGCCATTCAGAGTGATCGTTGGTTTCATTTTTTGCCTTTCTGGGGTTTTCCAGACTCTCAAGAGGTGAGTGGAGCCTGCCGGTTCTAAAAATCATCCGCGAAGCGGATTCAACAAGTGCTTGGCCGGGGCCGGGGGATAGTGTTTGCCATCTCTCTGTCGGAGTTGCGTATGCCTGTGCCGTGAGTGCGAAAGAGCACAGCCGGACGGCAATGCAAATCGGCGCTTGCGCCCCCGCTTGCGGGTTGATTTGCATTGCCGGCTGGTTGTGCTGCACTCACATAAAGGCACGGGCATGCGCAATTCCGAGACCGAGAGAGAGATGGCATTCCCCCGGCGCTGGACGAGTTGGCGAAGCCCCGCTTGCGGATGATTTGAACCGGCGGGCGCAGCTCGCCTCGGAAATGGGCGGCGCAGCCGCGGCCGCAGCCCCTCACGGGGCCGAGGGGGTGGGGTTCAGAGCTTGAGGAAGATCAGGCGAGGATCCGCAGGACACGGCGCCTGGGCGAGCCCACGACCGCCAGGAACTGGCGGTGATCTTTGAAAAATGAAGACCATTCTTCTCAACAAGCATCGCACCAGGCCCACTTGGAGAATCTGGCGGGCAGCCAGGTCAACAACCGCCAGCTGGATTACGGGAATTGAGTTGGCAGGAAAAGGCTGGATGCATCGCATCCAGCTAGAATTGCAAACAGCCGCGCCGGAGGCGCCACCGAAGCCCTCAGGGCCGAGGGGTGGGGTTTAGGGCTTGCGGTGATAGAGAGAGGGGCCGCAGGACGCGGGGCCTGGGTAAGCCCACGACCGCCAGGGACTGGCGGTGATCTTTGAAGAAATGAGGGCGAACCAATTGAACATGCCGCACACCGTGCTCAGCTGCGTGCCAAGACAGCTGGGCTCTCCTGCATTCATTGAATAACTGGGTTGGTAGCGAAAGGCTGGATGCAACGCATCCAGCTAGAATTGCAAACAGCCGCGCCGGAGGCGCCACCGCTGCCCCCTGGGGCGTAAGGTGGGAATCCAGGTAAGATGGTGCTGTTTGCCAATGGCGAAAGGCAGGATGCTATGCATCCTGCCTTGGTTGAGGGGCACGGCAGCGACTGCGTAAGGCGCAGTCAGCGCTCCATGACGTGGAAGGGTTCTCCATGGTCAGATTGTTGGTTACCCGCCCCGCGCAGGAATTTCCAGAGCTTGAACATGCCGCTCCCCTCATCCGAGCCACTCTCGAGATGGATAAAATACGGAGAACCAGGAGCGCGGATGTGCTGTGCCAGCTTCGGGAAAATTTCGCATGCTGCCAGCTTGGCCGCGTCACCGTGGGAATCCGCCTCAACCGCGAATTGGTCCCCTCCGTTACGGCGCGGATCGATCAGGTATGTTGCCATTGTGCTATCTCCTTTGACGCCGGATCGGCGCCTCACTCGCAGAACAAAGTTATGCATGATGATTCAGGTGCCGCGCACAAGGGAGCAGCGCGCGGCGCAATCCACAAGTCATAATTTTACGCTTAAACGCTATCCCCTTGCTCCTGGTACTGGTAAAAGGTTTCGCCACGCGCCAGGCTTGCCAGCTGCCAATTTCCCGGCTCATCCTTCATCAGCTGCTCAGCCTCTTGCGGCAGGTATGGCTGCCACCCGCGCCGGCCTGTCGGGCTGGTCCAATGCAGATCCACACCAAACGCATGGTAGTGAAGGCCAACGCCGTACACCGGAACCTGTTCACCAATCTTTTGCAGGTCAGCTTGTACGCGGAGCAGCTGTTGCTCGGCCTCGGCGCAATCCATCGCCAGCCCCAGCAGCGCCTCCTCTACCCGCACCAGGATATCGACTTTTGCTTCGGCAACGCTTAGCGCTAGGCGCTGCTCGAAAGACAACTCAGGAAGGACCACCGCAGCGTGGGCGCGCTCGGCGCAGCCACGCTGGCAAGACGACACGTCATAGCCATGACCGCACAGCCCCTTCCGGTTCCACTCAAGGCGGATGCCGTAGAGCGCGTCGGCGGACCAGCCGGATTCCTCCAAGCCAACGCACTGATCAAACGTCAAACCGAGCGTGTCATCCGGAGAGTGCTCCCCCTCCGGTTCAGATTCCGGTGCGAAGCCGGGTTCACCCTCCCCAAATTCGCCCCCCAGTTCAAAGCACCCGCACGGGCATGTGTTTTCCTCCAGGCCATGCATGCAAAAGTCTTTCGCCAAATCATCGTCCTCCTCGGCGTCCAACGGATCCGGCATTGCATACATGCCAGCGTCGATAGCGAAGGCACGGACGAAGGCTTTATCTGTTGCGGACAGGCCCGTTGCAGCGGCATCAATCATGTTCGACATGCGGAGGATATATAACTCAGGCAGGGATCCACTGCCTGCTGCGACCCGCTCGGACATGCCCGGAATAGCGTCGATAACTTCTTGTGCGGTCGTGTACATGGTCTTCTCCCCTATTACTGCGCGCTTACTTCTTGGATGGCGTCGCGGATCAGTTCCTCAAAGCTAAACCCCCACCCGGACGGGAACACGTTGCGCAGCTCGCCGCGCAAGTAGTTTTCTGGCTGGGGCGCTTCGGCGCGGGAAACCTGGGCCAGCTTGCCGGCAAAGAGGCTGTCGATTGCCTGATTGATCAGACCCAGCGAGACGGAGCGATGCGGGATGATGTGACGCGCCTCACCAAAGGCCACACCGAAGGGCTTCGATGCGTGCTCGTACAGGTCTTCACTGCTGTTGAAGTGGCCATCTCGATGGCGCGACAGTAGCGCGGCGACCAGATCCTGGTCGGGGCCGTCCTCCCATGCCACCGCGACGGTGCCATAAGCGGTTTTGCGCACGCTGAACTTGACCTCCGGCCATATGCGCTTCAACTCCTTGCGGATGTTGGCCGCCGCCAGCTTGCCGCAGCTTTGGTGTTCACCTTGCTCCACTTGCTCCAGGTGCTGGAACTCGGGCGCGGTCTTCAGGCGGGCGACCTCAGCATCGAACGCGGCTTTCGCTTCCTGGCGTTTGGCTTGCTCGGACGCCTTGGCGGACGTAGCCCAGGCCAGACGCATGGCGATTTGTTGCGGCTTCTCCAGCGGCTCGCCCAGGATCCGCCAGGGACGCCGGCGCAGGGTGCTTTCGGCCACCTGGAGGACGATGCGCCCGGCGTCGAACACGATGTCAAAGCCCGCGCCGGTAGTGCACAGCTGGCCACCGTCCAACATCAGGATGTTTTCTACAGCAGGCTCGCCGTGGACTTCAAAAATCGTACCCGCGCCATTGTTCATGGACCACACACGCGAACCAATCGTAAGAAGCTCAGTATTGAGTACCGTCATATCGCTTTCCTCGCCTTTCCACCTCTCCGCCTGTGAGCGGAGCCTGCCGATTCAAAAATATCTGCCCGCTTCAGCGGGCTCCACAAGTCGGCCTGTTTGGCCGGGGCGGGCATCCTTGCCCTCTCCGCCCGCGTTCCGTATGCCTGTGCCGTGAGTGCGAAAGAGCACGACCGGCCGGCAATGCAAATCGGCGCTTGCGCCCCCGCTTGCGGGTTGATTTGCATTGCCGGCTGGTTGTGCTGCACTCACATAAAGGCACTGGCATGCGGAACCGGACCGAGCGGAGAGGGATTCCCGCCCCGGCCAAACTGGCTAGGCGAAGCCCCGCTTGCGGCAGGTTTGAATCGGCGGGCGCAGCTCGCTGGCGGAAACAGGCGCCGCAGGCGCGGCATTAGCCCCTGGGGGCTGAGGGGGGAGGCTTTACCTTGGCAAGGAACCAGCGCTGGCCAGCCGCTTGAGCGTGTGCGGTGCGCCATCGACCGCGCGGGACGCGCGGTGATCATCACCAGGATCCACCGGAAGTCACACAGCAGGATCCTGGCGGGCAAAGACCGGTGCTGGATCCTTACGAGTCCCCAGCTTCCTCGAGGCGGAACGGCCGGCGCCGCAGGCGCTGGCCGCTCTGCTGCCGGCATCGCCGGCGATGTAGATCCGGTGCCGCCGCCGGCGGCCTCATTTTCCGCCGCTCAGGGGCGGGGCCAGGGCAAGGCCGCACCTGGTACGGGCGGACCTTGCCGGCCGCCGCCGGCGGCCACGGTCTTAGCCTTTGAGCTTGCGCATTTCCTCGCTCAGCACCCAGAGCGCCCGGTTCAATTTCACGTTTTGGTCAATGCCGGTGACAGGGCGAGTCCGCATCGCCTTGCCGGTGGCGGTGCGCCCGCGCAGATCGCCCTTGATGATGTTTTCCTGCACGCGGTTAAAGGTGGTCCACAGATCGTCTTTAAGGTCGTCGCGCCGGCGCGCGCGCAAAATCTGGTCTTCGGTAATCGGAGCCGGAATCAGCGGGTCGTCGTAGCGCAGCGTTAGCGCTGCGCGGGCAAAGGCCTGTTGTTCGCCCGGGTTCAGGGTCAGCAGCTGCATCGCATCGCGCTGCTCGTCGGCCTTCTCGAACGATTCCAGCACCGAGAACGCGCCTTCGATCACGCGGCCGACCACATCGCCCTTATGCGGCACGCGGATATCGTTCAAGGTTTCGCCGCAGACCATGCCATTGCTGCAAACAAAGCGATAGACGCCGGACATCATCTGATAGGAGCTGCTGCCGTCATGGGAGTTGAGCAGGATGATTTCATTGGCCTCTTTGCCGTTGATCTGGCTGGCATGGCGCAGCCGGAGCATATGCTTCGTGTGCTCGCGCTTGTCGCTGTTGCGGACCTTGGTTTGACATGCCATGAAGGGCTGGAAGCCTTCTTTTCGCAAGCCGGCCAGCACGTCGGCGGTGGGGATGTAGGTGTAACGCTCGGAACGGCTTTCGTGGGCCGTCTCCGCAAAAATCGACGGCGCGACCTCGCGGATCTGGTCATCGGTCAGCGGGGCATCGGTGCGGATGGTGTGAGCATTACTGCCAAAACGGCTTGCGAGTCGCATACAAATTCCTTTTCTGGGGTTCCGGTTTTTCCCGCTCCTGGGAGAGCGGAGCCTGCCGGATCAATCATTCATCCGCGTAGCGGATTCCACCTTCGGGCCAGGCCTGCTGGAAGAGAGCCTTACCCTCCTCCTGTAGAGCTGCGTATGCCTGTGCCGTGAGTGCGCTCAAGCGCAGCCGGCCGCGGGTGACAAGTCGGCCGCAGGCCCCCGGCACGGGTTGACTTGCAGCCGCGGTTGGTTGTGCTGCACTCACCGAAAGGCACAGGGCATCGCAGCGGCTCCAGCGGGGAGGCTCCGCGGCCAGCAGCCCGGGCCCGGCGAAGCCCGCTTGCGGCTGATTGAATCCGGCGGGCGCAGCTCGCCAGACCCGAATAGATGCGGCGCAGCCGCGGCCGCAGCCCCTGGGGGCTGAGGGGGGAGGTTTTCACCTGGTGGCCCATTGCCCACGCCGGCGGGAAGTTGGGGAAGACCTACCGCGCGGGACGCGCGGTGATCCTGGGACTGTTGCTGTTCGTGGCGCTGGCCAGCAGGCCCGCCAGCTGGCGCCGGCAACACATGCCCATGACGAGCCACCACCAGGAACAGCGGCCCTACCCTATCCCATCGCCCAGTTCACACCTGGTACAAGCCGTCAGCGAAATTTTCCGGTCAGGGGGCTGGGTGTCGTCGCGGGCCGGGCAGCGCCTGGCGCGCGGCGACGCGCAGGGGGCGTG
>NZ_JAAOMA010000090.1:0-8272 GCF_011602385.1 Chromobacterium fluminis | reverse complement strand
GCATGCCGCCCAGCACCGCGCCGGTGGCGCGGGTGTTGGCGATGGAATCGTCGATGTGCAAGCCGAAATAAGTGCCCATCACGCAGAACACCGAGAACACCAGATAGCACACCAGCTTGTGCGGCAGGCGGATGGTGACCTGGGTTAGCGGGATGAACAGCGGCGTCTTGGACAGCAGATAGGCGATCACCAAGTAAACGCACATCTGCTGCAACAAGGTCAGGATCAATGAAAACTCGGTCAGCATGTGGGCAGCACAATAAGGGTGTGCCGCCGAGCATAGGCGAGCGCGCGCCGTCCCACTTTGGTCTGGATCAAACCGTTTTCAAGCGCCGCTGGCCAAACAAAAACGGCCGCCGAAGGCGACCGTTTCTTTCCATCCAGACTTTACACCGGGATGAGCGGAATCTTCCCTATCTTCACGCGCCACTCGGCCGGGCCGGTGTTGTGCACGCTGGAGCCACAGGAATCCACCGCCACCGTCACCGGCATGTCCTTGACCTCGAACTCGTAAATGGCTTCCATGCCCAGATCTTCGAAAGCCACGACCTTGGAAGCCTTGATCGCCTTGGACACCAGATAGGCGGAACCGCCGACGGCCATCAGATAGACCGCCTTGTTGTCCTTGATCGCCTCGATCGCGGTGGGGCCGCGCTCGGCCTTGCCTATCATGCCCAAGAGGCCGGTTTGCTCCAGCATCTGGCGGGTGAACTTGTCCATGCGGGTGGCGGTGGTGGGGCCGGCCGGGCCCACCACTTCGTCGCGCACCGGATCCACCGGGCCCACGTAGTAGATGAAGCGGTTAGTGAAGTCCACCGGCAGCTTCTCGCCCTTGTTCAGCATGTCCACCATGCGCTTGTGCGCGGCGTCGCGGCCGGTGAGAATCTTGCCGTTGAGCAGCAGCACGTCGCCCGGCTGCCAGCTTTGCACCTCTTCCGGGGTGATGGCGTCCAGGTTGACGCGCTTGCCGTTGGAGTTGTCGTAGGTGATGTCCGGCCAGTCTTCCAGGCGCGGCGCTTCCAGCGAAGCCGGGCCGCTGCCGTCCAGGTGGAAATGCACGTGGCGGGTGGCCGCGCAGTTGGGGATCATCGCCACCGGCAGGCTGGCCGCGTGGGTGGGGTAATCCAGAATCTTCACGTCCAAGACCGTGGTCAGGCCGCCCAGGCCCTGAGCGCCTATGCCCAGCGCGTTGACCTTTTCAAACAGCTCCAGGCGCAGTTGCTCCACGCGGCTCAGTTCCGCGCCGCTGTCGGCCTTGGCTTTCAAGTCCTGAATGTCCACATGGCTCATCAGGCTTTCCTTGGCCAGCAGCATCGCCTTTTCCGGCGTGCCGCCGATGCCGATGCCGAGAATGCCCGGCGGACACCAGCCGGCGCCCATGGTGGGCAGGGTCTTCAGCACCCAGTCCACGATGGAATCGGACGGATTCAGCGCGTAGAACTTGGATTTGTTCTCCGAGCCGCCGCCCTTGGCGGCACAGGTCACTTCCACGCCGTCGCCTTCGACGATCTCGAAATGCACCACCGCCGGAGTATTGTCCTTGCTGTTCTGGCGTTTGCCGGCCGGATCCAGCAGCACCGAGGCGCGCAGCTTGTTGTCCGGGTTCAGGTAAGCGCGGCGCACGCCTTCGTTCACCATCTCCTGCACCGACAACTCGGCGTCCCACTGCACCTTCATGCCCACCTTCAGGAACACCACGGCGATGCCGGTATCCTGGCAGATCGGGCGCTTGCCTTCCGCGCACATGCGGCTGTTGATCAGGATCTGCGCCATGGCGTCCTTGGCCGCCGGGCTCTCTTCCTTCAGATACGCCTGGTACAGCGCGTCGATATAATCTTTGGGGTGGTAATAGCTGATGAACTGGAAGGCGTCGGCAATGCTTTGCACGAAGTCTTCCTGACGGATGATGGCCATTTCGGGTTTCTCCAGCGTAGGGCGATTTTGGGGCTTGCCCTGTTATTTTATGGAGGCGCGCCGTCCGCGCCAATCCAAACCCTCAACAGTACCCGATAATACCGTCCGCGGCCAGCCAATGCCCCCGCTCCGGACCGGTCCAAAGTCTCGCGAGCAAGAGCGAGACAAGGCGAAAACCGCTCAAGCGCCGCTGCGGTCCTCGCGATCCTCCCTCGGGCTGTGGCCGAAACGCTTGCGATAGGCGCGGGAAAAATAGGACGGCGATTCAAAGCCGCAGGCCACGCTGATCTCCACCACGCTCAGTTCGGTCTGACGCAGCAGCCAGCGGGCGCGGTCCAGCCTCAGCGCGCGGTAGAACTCCGCCGGCGAGGCCTTGAGATGGGCGCGGAACAAGCGCTCCAGCTGGCGGCGAGTGGCGCCGCAGCGCGCGGCCAGCTCCTCCGGCGGCCATGGGTCCTCCAGTTGCTCCTCCATCAGCCGTATCGCCTGCGCCAGCTTCTTGTTGTGCACCTGGTAGCGGCTGGCCACCTGCAAGCGCTGGTGCTCGGACGGGCTGCGCATCTGGCCCTGCACCAGTTGTTCGGACACCGCCAGCGCCAGCTCGCGGCCGTGACGTCGCGCCAGCAAGGCCAGCGCCAGATCCAGCCCGGCCGCCGCGCCGGCGGAGGTAGGCCGCCGCTCGGTCAGGAACAGCTCCTGGCTGGCCGTCACCTGCGGATAGCGTTCCCGGAAGGCCGGAATCGCCTCCCAGTGCAGCGTCACCGTCTCGCCGCGCAGCAGGCCGGCCTCGGCCAGGATGAAACAGCCGGTGTCTATCGCTCCCAGGGTCGCGCCCCCGCGCTCCAGCCGCCGCAGCGCCGCACCCAGCTCCGGCGTGTAATGCCGCAGCGGATGGAAGCTGCTGACCACGAACAGACAGGTGCACGGCCCGGCCTCCGCCAGCGCGCCGTCCACCATCAGCGCGATGCCGTTGCTGGCCGCCACCGCCTCGCCGTCCACGGACAAGAGCCGCCAGCGGCTGGCGCCGGGCTGAAAGCGATTGGCGATGCGGAAGGGCTCCATCAGCGCGGCGAAGCCGATGAAGGAAAACTCCGGCAACAACAGGAAATGGTATTCGTCCACCGCGCTCTCCCCAATCCAAGGCCCAGCATAAGCGCGAGCGCCCGGTTCGCGTCAATACCAAATTGTCGCGCAATGAAAAGTAAGCGTCGCGGCCATCCGCTCCGCCGCCGCCGGCAGGCCGTTAAATCATCGACAGCCGTCCCCCACTCGCAGGCTTTTGAAGGAGCCCCGCCATGCAACAGCACGCCGCCATCCATTTCCCGCCCGCCGCGCCGCAACTGCCCGCCGATTTCTGCCGCGACATCGACCGCGCCCACACCCTGCCGGCGCGCTGCTACACCGCCGACGAGGTGTTCCAGTACGAAAAAGAACAGATCTTCGCCAAATCCTGGCTCTGCCTGTGCCACGGCAGCGAGCTGGCCCGGCCCAACGATTACGTCACCCGCCGGGTGATAGGCGAGAACATCCTGCTGCTACGCGACCGAGACGGCGCGCTGCGCGCCTTCTACAACGTCTGTCCTCATCGCGGCCACGAGTTGCTCAGCGGCAGCGGCCAGGCCAAGAATGTGATCACCTGTCCCTACCACGCCTGGGCCTTCAAGCTGGACGGCCAGCTGGCGCACGCGCGCAACTGCGAGCAAGTGGCGGACTTCGACCGCGCCGGCAGCCATCTTAGCCCGCTGCGGGTGGCCGAATACTGCGGCTTCGTCTTCATCAACATGGACCCGGACGCGCCGGACATCGACGTCGAATACGCCGGCCTGCGCGAGCACTTCATGCAAGTGTGTCCGCAAGTGGCGGACTTGAAAGTGGCCGAACGCGTGGTCACCACCACGCCGGCCAACTGGAAAGTCATCGTCGACAACTACATGGAGTGCTACCACTGCGCGCCGGCCCACCCCAGCTTCTCGCAATCGGTGACCACCGACGGCTACACCCACAGCCTTCACGGCCGCTGGACCTTGCAGCGCGGCGCCGCCCAATCCAGCGACAGCAGCTACGCCTTTGACGGTGAGGCCGCCAACCAGGCTTTCAACGGCTACTGGCTGTGGCCCGGCGTGATGTTCAATGTGGTGCCCGGCGACGCGGCGATGACGGTGATCTACGAATTTCCGGAATCCGCCGGCGTCACCGTCCAGCATTACGAAATCCTCTTCCTCAACCAGGATTTGAGCGAGGAGCAACGCCGCTTCGTCAGCTGGGCGCGCGACGAATTCCGCCCCGAAGACCTGCGGCTGGTGGAAAGCGTGCAACGCGGGCTGCAATCGCGCGGCTACCGCGGCCAGGGCCGCATCATGGCGGACAGCCAGCGCAGCGGCATCAGCGAGCACGGCATCGCCCATTTCCACCAGATGGTGGCCGCCGCCTACCGCGGCTGAACCGGAGCGCCGCGCATGCCCGCCATCGTCACCGAAGTCTGCGCCATCGAAGAAGTGGCCGCCGGCGTCAAAACCTTCACCCTGCGGCCGCTGGACGGCCCGGCCCCGCCCTGCCCGTCCGGCAGCCACATCGTGGTGGACATGCCGCCGCCGGGCCGGCCGGCGGCCTACTCGTTGCTGGACCCCGGCGGCGGGGTCTACCGCATCGCGGTCAAACACGAGCCGGATTCGCGCGGCGGCTCGCGTTATCTGCACGCACTGGCGCCGGGCAGCCGCCTGCGGGTGCAAGCGCCGGCCAACCAGTTCCCGCTGGCCGCCGTGCCCGGTCCACGGCTGTTCATCGCCGGCGGCATCGGCATCACCCCCTTCATCGCCCATATGGCGGCGCTGGGCGCTGACGCGAACTACCAGCTGCACTACGCCTTCCGCGACGCCGCCGGCGCCGCCTTCGCCGCCCAGCTGGCCAACCGAAGCGAACGGGGCGACGCCAGAATCCGCCTGTACGAAAGCCGGGCCGGCCGCAAGCTGGACCTGGACGCGCTGATCGCCGCCGCGCCGGCGGACAGCCAGGTATACGTCTGCGGGCCGGAACGGCTGATCGCGGCAACGGCGGACGCCTGCGCGCGGCGCTGGCCGGCCGGGCGGCTGCACTATGAGCGCTTCAGCGCCGACACGGCGGCCGAGAGCGCCGGCTTCGAGGTGGAACTGGCCCGCTCCGGCCTGCGGCTGCGAGTGGACGCCGACGAATCCATCCTGGCAGCGATAGAACGGCAGAGCTCGCTGCGACCGGACTGTTTATGCCGGGAAGGCTATTGCGGCAGCTGCGAAACCAGGCTGCTGGCCGGCGACGCCGAACACCGCGACCAATACTTGAACGAGGCGGAGCGGCGGGAGCGCATCATGATCTGCGTGTCGCGAGCGGCGGGGAGCGGGCCGCTGGTGCTGGATTTGTAACTAAGGCCCGCTAACAAAACCCCTGATCCTGCGTTGCGCCTCCTGGTCGTACCACTTGTACTGCCTGCGTCGGCGCGCCTTGCCTCAGGTACGCTGCGCGGTTTTGTTCGCGGGCCTAGGCTGAGTGCGCTCCGCGGCACATCCATGCTCAAACAGCAAAATTAACCGCTTTTACGGCCGACACAACAGCTTTTCTAGCGCGGTCTTGGCCAGGAAACCGCTACGGCTATCGTATTCCGGGTGGGAAGCGACATATTCATCGATACGGTGCAGAAGGTTAGCCGGCAACGTGACATTGATCTTGGTCGCTTTACCCAGATAGCGGGTGATGTCCACATCCACCAGCGCCCAGAGATGGCCGGCAAACTCGGATTTACCGACATGAGCCTGCGCGCTGCTGGCCAGAGGGATGACGTCCAGGTCTTCCACCAGCCCTTCCAGATGTAGCTCAATGGCTTCGCGGGCGTTCCGGATGGCCTCATCCAGAGTGTCCCCGGCGGAGAAGCAGCCGGGCAGATCCGGCACGATGACGCCGTAGGCATGTTGGTCGTCACCGGGTTCAACTGCAATCGGGTAGTACATAATGGTTCCTTACTTGAGACCCGCTTGTTTCTTGATACTGTTCAGCGTGCCTATCGGTATGTCCTTCTTGGGGTGAGGCACCGTCACCCGGCCGGTCTTGATCGGGTGTTTGAACTGTTGATGGCTGCCCTTGGCGGCAACCAGATACCAGCCGTCGGCCTCTATCATGCTGATGACTTCTTTGCTGGTCACGGCGTCGCCCCTACACTTAGAACCGGTTTGCGATCTGCTACGCTTCGTGAACACGGTACGGTGAGAACAGCTTCAGAATGCTCAGGTAGCACTTCTACATTCTGCTTTTGTTTTAACCTTGTCGCGCCCTTGCACGCACGACATTTGAGCAGACTATCGGACAGAGCTTATTGTAGCTTCTACAACAGGCCAGTCAATAACCCTGGGGTTATTGATCCGGCAGCCAAGCGCTCTGGCTCCCAATCAGCGACTCAGCTGCGAGGGACGCCATGCCCCGCTCCGCTCACCCCAACACCGTGCGCGCCAGCTGTATCCCGTGTTTCTTCAACTTGTACTGCAAGGTGGCGCGTGGCAGGCCCAGCCGGCGCGCCGCCTCGGTCAGATTGGCGCAGCCCTCCAGGCAATCCACCAACAGCCGGCGCTCATAGCGCGCCATCCGCTGCTCCAGCGTGCCCTCGCCGTCCGGCGGCGGCGCGGCCGGCGCCGACGGCCGGCGTTCCTCCACGCGCCGCTGCGCCGCCTCGCCCTCTTCCTCCAGCAGCAGGAAATCCAGTTCGTCCCCGCCCTCGCACAGAATCAGGCTGCGCAGCAGCACGTTCTCCAGCATGCGCACATTGCCCGGCCAGTGATAGCGCAGCATGCGCTCCATCACCGCGTGGCTGATGCGCTGCACGCGGTGGCCGGTGACCTTGCCGTGCTTGCGCAAGAAAGCCTGCGCCAGCAGCGGGATGTCCCGCAGCCGCTCGCGCAGCGGCGGCACCGCCAGACAGCCCACGTTCAGCCGGTACAGCAAGTCCGGCCGGATCTTGCGCTCGTCCAGCATCCGCTGCGGCGACTCGTTGCTGGCCGCCACCACCCGCACGTCCACGCGCACCTCCGCGCCGGAGCCCACCCGGCTGAACGTGCCCTCCTGCAAGGCCCGCAGCAGCTTGCCCTGGATGGACAGCGGCAGCGAATTGATCTCGTCCAGAAACAGAGTGCCGCCATGGGCGGACTCCAGCACGCCGCGCCGGTCCTCCGCCCCGGTGAAAGCGCCGCGCACGGTGCCGAACAAGGTGCTTTCAAACAGCGGCTCCGGCAGCGCCGCGCAATTGAGCACCACGAAGGGGCGCTCGGCGCGCGGCCCTTCCTGATGCAGCAAGCGGGCGAACAACTCCTTGCCGGTGCCGGTTTCGCCGTGGATCAACACCTGCACGTCGGCGCGCGCCAGCCGCCGGGCCTGGTGGATCAGCTGTTTCATCGCCGCGTCGTCGGTGATGATGCCCATCAGCCCGCCGTCGGCCTCCTCCTCCACGCTCTGCTGCAAATCCACCAGCGCCTGATGCAGCGGGCTGACCACGGTCAGATCGCGGGACAATTCCACCGCGCCGACGATGCGGCCGTCGGCGCGCTTCAGCGGCAGCGTGGTATGCACCTGATGCACCGCCTTGCCCCTGGGATTCCTGTAGCGCTGGTAATGATTGCGGTAGCTGCGGCCCTGCCGCAGCGCCTGCAACAGCGTGCTGCTGTTCTCGTCCAGTTCCGGGTACAGCTCCAGCAGATAGGCCCCCAGCGCCTGCTCCGCGGTGTATTCGTCCAGCTGCGAGCACTCCTGGTTGTAATAGGCGTAGCGCCCGTCCTGGTCGATGATGGCCACCGAGAGGCCGATCGCGTCGAAAAAATCGCCAAACAGCGCAATGCCCTGGTTCAGGTCCGTGTCCATATCTCCCCCTTCTCCTTTACGAACCTGTTCAAAGTCTGCTGCGCTTCAGCGATACGGCATTAAAAACAAGCTCAAAATGCTCATGTTCCGCTTTTTCGCTCGTTTTCGCCTTGTCTCGCCCTCGCTCGCTAGCCTTTGAACAGGCTCTTAGCCGCTTAAACTGCTGGCGCCGAAAATTCGGCGTTTTTATGAATAGTTGCAGTATTGACGGTTTTTATCGCCTCGAGCAAGCGCAAAAACCTTTTAAATTCATGCAATTAAAAAAACAGACCCGCTGGCATGGATGTTGCCACGCCTTACACTGTCGCGCTAAGAGCGGCTAACAAAATCAGTTTCACGTCTGAGGCAAGGCGCGCCGACGCAGGCAGTACTTGAGTACGGCAAGTCGGCGCAACGCAGCATCAGGAATTTGTTAGCCACTCTCAGGCGCGGCACACAACTACAGCAGGCTGCCACAGCCGCAAGGAGGAGAGCCCATGCATCACCC
>NZ_JAAOMA010000008.1:0-153486 GCF_011602385.1 Chromobacterium fluminis | reverse complement strand
CCTCCCGCCTCAGATTCTTCCGAGCGTTTCTCCGCGTCCACCGGGGGCCCTTCCCAGGAGCCCGACATGAATATCAGCGCCAACGGCATCAAATTGATCCAGCAATTCGAAGGCCTGCGCCTCAAGGCCTACCAGGACGCGGTGGGCGTCTGGACCATAGGCTACGGCCACACCGGTCCGGACGTGACGCCGGGCTTGGTCATCAGCCAGGCCCAGGCCGACGGGCTGCTGGCGCGCGATTTGAACCGCTTCGAAACCGGCGTCTCCCGGCTGGCCCTGGTGCCGTTGAACCAGAACCAGTTCGACGCGCTGGTCAGCTTCAGCTACAACCTGGGCCTGGGCTCGCTGCAGAACTCCACCCTGCTGCGCCTGCTCAATCAGCGCGACTACGCCGGCGCCGCCGCCCAGTTTCCGCGCTGGAACAAGGCCGGCGGCAAGGTCTTGCCCGCCCTCACCCGCCGCCGCGCGGCGGAGCAGGCGCTGTTTCTGCAACCGGTCTGAGCGAGTGGTCTGAGTGATGAAAAAAGCCCAAGCATCCGCTTGGGCTTTTTTTGGGAACGCGGCGGACTCCGCCGCGCCGCCACCGTGTCTTATTGCGGCGACTGCACCAACTGGGACTCTTTCACCCCTTTTTGACCTTCGGCTTCGTCCACGCTCTGCAGCTTGTTGCGAGCGTACAGCACGCCCATCTTCACTTCCTGCCAAACGTAGTAAATCTTGCCCGCCACCATGTCCAGAGTCAGGCTGGAATCGTTCTCGGCCTTGCCCACCAGCGTGTGCGAACCCGGCTCCAGATCGGCCATGATGTAGGTTTTGGCCACGGTGTCGCCCAGGGCCTTGTTGTCGGCCAGGACATTCATTTTCACGGCGGCGCCTATCGCCTCATTGCGATAGATGTAGACGCGGGCCTTAGCCGGCTGAGCATTGAACTGTTTGGCCTGGGCGTCCGCCTCGGGCGTAGCCAGCGTGGTGGAGGCGCATCCGGACAGCAGCGCCAGCAGGGAAGCAGCGGCAAATAGTTTTTTCACGGAAAGTTCTTTCTTATATTTAAATGGTATGGCGGCGGGGATTCTACATGCAAATATTCCGCCTCGCATCCATCCATTTTCACTTTCCGAAAATGCCGAACCGGCCTCGCGGCCCCGGCTCAATCCTCATCCGCCAGCACCGTCTCGCCGTCGCGCTGCGTCAGCGTGAAACGACGCAGCGGCCGGTGGCGCGCGATCAGCTCCGCCAGCAGCGGCGAATGGCTGGTTACCCACAGCTGGCTGTGACGGCCGGCCTCGGCGATCAGCCGCGCCAAGGCCGGCAACAAGTCCGGGTGCAGGCTGTTTTCCGGCTCGTTCAAGGCCATGAAAGCCGGCGGACGCGGGCTGAGCAAGGCCACCGCCAGGCACAGGAAACGCAGGGTGCCGTCGGACAATTCGGCCGCCTCCAGCGGCCGTAGAATGCCGTCGCGCTGCATCAGCATCTGGAAACGACCATGCAGCGCTTCCACCTGGAAGCCACTGTCCGGAAACGCATCAGCCAGCACGCTGCGCAGCAGCTCAACATCGCCGATCTCCACGATGGTCTGGAAAGCGGCCGCCAGGTTGCCGCCGTCGTGCGCCAGCACCGGCGAGCGGATGCCCACTTGCGGCGCGCGCGGCGGCGAGCCGGGCCACACCGCGAACTCATGGTAGAAACGCCAGCGCCGCAGCGTCTCCCGCACTTGCGACACCTCGGGATAAAGATGCGGCTCAGCCAATTGGCCGAACACCGACTCCTCGGCCTGCAGGCCCAAGGGATAGGTGGTCCTGACCCCGTCCACGCTGGTGAGAAAGGCGCTCTGATTGCGCCGCTCCAGCACCTGGGCCGATGGGCGGCGGCCCTGGCCGGCCAGCCACAGCGTTTCCTCCTTCACCAATGGGTCCAGCGAGAACAGGCTGCGGCTGGGCTCGGGGTAGCCCAGCTGCAATTCGTAGTCGTAATCGGCCAGCCGCGCCGCCAGCGCCATGCGCTTGGGCTCGCCCTTGCGGTCGCCGCGGCGCAGGCCGCCGGCCCACATCGCCTTTTGAATGCCGCCCTCTTCCGCCAGCGCCGCGGACAGGCGGCCGCAGGCGGCCTCGTGCAGCAGGCGCACCGCTTTGTAGAGATTGGATTTGCCGCAGCCATTGGGCCCGACGACGACGTTGAGCGGCTCCAGCGCCAGCCGCAGCTGACGGATGGAACGGAAACCCTTGAGGCTGAGCTCGTGAATGGACATGGCGGCTCCGGTGACGACGGAGCCGCCATTCTAGCGCGGACGCGCCGTTTTACTGCAGCGCCTGGTTGATCACCATGGCGATGCGCGCGCCGGCCTTGACCAGCTGCTGTTTGACCAGCTGAGCGCCGGCGGTCTGGTAGGTGCGGTCCAGGTAGGCCACGTCGCTGGGCGCTTGGCCGCAGCTGAAGTTGGACAGCGGGCCGTAGACCTCGCTGCGCGCGTACTGATTGGATTCCTTGATCCAGTCATTGACCCGCCCGCTCTGCCAGCCGGCGATGTTGCGCGCGTAGTACTTGAGGTTCTGCGTCGCCCAGCTCTGCTCGTTGGCGCCACTCAAGGCCTGCTGCACCAGGGCGGTGTCCCACACCGAATGCAGATTGCCGGTCTTGTTGCTGCCGGCCAGGCGCACGCGGACGTCGTTGCCGCCGCGGTCGTGGTTGTCGGCCGCGTGCAGCGGCTGGTGGATGTCGCCGATCATGTGGAGCAGGAAGGTCAGCGCCTGGGCGCGGGCGGACTTGCTCGCGGTTTTGTCGGCCAGCACCTTGCTGTAGCGCCCGATCTGATTGGACGCGCAGTTGCCGCTGGGGCAGTCGTCCTCTTCCACGCCGTCGCACACCGGTTCGTCGTTGTAATGCCATTGATCCGAGCCCGGCAGCTGCTGTTTCAATTCCTGCTTGTGCTGGTCCATGTACAAGGCCAGCTGGGCGAAGTCCGCGTTGGGGATCAATTGATTGACCGCGGCCTTGGCTTGAGGGCTCAGCAATTGCTGGGCGATGTAACCGGTGACGCGGTGGCCTTCCTGACCCCAGGCCAGCGCTTGAGCGCTGGGCAGCGCGAAGGCGGCGGACAATAACAGGGCGAGCGTAAATTTCTTCATGACGGTTTCTCTTGTGATTGTGATATGCCGAGACGGGCGCGCCGCCCGCCGTTTTTATGGCGAACGGATATTACCCGAAAACCGTTAAATTAAGATGCCAATATCATTTCATTTGAAGATATACGCTGTACGACCCCGTAAAAAAACCCGGCAATGCCGGGTTTCCTTTTCCTGCTCATTCCGCCGCGCTCAACGCGGCCGGTCGCCCAGGATGGTGGCGCGGTGCATCACCCGCCGCTGCGGCAGGTAATCCGCCACCGCGTAATGCTGGGTCACGCGGTTGTCCCAGAACGCCAGATCGTTTTCCTTCCAGCGCCAGCGCACGGTGAATTCCGGCCGCGCGGCATGGGCGAACAACAGGGCCAGCAGGGCATCGCTCTCGCGCGGCGCCAGTTCCAGGATGCGGGTGGTGAAGCCTTCGTTGACGAACAGGCCCTTGCGGCCGGTGACCGGATGGGTGCGCACCACCGGGTGCACCACCGGCGGATGGTCGCGGCTGGCCTGTTGCCAGCGCGCGTATTGCGGCGTGTCCTTGAAGCGGCTTTCCGGGAAGGAATGAATAAAGCTGTGCTCGGCGCTGAGGCCGTCCAGCAGCGCGCGCAAGGCCGGCGACAGCGCGTCGTAAGCGGCGCTATTGCTGCTCCACAGCGTGTCGCCGCCCACGTCCGGCAGCTGCCGCGCCGCCAGCACCGCGCCCAGCGGCGGAGCGGCGATGAAGGTGACGTCGGTATGCCAGTTGTCGTTGTCCGGCAGATTGTCGACATGGGTGTCCAGCACGATGATTTCCGGCTGCTCCGCCACCGTCGGGTAGACCGGATGCAGGTGCAGATCGCCGAAGCGGGCGGCGAAGTCGCGCTGCTGGCGCGGCGTCAACGGCTGGTTCTCGAAGAACAATACCTGGTGGCGCAGCAGCGCCGCCTCGATCGCGTCGCGCTCGGCGCCGGACAGCGGCGCGCTCAGATCGACGCCGGAAACAATGGCCCCCAGGGCCGGGCTGATGGCTTGCAGTTGCAGGCTCATGAATGTGCTCCTTATCCGCGCGGCGGAAACCAAATCCAAAAAATCGAAAACTCGCTCAAAAATGTTCCGGCGCGGCCCAGCCGGCGAAGCGCCGCTCCGCCCAACGCAACCCCAATTCCAGCGCCAGCGCGATCCAGGCGATGATCAGGATGCCGGCGATCACCGCGTCGGTGACCAGGAACTGGGCGGCGGACTGCACCATGAAACCCAGGCCGCGGGTGGCGGCCACCAGCTCCGCCGCCACCAGGGTGGACCAGCCCACGCCCAGGCCGATGCGCAGCCCGGTCAGGATCTCCGGCAGCGCGCTGGGCAGCACCACCAGCCGCAGCAGCTGGCCGCGGCTGGCGCCCAGCGAGCGCGCCGCCTGCAGCCGCGCCGGGTCCGCGCGGCGCACGCCGGCGGCGGTGGCGATGGCCAGCGGCGCGAAGATGGCGAGATAGATCAGCAGCACCTTGCTGGCTTCGCCAATGCCGAACCAGATCACGATCAAGGGCAGATAGGCCAGGGGCGGCACCGGCCGGTAGAACTCGATCAGCGGGTCCAGCGCCGCATGCGCGCGCCGGCTCATACCCATCAGCATGCCCAGCGGCACCGCGGTGGCCGCGGCCAGCAATAGCGCCAGGCCCACCCGGCCCAAGCTGGCGGCGGCGTGACGCCACAGGCTGGCGTCCATGAAGCCGTTGACCGCCAGGTCCGCCAGCCGCGTCGCCACCTGGGCCGGGCCGGGCAGAAATAGCGGCGACACCAAGCCACCGGCGCTGGCCGCCCACCACAGCAGCAGCAGGCCGCCCACCGACAACGCGCTGGGCCAGCGCCGACGCCAGGCGGCGAAGCGGCCGGAGAACGGTGCGGGGGCATGGGCCGGCGGCGGCGCGCTCAGTTCGGCCTGCGCGGCCGGGCCCAATTCAGTCAGTTCAAGCGGCGGCATGGTCGGCCTCCTCGGCGCGGAAAATCCAGTCCAGCAAATGCTCGCGCATGGCGATGAAGGCGGGATCGGCCTTGATCGAGCGCGCCGATTCGCCGGCGGCATAGCGGTGGGCGAAGCCCAGTTTCTGCCGCAGCGCGATGCGGCCGGGGCGCGGCGTCAGCACCAAGAGCTCGGTGCCGAGGAACAGCGCTTCCTCGATGCTGTGGGTGATCAGGAAGATGCCCTTGCCGCTGCGCTGCCACAGGCTGAGGATCAGCGACTGCATCTTTTCCCGGGTCAGCGCGTCCAGCGCGCCCAAGGGCTCGTCCAGCAGCAGGAAGTCGGGATCGGCCGCCAGCGCGCGCGCCAGGCCCAGGCGCTGACGCATGCCGCCGGACATCTGGCTGAGCGCGTGGCCGGCGAAGGCTTCCAGCCCCACCCAGCCCAGCATGCGGCGCGCCTCGCTTCGCCGCCGTTCGCGCGGCACCCCGCGCAGGCGCAGGCCGAAGGCGACATTGTCCTCGGCGTTGAGCCAGGGCATCAGCGCGTCGTCCTGGAACACCACGCCGCGATCCGCGCCCGGCCCGCGCACCGGCCGGCCATTGGCCAGCACCCGGCCCTGGCTGGGCGTCTGGAAGCCGGCCATCAGCCCCAGCAAGGTGGACTTGCCGCAGCCGGACGGCCCCAGGGCCACCACGATCTCGCCGGAACGCAGCTCCAGCGACACCCGGTCCAGCGCCTGCACCGGGCCGGACGGGCCGGCGTAGCTGACGCCGGCGTTTTCCACGATCAAGCTCGCCATCGCGGCCTCCTCATGCTCAGCGCGTCTGCGCCAGCCGCACGAAGCGCGGCTCGACATAGGCTTGGTAATCGGGCAACACCGTTTCCACCTTCTTCTGTTCCTTCAGGAACAAGGCGGTGTCGCGCAGCGCCTTGGCGGTGCCGCCGCCCAGCAAGCGCGGCGATAGCTGCTCCTGCGCCAGCGGGAAGCGGCTGCCGGCCAGCAAGCCGGGAATCTGCGCCGGATCGGCCCCGGTCAGCCGCGCGATCTTGGCCACCTGCGGCGAGCCGACGCTCCAGGCCGCCGGCTTGGCGCGGTAATCGGCGAAGGCCTGCAAAGTCACCTTGGCGAAGGCGGCCAGCGCCTGCGGCTGAGCGGCGGCGAAGTCTTTGCGCGCCACCCAGGCTTCGAAAGTGGGCGCGCCCCATTGCCCCACTTGTTCGGAATTAACCAGCACCGAGCCGGTTTTCAGCGTCTGGCTCAGCGCCGGGTCCCAGACATAGGCGGCGTCGATGTCGCCGCGCTGCCAGGCGGCGCTGATCTCGGACGGGCGCAGATTGACGATGGACAGCTTGGCCGGGTCCAGCTTCCAGTGCTTGAGCGCGGCCAGCAGGCTGTAATGGGTGGTGGAGACATAGGGCACCGCCACCTTTTTGCCGATCAGGTCCTGCGGGGTCTTGATGCCGCTGCCCTTGCGCGCCACCAAGGCCTCTGAATTGCCGATCTCGGCGACGATCAGAAAGGTCTGGATCGGCAGTTGACGGGTGGCGGCGGCGCTGAGCGGACTGGAGCCCAGATCGGCGATATGCACGTCGCCGGAAGCCAGCGCGGCGAGCACTTCCGCGCCGCTCTCGAACTTGCGCCACTGCAGCGGCCGGCCGATGGCTTTTTCGTACAGGCCGTCGGCCTGGGCCACCTTGGATGGATCGACTCCGGTCTGATAACCGATGACGATGGGCGCCTCGGCGGCGTTTGCCGCCAAGGCAGCGAGAGAGAGGCTGGCGAGGCTGAGCGCCAGCAGAGAACGGCGGGATATGGACATGGCGTGCTCCTGATAACCGGCTCACGCTCTGCTGCGCGTCGGCGGGGCGGGGTTGAGAACCGCTTTGGAATGCTGAGATACCGGGGTACACTCCGCTCCCTCAGCGGCTCTCGCCTCGTCTCGCCCTAGCTCGCAAGATCGTAAACAGGCTCAAAGTGGTGATGGACTCAGCACACTATAAAAGCCATGTTTAATATCAAAAAGTAATTAAATTTGCTTTCAATATTCCAAATAAATCAATAGCGTATTGGGGCACAGCTCGCCTCACCACACCACCTGGTCGTTCAACGTCAGCCCGCCGGCCGGCGCTTGCAACACGCGGTTGCCGGCGCGCTGCTCCCAACTCACGCTGCCGTCGGCGTTCTTGCGGTAGTACTTGTACTCGATCCGCTGACCCGCCGGCAGATTGACCCTGGTTCTCCACAAGGGATAAGCCGCCGCATCCGCCGGCAGGCCCAGGTCGGTGTTCCAATTGCCCAATCCGCGGGCCGCGCCGGTCACATACAGCTGCTGTCCCCAACTGGTATCGGCGGCGGCCTGGATCTCCACCGTCGCCTCATCGGCCTTGGGCTCCACCCGGCAGGCGTAGTAACGCGCGCAGGCGGCTTCCGGCAAATCCACGACGCGGCCGGCGCGGATGGAGGCCAGCAGGCTGATGTACTCCCCCATCGCCCAGCTCAGCGGCGCGATCGAGCGGGTGGGCGTACCGGCGCGGTTGCCGACAGGCGTCTCCACCGCCCAGCCGTCCGGCAGCACCGCGCTGTGCGGCCACACCTGCTCCGGCAGCATGCCCTCCGGCGTGGCCAGCTGTTTCAGCGCGGCCAGATAGGGCTGGCCGGCCGCGCCGCCGCCCTGGCGCGCAATTTCGTAGATGCCGCGCTCCGCGGTGAAGATGGGCCACAGCCGACCCACCCCGCTGCCGGCGAAATCGCCGCCGTCGTTGCGCTCGCCGTAGCCGTCGAAGTTGTAGCGGAACCAGGCGTTGACCGGCAGCGCCGTCGCGCCGGGCAGGTCCAAACGCTGGCCCAGCACCGCGTCGTAAATGCCCAGCGTGGCGAGCACCGCCGGATCGTCGGCGCGCTTCACGCCCATGCGCACCAGTTCCAGGAAGCCGCCGTCCACCACCCGGCGCGCGTCGCGCCCGCCACCGCCGTTCTTCACCTCCAGCGTTTGCGGCGTGTCGGGCCCCAGCGCCGGCGCCTGGCCTGTGCGGCTGACCCCGCCGGCGCGCGCGGACGGGTTGAGACGCAGATAATAGCGGCCGTCGCCAAAGCCGCCGCTGCGGGTGAAGGTCCAGGCGTCCACGTTCTGCTGCCAGTAATCGGCGGTGGACAGATAGCGCGCGGCGCTGGCGTCGTCGCCGTTGGCGCGGGCGATGTCGGCGGCGGCGGCCAGGCCGGCGATCTGCGCCGCCAGCGTGGACGGCGAATAGCCGCTGTTCTCCTCCCAGCGCTCCTGATAGGTCCACGGCCCGGCGCTCAGGATGTAGTCGGCGGCCAGCTTGATGCGCGGCCACAGCGGCGAGTACACCGCTGGCCCCTGCCGCCAGGCCAGCAGGATGGGCATGGCCTGCTCGTCCATCTGGGTGCCCTGCCAATATTGCGCGCCGCTGACCCAGGCGTTTTGCGGAAAGCGGCCGTTGCGGCTGAAGCCGTCCGGGCAACCGGCGGCATCGTATTCCGCCACGCCGCAGTCGCGACGCTGCTGCAAGGTGTTGAACAGATAATCCGTCACCCGCGCGGCGGTGGCGCGGTCGCCGGCGGTGAGCAGGGCGTTGGCGAACTTGAACAGGTCGCGCGGCCACACCAGGTGGTAGCCGCCGGCGTTGGCGTCGCCCTGGCTGGCGCCCCACGGCGTGCCCAGGCCGGCCACCATCGCGCCGCTGGCCTTGTCCTGCATGGTTTTCAGCGTCATCGCCGCCAGGTAGTAGCCGTCGTCGGCGCTGCCGCCCTGATCGGACAGGCCGGCGGCGTAGGCCTGCCAGCCGGCGTCGTAGCGCCGCTGCGCCGCCTCCAGATCACCGCCCAGCGCGGCGGCGGCCGTGTCCAGCGCCTGCCCCTGACTGGCGCCGAATCCCAGCACCACATCGAAGGACACACTGGTGGCGCGCGGGTCGCCCAGTTCCAGCCAGCCCATCTGCGCCACATTGCCGTTGCCGGCGGAATCGAAAGTCCAGTCCATGCGCTTGTCCGCCGCGCCGCCCAACAGATCGGTCCAGCCATCGCTCAAACCGACAAAGCCGCTGGACAACATGCGGCGGCCGTTCTGCGTCTTCCACGGCAGGCTGCTCAGCAGCGCCGAAGCCCGCTGATTGCGGCTGGCGGCCAAGGCCGCATCGCCGCCAACACGCGTCAGGGTGGCGGCGCTGTTGCCGGCGCCGGCATTGTCCAGATAGGGTTTGAACAGCAGGTAGAGGCGGAAATCGCCGACGCGGCGGCCGTCCAACGCGCTGAAGGTGACGCGCTGGATCAGCGCGTCGCGCGCCGGATCGGTGAAGATGCGCTTGCTGATGCGCCAGTGATGGGCCGAGTTGCCGGTCTGCGCCTGCCAGCTCATGCTGCGCGGATGCAGCCGCTGCACGCGGTAGTCCTGCCGCTTTTCCTCGTCGATGAAACCGCCGCCGGCGTCGCCCACCAGGAATTGCAGATCCACCGCCGCCTGGGTGTCCACCGCCGGGTAGAACACCTCGGACACCACGCCGCGATAACCGGTGAAATACACCCGCGACGGCCCCTCCGCCGCCACGCCCACGAAAGACTTGGCCGCCGGGCCGCGCACCGGCGTCAGCCCCGGCGCGCCAAACGCCTCGCCGGCCTGCGCCGCGCCGCTCAAACTTCCCGCCAGCAGGGCCAGGCCCATCCATTGCTTGATCATGTCCGCTCGCTCCTGAGTTGGCAGGGAGCGTAGCAAAACAAAATCTAAATGTCATTTGAATGGCAAGCCATTTCCAGCCAGTCCAGGCCTTAGGGTCAGGCGCTGAAATTTTACTACCCGTCGCTTAGCCGCGGTTCAACGTCTCGCGAGCCAGGGCGGGACAAGACCTTTTCCGCTCAACAGCGCATAAACCGCTTCAGAACACCGTCTCCCATTCCTCCCTCACCCAATAATCCTCATCCACCAGGAACACGCGCTTCCATTTATCGAAGCTCAGGCAGGGGTGGGAACTGCCGAACACCAGCAAATCGCCGATCCGCAGGTCCAGGCCGGGATCGCGCTCCAGCAAGGCGTGCTGGTCCATCAAGTCCCGGGTGCGCAGGCCGCCGGGCGTGAAATCCACGCGCCGCCCTTGCCGATATTGCGCGAACGGTTGCGGCAGGCCGGCGTCGAAAGCCACGTCACGCTTGCCGAATCCCACGACGGCCAAGCCCGGCTCCGGCAGCGACTGCACCAGCGCGCACAATTCCAGCGCTGAACTCAGGCCGCCGTCCAGGCGCGCCGCCAGCGGCTCGCGTCGCCGCAAGGCGGCGTAAGCCTGCTGGTAGATGCCCCTATCCTGTGTCACATAGCAGCCGGGGCGGATCACATGGCGCACCCCGGATAGGCCAGCGTCCCGCAGCTGCCGGCTGACGATGTCGAACCAGACCGTGCCGGCTCCGGTCAGCAGCGCTTCCGGCGCGCCGGCGAAGTCGCCGTTGCGCAGCAGCGCGCCGCACACCGTGACCGCGCGCTGAATCAGCGCCTGTATCGCCGCGATGTCCGCCTGCTCGTCAGCGCCATGGGTCACGCCCTCGTAGAAAGCCACGCCGGCCAGCGCCAGACCCGGCAGCTCGGCAATGCGCTCGGCCAGCGCATAGGCCTGCCGCTCATCACGGCAGCCGCAGCGCCCGCCGGGCATCCCCATTTCCAGCAACACCGAGATCCGCTGTTGCCTGGCGGCGAAGAAGTCCGACAACTGCCGCGCATTATCCACGCTGTCCACGCAGCAATGGAGGGCGGCGCGGCGCTGCCCCAACAAGGCGGCAAGCAGCGCCATATTCGCCCGGCCCAACACTTGATTGGCGATGATCACGTTCGTGGCCCCGGCCGCCACCGCCGCCTGGGCTTGAAACGCGCTGGCCACGCCCAGCCCCCAGGCGCCGGCGGCCAGCTGCCGCCGGAAAATCGCCGGCGTCATCGTGGTCTTGCCGTGCGGGGCCAGCGAGACCTCCATCGCGTCCGCGAAACCCTGCATCCAACGAATATTGCCGTCCAGCGCCGCCTCCTTGATCACCAGCGCCGGCAGGCAGGCGTCCTCATGCAGGATATTGGCGCCGCCCTCGGCGCGGAACATCAGCGCCGCCTTGTGCCGCGCGACCGCGGGTTCAAACTGCTTTGTTGTCATCCTGTGCTCCTTGGTATCCCTATCGATCATCTCAGCCATGGCTTTCACGCTCGGCGGTGATCATCTCCAGCACCACCTCCCGGGAGCGCGCGTTCGCCGGCGTCAGCCAGGTGACGACAACGGCCAGCAGCAGGCTGAGCAGCACGGCGGGAATCACCGGATTGCCCAGCCGCACCAGCCACGGCGGCGACAGAATGATGGCCAGCGAGGTGAGGCTGCCCCCCAGCAGCGCGGCGATGCAGCCCTGCCAATTGAAGCGCGGCCAGAAGCGGCCCAGCAGCACGGTGACGAACATGCCGGACATCACCATGGAGATCATCTTGGTGATGTAGCCGATGATGTCGTTGGAAGTCAGCGCGAAGAGATAGGCCAGCAGGATCACCAGCAGCAGGAACAGCCGAGACAGCGCGATCGCCCGCTCCGGCGGCGGCATCCGGCCGCGAATCCAGACATAGAGATCGCGCAGGATGATGGAGACCCCGGCAATAGCGTCGGAACTGCCGGAGGACATATTGGCCGACATGCCGGCGATCAACACCACCACGGCCAGCGCGTGCGGCAAGGCGGTGGTGGCGTGCAGGAAGGCGAAGCTGCTATTGGCCAGATTGGGCTCCATTGCCCGCGTGGCCATGCCGATGATGGCCGGCAGGAAGGAAAAGCCCATATACAGCAGGCCGGTGATGATGAAGGACTGGCGGATCACCGTGGCGGATTCGGCGGCGTAGATGCGCTGGCGATAGGAGGGCGTGGCCAGCACGCCCACGCCGATCACCGCGGCCAGCGACAAGGCCGGCAACAGGCCCAGCTTGCCGATGCCGAAGGGCGTGAACGCGGCCGGATCGGTCCGGCTCACCACCGCCTCCCAGCCGCCGACATGACGCACCGACAGCGCCGCCAGCACGATGAAGCCGAGGAAGAGCACGATGGACTGCAAGGTGTCTATCCAGGACACCGCCTTATAGCCGCCGATGCCGACATAGAACACGAAGCCGACGGCGACAATGGTCTTGGCCGCCCGGATATCAATGCCGGAGGCCCAGGCCAGGTACAGGCCGCCGCCCAGGATGTGCGCGCCCAGCCAGCCCAGGGAGGCGCAGAAAATGATGACGGCCACCAGGTTTTTGACCAGCTTGCTGCCGCCGGTGTAGTAGCAGACCTCCTCGCTCATGGTCATGAAGCGGAGGTTTCGGACCGGCGCGAACCACCAGGCCGTCAACAGGATGCCGGTGGCGCCGCCAATGCCGTACAACATGCCGGCCCAGCCGTTGGCATAACCGAAGCTGACCGCGCCTATGCTGGAACCGGTGCCCACCATGGTGCCCACCGTCGAGCCCAGCGTCAGCAGCATCGGCATCTTGCGGCCGCCCAGGATGAAGTCCTCGCCGGTTTTCTGATGCCGGGTCACATACCAGCCCAGTGCCATCATGCCGGCGGCGTAGATCAGAAACCACGTCAGAAAATCGCTATTCGCCATCGCCCTCTCCTTTTCATCGGCCACGCTGCCGCGCCTGGCGCAAAATACTTAATATTTGAACTTGGCGTTAAAACACCTCATGTCCACCTCAACCATGCAATCCACCACCAGGTCCGCCACGCAGCACACCCGCGCCGGCGGGTGCTCGGCGAAGAAGGAACGGAACACCCGGTTGAAGGAGGGGAAATAACGGGCGTCGCTGAGAAAGACCTGCATATGCACGATGTCCGCCGGCTCGAAGCCAGCCTCGGCCACGATGTCCAGACAGTTCTGTATCGCCAGCCGCGACTGTTCCACGATGCCGCCGACGATGATTTCGCCGTCCCGCATCGGGGTTTGCCCGGATACGTACAACCAGCCGTCCGCCGCCGCCGCCGCGGCGAAGGGCAGCGCTTGCCCGCCGGTGCCGGCGCTGCCGCTTACTCCATAACGTTTGATCATGCAGTTTCCTCCCCTAACTAGCCTGACGGCTTCTGCTCAAGAACCGCCCGGCGCGGAATCCGCTCAGCCGCCGGTCGGCATAGGTTTGCACCCCGTTGACGAAGACCCGCTCAATGCCCGCCGCCGCCTGTCGCGGCTGCTGGAAGCTGGCGACATCGTCGATCCGCTGGTAGTCAAACAGCACTAGATCGGCGAAATAGCCGGGGCGGATCAAGCCTCGATCCCGTAACGCGAAGCGCCGCGCCGGCAGGCCGGTCATCTTGTGGACGGCGGTAGACAGCGGGAACAGTTGCAAGTCCCGGCTGTAATGGCCCAGCACCCGTGGGAAAGTCCCCCACAGCCGCGGATGCGGGTTGGGATCGCAGGGCAGGCCGTCCGAGCCCACCATCGCCGCCGGGTGGCTCAGGATGCGCCGCACATCGTCCTCATGCATTTGGAAGTAAATAGCGCCGGCGGGCAGCAGGCGGGCGGCCGCCTGGTGGATGTCGCACGCCCAGAGGCCGGCGATCTGTTGCAGGGTTTTCCCCGCCATCTCCGGATGCGGCGCGGACCAGGTGATCAAGATGTCGTAGTCGGCGGTGACCTGGCCGGGGTCGAGATTGGAAGAGCCGGCACGGTAGGGGTAGCAGTCTAAGCTGATGTCCTGCTCCAAGCGCCGCGCGTCGATCAGCGCCAGCGTCTCCACCGAGCGGCCCCAGTTTTTCAGCCCGGCGCATTTGTGATGCGAGATCTGCACCGGCACCTTGGCGCTGCGGCCGATGAGGAAGGCTTCCTCCATCGCTTCCAGCACCCCGTCGTACTCGGTGCGCATATGGGTGGCGTAGACGCCCTGGTATTCGGCCAGCGGCGCGGCCAGCCGGCAGACTTCCTCGGTGGACGCCTGCGCCGCGCTGTCATAGGACAGACCGGTGCTCAAGCCCAGCGCGCCCTGCTCCAGCGCCAGGATCAAATGCTCGCGCATCGCGGCGATGCCGGCCTCGTCCGCCGGCCCCTGCTGCGACGCCAGGCAGCGGTGCCGCAAGGTGGTGTGGCCGATCAAGGTGGCGACGTTGACCGAGGGCCGCGCCGCTTCGATGGCGGCGCGGTAGCTGGCCAGGTCCGGATAACGGAAGTCCTCCAATTCGCCCAGCAGATTGATCGGCGCCGGCACCTCGTCGCCCAGCACCGCGCCCACCGCGCTGAGTCCGCAGTTCCCGACGATGATGCTGGTCACGCCCTGCGAGGTTTTTTCCAGGTAGTCCGGCCGCCGGATCACCGCCAGATCGTCATGGGTGTGAACGTCGATGAAGCCGGGCGCCAATACCAGGCCGGCGCAGTCGATGCGCTGCCCGGCGTCGCCGTCGAGCTCGGCCGCCACCGCCGCGATGCGTTCGCCTATCACGCCGACATCGGCCCGCCGCTCCGGTGCGCCGCTGCCGTCCGCCACCAAGGCGCCCTTGAACAAGTAGTCGTATCGCATGTTTCTCTCCTATCCCGCCATTGCCTCCCGGTAAGCGCGGGCGAAAGCCTGCGCCTGCACCCGAGTCCTCTCCGGCGGCTGGCCGGCGCGATACAACTCGCCGCCCAACCCCGCCCCCCGGCAGCCAGCGCGCAGATAATCCGCCAGCGTCTCCGGCCTCACTCCGCCCACCGCGTACATGTCCACCGCTTCCGGCAGCACCGTCCGCAAGGCGGCCAAATAAGCCGGCCCCAGCGCGCCGGCGGGAAACAGCTTGATCCGGCGCGCGCCGGCGGCGATGGCGTCGAAAGCCTCGGTGGCCGTGGCGCAGCCCGGCAGCAGCTGCATGCCGGCGGCCAGGCCCAGCCGGATCACCTCGGCATCGACGTTGGGCGTAACGATCAAGCGGCAGCCCAGCTCGGCCAAGCGCCGCACCTGTTCCGGCCGCAGCACGGTGCCGGCGCCGATCAGCGCCTGATCGCCATAGCGCTGCGCCGCCAGCTGAATGCCGGCCTCCCAGCGCTCCGAATTCAGCGGTATCTCCACCGCCTCGAAGCCCGCCTCGATCAAGGCCGGCACGTGCAGCTCCAGCTCCTCCGGCCGGATGCCCCGTAAAATCGCCACCAGCGGCAGCTTGCTGTCCATTTCTTGCTCCCTGTTGAATCCACCGCCCCGCCCGCGAGACTTTGAGCAAGCTCTCAAAGCAAGCCCCGAGTCCGCGCCAACAACATCGCTCCATGACCGGCCAGATCCGCCTGCGTCGCCTCGTCCACCATCGTCACATTGCCGGAGAAGAACTCATCGCCGGCCACCAGGCAGCCCAGCGCCGCGCGCAGCAGCGGCCGGCCAGTGGCGATGAATTGCGTGCCCGGACTCATATTCAGCGCGCGGCTGTTTTTCAAGGTCAGCAAGTCCGCGCCCAGCACCGCGCCCAACAGGAAATTGGCCCTGGCGTTGTGGTCGTACACCGTGAACTGGTCCAGCGTGCGCACCATGAAACAGGCCCGGCCCAGGCCAATGCGGCTGGCCTGCTCGGCCCCGGCCAACAGCATCTCCACATCCAGCTCCGCGGCGAACGAGCCGCCCAGCGCATCCGCCAGCAAGGTGTTGTGGGTAATCACGTGCAAGAGCTCGCCGGCCAGCGTGGTCACGCAGCCGGCGATCCGCTGCCGCGCGTCCAGATGGATGAATTTGGAATGCGAACCGGGAATGGCCAGAATGGCCGGCTGACGGATGGACAGCCTATCGATCAAGGCCATCGCCTCGGCCTCTTCGCCACGCATCATGTCCATGCGCTCGCAGTTGTGCAGGCCGATGTCCTCGGACAAATTCTTCACCCCGGGCACAAACCAGATCGGCCGCGCGCACACCTCAGGCACCACGCAGGCCCGCATCCCGGCGGCCAGGGCCTCACGGCCGGCGGGCGCCAGAAGGTGCGGAATCTCCAGCAGGCCCATATTCGAACTGATCATTCCCGTCGCCAGCAGCAGGCTTGGCTCTTCGATGCCAACATTGGCCTGGCTCAGCGCCTGCGCCAGCGTTTCCCTCACCGCCCGCCTCAATGCGTTTCGGCTGCCCGTCATCGCCGTATCCCGGCTCCCCACCCGCTGCGCCGCGCGCGCAATCGGCGCTGAATCGCGCCATAAGGTGACGCGGGTATTCGTGGTGCCGGCATCAATGGTCAATATCATTTTCACGCCTAAAATAATGGGCTTGTGTGATATTGTTAATGAGCTATTTTTTTATCGCAAGACAGTTATATTTGACATCGGTTTAGTTTTATTAAACGCATAGACCAGGTTAAACTTATTCGCGCAAGGGGAAACCATGTACCAACGTCTGCCACCGCTGCATGCCTTGAAGGTTTTTGAATCCGCTGCGCGACATATGAGTTTCACCCGGGCCGCGGAAGAATTATTCGTCACCAAGGCGGCGATCAGCCATCAAATAAAACAGCTGGAGCAATTTCTGAATCAGCCCTTATTCGAACGCCAAAACAATCGTTTAAAATTAACCATGGCGGGCGAGCATTATTTACCCAGAATCAGAGAAATATTCCGCACACTGCAACAGGCCACGGATAGATTGATGCTGCAGACGACGCCAGCCTTGAATATCCATGTGCCGCGCCTGTTTGGCAGTAAATGGCTGATTCCCCGGCTGTACCGATTTTTGAAACGGCACCCCGCCCTGCCGGTGGAAATCCATGCCGAGCCGGCGGCCGAATGCATGGCCGCCGATATCGTCATCAGCACTGGGCCGCCCTGGCCGCCCCGCTTTCACACCGAGCCCTTCGTCTCCACCGCCTTTTTCCCGGTCTGCAGCCCGGCCTTGGCCCGGGATCTGCGGCAGCCGCAGGATTTGGCGCGGTGCACGCTGCTGCATGAACAGCAACGCCATGCCGGCACCGGCTGGCGGCAATGGCTGGACCAAGCCCGGCTCAAGCTGGACCTCAACGCGCAGCCAAGCTTGAGCTTTTCCGATGAATCGATGTTGTTGCAGGCGGCGATAGACGGCCAGGGCGTCGCCTTGGGGCAGGCCTTGTGTGTGGAATACGACTTGCTGGCAGGACGCCTGGCGCGGCCGCTGCACGGCGATGCGCCGTTCAGCCAGGCCTATTATCTGAGCGCCTCACAGCATGAAAACAGCCAGCCGGCTGTGCTGACACTGCGCGACTGGCTGTTCGAGGAAGCCACGGTGGGCGCGCCCGCATTCCAAGCCGCCGGCAGCTAACAGTGCTGACCGCCGATGCGGCCAGCGGTTTTTCCACCTTCCTGTCCATCAAACTCAGCATTTGCCAGCTTTATCCTCTCCCCACTCACCTATAAAACAATGTCATCAAAAATGGATAGAGGAGTACACCATGGGCCTAAATGCCATCACCCCGGACGACCCCCGGTACGAAACGCTGAAAAAAGGTTTCAATCTTCGCTGGCCGGCAGCCGGCCAGGCCGCGGGCGGCATCATCATCTGCAGCGATGAAGCCGAGGTCGTCGCCGCGCTGCAATACGCGCTGGACCACCGGCTCAAACCCACCATCCGCAGCGGCGGCCATTGCTACGAAGGCTTCGTCAGCAACAACCCCGGCGGCCTGATCATAGACATCGGCCAGCTCTCCGGCCTGCACCGCGACGTAAGCGTGGGCGAACACCGCTACGGCTTCCAGCTCTTGGCCGGCAATCAGAACTGGGACGGCTATGTCGGCCTGTACAAGCTCACCGGCAAGACGGTGCCGGGCGGCTCCTGCTACTCGGTGGGCGCCGGCGGCCACATCAGCGGCGGCGGCTACGGCCTGCTGTCGCGGCTGCAGGGCCTGACGGTGGATTGGTTGAGCGCGGTGGACATTCTGCTGGCGGACGGCGGCAAGGCGCGCAAGGTGCACGCCCGCGCCGACAATGAGTTCGCCGACTTGCTCAAGCTGTGCAAGGGGGCCGGCGGCGGCAACGTCGGCCTGATCACCAGCTTTTACTTTGACGATTTGCCGCCGGCGCCGCAGCAGGTGGGCGTACAGCTCTTGCAATTCGACTGGAACGACTTCAAGGATCTGGGCCGCTTCACCGACTTGCTGCAAACCTACGGCCAATACTGGCAGGAGGCGGACAACGACCCCGAAGGCTACGGCCTGTTCAGCCTGCTCAAGCTGACTCATGTCAGCGCCAAAAACCTGGGCCTGGTGGTGCAATACACCGACAGGGACGGCAAGCTGAACCACACCGCGCCCTTCAACGATTTCTACCGGCGCATCAAGCAAGTGGCCTCGCCGCAGTTGCTCAACACCTATCTGCCCGGCGGCGGCCACCTGCCCCACATCCCGCATCGCTCGCCGCCCAGAAACGCCGCTCCCTTGCCGGAACACGCGCAGGCGATGGACTGGCTGTACGCCACCCAGACGCTGAACGGCTCCGGCAGCAATCAGCGCGGCAAATACAAGTCCGCTTACATGAAGCAAAACTTCTCCGCGGCAGAGTGCAAGGCCATCCACCTGCATCTGACGTCCGATCCCGACAACCAGGACCTTGCCCAGTCGCTGCTGCAAGTGGATTCCTACGGCGGCGCGATCAACCACCGCAGCGCCGGCAACAACGGTTTCGACCCGGCCGACAACCAGACCGCGGTGCCGCAGCGCGCCTCGGTAATGAAGCTGCAGTACCAAAGCTACTGGACCGACCCGGCCAACGACGCCATGCATGTGAACTGGATGCGGGAATTCTTCGACGCCGTCTACGCCGCCGACGGCTTCAACGGCACGCCGTATCCAAGTTCGGCGGCTTTGCCGGACTCGCCTTACCAGGGCTGCTACATCAACTACCCGGACGTGGACATGTTGAGCGGCGCGCAGCCGGACACCCCGGGCTATAGCTGGGGCGAGTTGTATTACGGCGCCTTGTATCCGGAGCTGGTGGCGATCAAGCGCAAATACGACCCGGGCAATGTGTTCAAGCACGCGATGTCGCTGGGCGCGGAGTAGAGCGGCGAATACTGTCCGTGTCAGGCCTGGGGCAAAGCGCGCCAACACCGTGTCAGGGATTTTGTTAGCGGATCGTAGAACCGGCTCAAAATCTCGCGGGCAAGGACAAGCTAAGGTGAAAGCAAGCGAAAAAGCGGAATGCACAAAGTGGTACAGAGCATGTTGAGGGTGTTTTCAACACCCTTTTCGATCCGTCCCGCCGACGCGCCTCAGATTAAGTACAGGCTCCGAGCTTCCAGACCCTTCAAAGAGGAGCCTCTTCACCCCCGCTCCAACGCCTGCGCCAGACTATAGCCCTCCGCCAGCCAGAACTCCGGCCCGGTAGCCTGGATGCGCCGGATCGCTTGATCCATATGACGGGTCGCCGCCTGCCGCGCCGCCTCGGCGTCGCCGGCGGCGATGGCGTCGACAATGGCCGCGTGCTCGGCGTTCACTTCGTCCAACATCGCCGGATCATGGCTCTCGAACGCGCGCGACACAGCGACCGCACCCCGCAGATGAGCAGCCAAGTAATCCATGGTCTCCAGCAAGTAGGGGTTGCCGGCAGCCTGAGCGATGCTCCGGTGAAGGGCTACATCTTCATCCACCCCACTGCCAGAACGGCTGGCGACTTCCACCGCCGCCTGCGCGGCGTGGATCGCCTTCAAAGCAGCAGGGTCGCGCCGCAGCGCGGCCAAGCCGGCCGCCTCCGCCTCCAGGCCCCGCCGCACTTCCGCCATCTGTACCACCGCGCTGACCGAATGCGCCCCTGCCGCGCCGAAATTCAGCGGCGCCCGGCCCGGCGCCAACACCAGCACGCCATAGCCCTGCCGCGACTCCACCAGACCCAGCGATTTCAGCTGCGACATCGCCTCGCGCACCACGGTGCGGCTAACCTTGAATTGCTTCGCCAGTTGCGCCTCAGTCGGCAGCTTGCTGCCTGGTGCCCAGGCGCCGTCGCGAATGCCGCCCGCCAACGCCTCCGCCACCTGTTCGGATAATCTTGCCCCCGTCTGGGCTTGCTGAAACATCATTGTCACAAGCGTTACCTCCTCCCATGCATGCCACTCTCCGGCGCGTAGCAGGCACTATAGCACTCCGCCTATCTCTTCTTTTCGACGAAGCCGATGTTGGCATTTGGCTACACTCCATTGCCACTAGCAGCCGCCACTGGCGTGACTTACCTCAACTTGTATGATAACCATACAACATAAACGAAATCCTTTCGTCCGCCAAATAGGCTTCACCCCTTTCTCACCGACAGGAGTTGCCCATGTTACTAGGCGTCATCGCCGACGACTTCACCGGCGCCACCGACATTGCAGGCATGCTGAGCCAAAGCGGCATGCGCGTCACGATCCGAACCCATCTGCGCCACCCGCCTCTCGCCGACAGCGATGCAGTGGTCATTGCTCTCAAATCCAGGACCAATCCGCCACAACAGGCGGTGTGCGACTCGCTGGCAGCGCTGAAATGGCTGCAAACCCATGGCGCGCTGCGCTATTACTTCAAGTACTGCTCTACCTTCGACTCCAGTCCACGCGGCAATATCGGCCCGGTGGCCGAAGCGCTGCTGCAAGCGCTGGACGCCGACTTCGCCATCGCCAGCCCGGCGCTGCCCGACAACGGCCGCACCGTCTACCAGGGCCATTTGTTTGTCGGTGCCGAACTGTTGTCCGAGTCCGGCATGCGCAATCACCCACTGACGCCGATGCGTGACGCCAATTTGGTACGCGTGCTGCAGGCGCAAAGTCGCGGCAAAGTCGGCCTGCTGAACCGCGCCACGGTCAGCCAGGGCGCGGCGGCCATCCGTGCAGAATGTGCCCGCCTACGCGGCGGCCAATATCGTTTCGCCATCGCCGACGCGCTCGACAATGCCGATCTCTTCGCCCTCGCCGAAGCCTGTGCCGAACACCCGCTGCTCACCGGCAGCTCTGGCCTGGCGCTCGGACTACCGGCCGCCTATGCCGCGCGGCGCTGGTTCCAGCCCGTGGTCGCGGCTAGTCCATGGCCCCCAGCGGAAGGCCGCGCCGCCATATTGGCCGGCTCCTGCTCACCAGCCACCCAACGCCAGGTACACCATTGGATTGCAGCCGGACGCCCCGCCTGGCGCTTGGACCCATTACGCCTAGCCGCCGGCCAGACAGGCGCCGACGCGGCCTTGGACTGGGCCACCGCGCAGCGGCAGCCGGCGCTGATCTACTCCAGCGCATCGCCGGAAGATGTCGCCGCGGTGCAACTGGCATTAGGCCCGGAACGCGCGGGTCAACTAGTGGAAGCCTGCCTGGCGGAGATCGCACGCGGCCTAGTAGTCGCCGGTGCCCGCCGCCTAGTCGTGGCTGGCGGCGAAACCTCGGGTGCCGTCGTCCAGGCCTTGGACACGGAGGCACTGCGCGTTGGCCCGGTCATCTGCCCCGGCGTGCCCTGGACCCAAGTGGAGGGCCGGCCGCTATGGCTAGCGCTCAAATCCGGCAACTTCGGCACCGACGATTTCTTCAGCGCCGCGCTCGGCGGCAACCACTGACCAGGGAGGCCAGGATGCATCCAGATCTATTCCATTTACGCCGGGAGCTTTGCCGCGTCGGTCAATCGCTGTTTCAGCGCGGCTATGTCCACTCCAGCGCCGGCAATATCAGCGCCCGTGTGCCGGCCGCCGCCGGCGGCGGCATGCTGATCACTCCGTCCGACGCCTGCCTCGGCTTTCTCGAGCCGGAAACGCTGGCCTGGCTCGACGTCAACGGTCAGTGCCTGGCCGGCCCACCGCCCAGCAAAAGCCATCTGCTGCACCAGCGCCTCTATGATCTGGAGCCCGATGCCGGCTGTGTGCTGCATACCCACTCCAGCCACTTGGTGGCGCTCAGCCTGCTGGGCGGTGGAAGCTCCGATGATCTATTGCCGCCGCTGACGCCGTACTACGTGATGAAAGTGGGACATGTGCCCTGCATCCCCTACTTGAGTCCTGGCGATCCACATGCGGCGCATAGGCTTGCAGATACCCTGGCCCGCCACCATGCCAAAGGCCTGCGCCTGCGCGCGGTGATGCAGGAGCGGCTGGGCCCCACCGTCTGGGGACCCAGCCCGAGCGCCGCAATGGCCACGCTGGAAGAACTGGAGGAAACCGCTCGCCTGTGGCTGCTGACCCAGGGCCAGCCCGCGCCGTTGACTCCCGAGCAGATCGACGACTTGCGCCGACGCTTCGGCGCCAGTTGGTAAACCTCTCTTCCTCTGGCAAGGAGAACTGAATGGATGCCATCGCACCTCAAAACACTGTCGGCTCGCAGCCCAGCGCCACGCTGTATCGTAAAATCGCTTGGCGCATCATGCCTCTCTTGATGCTGTGCTATGTCGCCGCCTATCTGGACCGGGTCAACATCAGCTTCGCCAAGCTGCAGATGAGCCGAGACCTGGCTTTCAGCGACACCATCTTCGGCCTGGGTTCCGGCATTTTCTTCCTGGGCTATTTCCTATTCGAAGTGCCCAGCAATCTGGCGCTGAACCGGATCGGCGCGCGAGTGTGGATCGCCCGCATCATGATCACCTGGGGCCTGATTTCGGCCGCTTTCGCCTGGGTGGAAACACCAGCCGCCTTCTATACGCTGCGCTTCCTGCTGGGCGCGGCTGAAGCAGGCTTCTATCCCGGCATCATCCTCTACCTGACCTACTGGTTTCCCTCCCATCGCCGCGCGCGCATGGTGGCCTTATTCATGTCAGCCATTCCCTTGTCCGGCATTTTCGGCAGCCCCTTGTCCGGCTGGATCATGGATGGCATGGCCGGCATCGCCGGATGGGCCGGCTGGCAATGGATGTTCGTGCTGGAAGCGGTGCCCGCCATCTTGCTGGGCCTAGTGGTTCTGCGCTGGCTGGAGGATTCCGCAGAGCGGGCCCGTTGGCTGACGGAGGAGGAAAAAACACGGCTAAGCGTCGAATTGGATGCCGACAATGCCCACAAGCCACCGCGCGGCAGCGCACGCGACGCTTTCGCCGATCCCCGCGTCTGGCTGATGTGCCTGATCTATTTCTGCTTCGTCATGGGTCAGTACGGCGTCACCTTCTGGCTACCCAGCTTCATCCGCAACACCGGGGTGGCCAGCAACCTGGCCATCGGCCTGCTCAGCGCCATCCCTTTCCTCACCGCAGTACTGGCGATGAATCTACTGGGCCGCAGCGCCGATGCCCGACGTGAACGCCGCTGGCACCTGGCGCTGCCGGCGCTGACCGCAGCCACCGGCTTCGTCGCCGTGGCGCTGTTCCCGGACAGCACCGCGCTATCACTGCTGGCGCTGTGCCTGGCGGCCGCTGGCGTGCTCAGCTGCGCCCCACTCTTCTGGTCGCTCCCCACGGCTTTTCTCAGCGGCGGCGCGGCGGCAGCCGGCATAGCCATCATTAACTCGGTGGGCAATCTGGCCGGTTTTGCCAGCCCCTTTCTGGTGGGCACGCTGAAGGACCTGACCGGCAGCAACGCCATCAGCCTGACGCTGTTGGCACTCTGTCTGGTGATAGGCGCACTGGCGGTACTGAGAATCCCCGCCGCCCTGGTCAACCGCTAACATTCAAGGAACCGTCATGCCACGCTTTGCCGCCAACCTGACCCTGCTGTACACCGAGCTTCCGTTCCTAGAACGGTTCGCCGCCGCCGCCAGCGACGGCTTCCGCGCGGTGGAATGCCTGTTCCCCTACGACTGGCCCGCGGCCGCCATCGCCAGCCGCCTGCGCGAACACGATCTAACCCTGGCGCTGTTCAACCTGCCGCCAGGTAACTGGACCGCCGGCGAGCGTGGCCTGGCGGCCCTACCCGGCCGCGAACAAGAGTTCGCGGCCGGCGTGGAGCTCGCGCTGGAGTATGCCTTGGCCACTGGCTGCCGCCGCCTGCACGCGATGGCTGGCATTCCAACGCCGGACGCCGCCGCGGACGGAACACTGGCCGCCTATCTCTCCAATCTGCGCCGGGCCGCCGCCCGGCTGGCGCCCCATGGCATCACATTGTTGATCGAGGCGATCAACGCCACAGACATGCCCGGCTATTTTCTGAACCGGCAGCAGCAGGCTCTGGACTACATCGACACCGTAGGTGCGGCCAATCTGCGGCTGCAATTCGACTGCTACCACTGCCGTGTCAGCGACGGCGATCCGCTGGGCTGGCTGCCCCGCGTCTGGGAGCGGCTTGGCCATATCCAAATCGCCGGCGTACCCGGCCGCCATGAACCCGAAGGCGGCCAGATCGACTACCCCGCGCTGTTCGCGCAACTGGATGCGCTCGGCTACGCCGGCCATGTCGGCTGTGAATACCGCCCGCGCGGCGATACCCGCGCCGGCCTTGACTGGTGGCAAGCCTGGAGGGACAAGCAATGAAAATACTGATCACCGGCGCGGCCGGCTTCATCGGCGACAGACTGGCGCGTGAGCTGTTGCAACGCGGCCGGCTGGACGCCCATAAAATCGAACGCTTGCTGCTGGCTGATTTACACCCGCCTGCGATGGATTTGCAGCTCGATCCTCGCGTTGACACCTGCGTCGGCGATCTGCTCCAGATGACGGAAGCGCTGTCACGCCAGGCTCTGGACGGCGTGTTCCATCTGGCCTCAGCAGTGTCGGCAGAGTGCGAGCGCGACTTCGACCTGGGCCTGGGCGCCAATCTGGACAGCACTCGCGCGCTGCTGGACGCGCTGCGGCGAGCCGGCCAACGACCGCGGCTGGTGTTCTCCAGTTCGGTGGCGGTATTCGGCGCCGGTCCGGGGCTGCCCCTGCCCGCCGTGATTGACGACCACACCCTGCCCGCGCCGCAAACCTCTTACGGCACGCAAAAATTCATCTGCGAACAACTGGTGGCCGATTACAGCCGCAAGGGCTATATCGATGGCCGCAGCGTGCGGCTGATGACTGTGGCGGTTCGCCCCGGACGCCCCAACGGCGCAGCCTCCGGCTTTCTGTCCGCCATCATCCGCGAACCGCTGGCTGGCCTGCCCGCGGTTTGTCCAGTGCCACCGGACACCGAGGTTGCGCTGGCCTCGCCGGCTAACACCGTCGCCGGCCTGATCGCGGCGTTTGAAGCCAACCAGGCGGATTTTGGCGGCCGCACCGCGCTCAACCTGCCGGCACTGAGTTTGCGAGTGGGCGAGTTGTTGGATGCGCTGGAACAAGAAGCCGGCGCAACGACACGGAGGCTGGTGCGCTTTGAGCCCGACGCGACCATCCAGGCCATCGTCTCCGGCTGGCCAGCGCGCGTGGACGGCACGCGCGCAGCCCGGCTGGGCCTGCACCCGGACCCCGACGCACAGGCGCTGATCCGCCAGTACCGGCAACACACTCCCCACTAAAAACGAACAACGACCCCCTGATGCTGTGTTGCGCCGACTTGCCGTACTCAAGTACTGCATGCGTCGGCGCGCCTTGCCTTAGAGCCTGTTCACGATCTCGCGAGCAAGAGCGAGACAAGGCGAAAACGGCTGAAAAAACGCAGTGTACATACTCTACATAAGCATTTTGAGCTTGTTTTCAACGCCGTATCGCCGACGCGCAGCGGATCGTGAACGGCCTCTAAGCCCCGCCTCCCTGCCGGGCCACACCGCTCCCGGCATTCACCTGTCCTAAAGAACATTGCCCTTATGGTCAGCGCTGCCTATACCCGCGCTATGCCTATGGAATTAAATCGCCAGCTATAGCCTTCCGCGGATTTTCCGGCCAGCAAGGAGCCAATATGAGCTATCTGCAGTTCCCCCGCCTGGCCTTTTCCGGCCAGTTCCAGTCAGATGTCTCCACCGTCAACAACGACCCGCGCCATTACGACAACGCCACCTTCGAACCGCGTTTCCAGGAATACCAACAAGCGGGAGCGGACGGGCGCACCAAAACCTACAACGGCTGGTGGCATCCCACCGGCACCGCCATCATGCGCTTCGCCAACTGCCAAGTGACCAGCTTGCGCGGGCCCAGCGGCATTCTGGTCACCAATCCGGCGCAAGACCCGCTGCTGTCCTGCAGCGTGGGCAACGCCATCGGCAAACCGTCCGGCAAGATGGTGGACCTGGACCCGGACTGGCAGCTGGCCTCCAGTATCTACGGCCTGGCGGTGTCGCTGCTCAAGCCGGACGGCACGCCGCTGATGACCGCCGACTACCAGAGCAACCCCTTCCGCGATCTGTGGTTTTCCCGTGCCCAAAGCCAGGGCGACAGCGCTGCCTCCGCCATCTTCCAATCCGTGCTCATCAATATCCAGTGGCATCTGGACGGTTTCGACAGCCCGCTGCTGGCGCGGCTGATCGAATTGAGCGAACAGGACCGGCTCTCCATCCGGCTGTCCACCTACGGCTACAGCACCGACTACAGCGATCCCGGCTTCGGCTACGGCACCGTGCTCGGCGCCATCGGCCCGGCCTATCTCGGCCAGCCGCGCTCCTTCATCCTGGGCCGCCGCTTCATGCCGACCACGCAGCAACACAACGACCTTGCCAGCCAGAACGGCATCGGCTGTTTCTCCTCCTGGCTGGATCAGGATACCGCCAGCCTGCAAGTGGACCTGAGCAACGCGTTGCCGCTGGACAGCCGTTATCAGGTGGTGGCGCTGCCGTCGCTGCAGTACGCCGTCCTGCACAATGAATGGACGGCGCAGGACGCGGAGATAGGGCCTGACGACTACACCGCCATCGCCGGCGTGGACACCTCGCAAGCGCTGCAAGACCAGCAGGCCGGCATCCAATCGGTGCCGCTGACCGAGGAACAACTGCGGCTGGCCAATCAGCCCTTGCCGCTGGCCATCGTCCAGCCGGTGGGCGTGGAGGGCCGCGCCGTGGTCTGCGTACGCGAGGCCTTGCTGGGCAACGAGGTGCGCGCCGAAGACTTCGCCATCCGCCTGGACCCAAACAATCCAGATCGCAACCACCAGCACACCCATATCTACGCGGCGCGTTACGGTCAGCCGCTGGCCGGCGCGGCGCTGGCTTTCTGGGCCGGTGCGCCCATGCTGGACTACAGCGACACCCCCGCCGACAAAACCCAGGGCACCACCCCTCGCGCGCTGTTGCCAGTCAACAACGTGCCCAACGCCGCCATCCGCATCAGCCCGGCGGAGCCAATCACCGATCAGGCCGGCCGGGCCACCGTCACCCTGCACGGACCGGAAAGCTTCGGCACCCCGCGCGAATACATGGACGGCCAGCTGTTCACCATCACCTACAATCTGGCCGGCTCCGATCCGGCGCTGCAACAGCCCTTCGACAACTTCGCGGTGGTGGTTTTCAGCAGCTTCCCGCAGCCGGGCCAGGATATAGACCTGGACAATCCGCGCTGGGAAGACGTGCAGCCCATCCTGCAGCAATACGCCAACCTCTACCCGGTGATGAGCCAGGGCCTGTTCGACTTTTCCAAGCAAGCCGTGGCCGATGCCAGCGCCTTCATCATGCGCTTTGTTTTCGACAAGCCTATCGAGGACCCGGACCAGATGCCGGTGACGCGCGATCTGTCCGCCAGCAAGCGGCGCATGCTGATCAACTACTTCCAGAACGTGATAGACCGCACCGGCAAAACCTTCGACCGTCAGCGGATGTACGGCAAGCGCTGCCCGCTGCGCCAGAGCGCTCCGCCCAGCGAGGCCGATATCGCCGCCACCCGCGGCTCTCTCAGCACGAGCAAGAGCCGCAAGGGCAACGACGCCTGAGCGTCCAACCGGCATCCCTTTCCAAGGAAACCAAGCCATGCTGAAGATACGCCAAGAACTGATGGACGAACTGCGTCAGGCCGACCACATCCAACATATGCGTACCATGCTGGCCGGCGCGGTGCGGCTGGAGCTGTCCACCATTCCCACTTATCTGACCGCGCTGTTCTCCATCAAGCCCGGCCAGAACCAGGAAGCGCGCGCGCTGGTGCAATCGGTGGTGGTGGAGGAAATGCTGCACATGACCCTGGCCGCCAACACCTTGATCGCCATCGGCGGCAACCCCCGCGTCGTCGAAGACGGCCTGGCGCTCAATTACCCTGGGCCGCTGCCGATGTGCGTGGACACCGGCCTCATCGTCACCCTCAAGGCCTTGAGCCGGCAGCAGGCGCAGGAAGTGTTCATGGAGATAGAACGCCCGGACACCCAAGCCGTCCTGCCCGGCGAAACCCTGGCCTATGTCGACAACCAACCCGGCTTCGACTCCATCGGCCGCTTTTACCAGGCCATCCTGGAACGGCTGCAATACCTGGAAAACCACGGCCACGACTGCTTCGCCCAGCCGCGGCTGGACGAACAGGTGGACGTCGGCCAGTGGTTCCCGCACGAGGTGCCGGGCTGTCCGGACGGCAAGGTCTACGACATGGCCAGCGCCCAGGCGGTGATCAACACCATCGTGCGCCAGGGCGAAGGCGTGCAGGTGGAGGAGGACTGGATCAACCCCAAGGACGAGGCCGGCGGCGGCTACGCTCACTATTTCAAGTTTGGCGAAATCTACTACGGCAAGCGGCTGATCCGGGACTATTCCAGCCCCTCCGGCTGGTCCTACACCGGGGAGCCGGTGCCGCTGGACGAAACCGGGGTGTTCAACCTGCTGCCCAACGCCGCGCTTTCAGACTACCCGGCGGGTAGCGGCGCGGCCGTCAGCGGCGCCCAGTTCTACCAGGCCTACCAAAACCTGCTGGCCGCGCTGGACCGCACCTTCAACGGCGAGCCGCGGCAGCTGGACGCCGCCATCGGCATCATGTACGAACTGAAGCTGGTGGCGCAGAAGGTGATGCAGCACCCGGTCAGCAGCAGCATACCGGACGTGGTGGCCGCGCCGCCGTTCATGCGCCTTCATCAGTCGAACTGAGCGCCGGCAGCGTCAGGGCGGCGCATAGCCCGCCCTCCTCGCCGGCCAGCAGTTCCAGTCGGCCGCCAAAACGCCCTGCGATCGCGGAGACGATGGACAGGCCCAGGCCGCTGCCGGCACCGGCATGCCGCCCGCGCCAAAAACGCTGCGCGGCCTGCTCGCGTTGAGCCGCCGTCAATCCCGGCCCCTGATCGCGCACTTCAAAACGCAAGCCCGCCTCGCTCAACGCGGCCTCCAAACGCACCGGCGCGTCCGGCGGCGAATACCGCAAAGCGTTGTCCAGCAGATTGCGCAGCGCAGTGGCCGCCAGCGCCTGAGGCAAGGCCAGCGTGGCCTCCGGCAACGGGCCGCACACAATGCGCCGCGGCGGCGCGGGCTCCGCGTCGCGCATCGCCAGCCGCGCCACCTCGTCTGCGCGGACCGGAGGGCCTTCTTCCCAATCGAAAGCCCCTTCCAAGCGCGCCAGCATCAGCAACTGCCCCAAGGTGTTCTGCAAACGCTCCGTCCCTTCGGCGGCGTGGGCCAGCGCCTGCGCCGCGTCCGGCCCCTGAGTGATGCGCGCCACTTGCAGGTGGGTCTTGATCGCCGTCAGCGGGGTGCGCAGCTCATGGGCGGCGTCGCTGGTCAAACGCCGCTCGCGTTGCAACACCTCGCCCACGCGCCGCAGCAGCTGATTCAGGCTGTCCGCCAGCGGCAACACGTCGCGCGGCAAGCCCTGAGTGGCCACCGGCTCCAGCGCCTCCGGCGCGCGGCGCGCCAAGGCGCGGCGCAGCCGCTCCAGCGGACTCAAGCCCCGGCTCACGCCCAGCCACAAGGCCACCAGGCTGCCAGCCAAGGCCGCGAGGAAGGGCACGGCGGCGGCCCAGCGGATATCCGTCAACATCGCGTCGCGTTCGGTCAACCGGTCCGCCGTGGTCACCCGCAAGCCGTTGGCCACCACCGTATAGCTGCGCCAGCGCTCGCCGCGCAGGGTTTGTTCGGCATAGCCCGGCGCCGGATCGGCGCGGGTATCCGGCGCGCCCGGCGTGCGCGCCAGCACCTCGCCGCGCACGGAAACGATCTGACACGCAATGCCGGCGCCTATGCCCTCGAAACGCGGCAAGGCGCGCGGCGGCGGCGCCGGCAACTGCTCCATCAGGCCGGCCACCATCTGCGCCGACATCGCCAGCCGCCGGTCCAACGTCAGCCGCATCTGCCGGTCCAGATCATGCAGCGTCCAGGCCGCCACGCCGCTCCACAACAGGCATAGCGACACCCCTATCCATAACAACAAGCGCAGACGCAAGCTCATTCGCCGGCCCTGCCGTAGCGATAGCCCAGGCCGCGCACCGTCTCCACCACCGCCGGCCCCAGCTTGCGCCGCAAATGGTGGATATGCACGTTCAAGGCGTTGCTTTCGATTTCCTCGCTGTAGTCATAGAGCCGGTCCTTTAGCTGCTCTGCGCTGAGAATCCGCTCCCGCGCCTGCATCAAGGCCGCCAACAGCGCCAGTTCGCGGCGCGCCAGCGCCACCGGTCGGCCGTGCAGCCAGACTTCGCCGCGCACCGGGTCCAGCCGCAGCGGACCGTCCTCGATCACATCCACGCAACGGCCGGCGGCGCGCCGGCGCAAAGCGTGCAGCCTCGCCACCAGTTCGTCCAGATCAAAAGGCTTGAGCAGATAGTCGTCCGCGCCGGCGCGCAGGCCGGCCACCCGGTCCTCCACCGCGTCGCGAGCGGTCAACACCAGCACCGGCAGCGCCTCTCCGCGCGCGCGCAAGCGCGCCAGCAAGCGCATGCCGTCCTCGTCCGGCAGCCCCAGGTCCAAAATCATCAAATCGGCGTCCAGCGTCGCCAGCGCCGCCTCGGCCTGGGCCGCGCTGCCCACCGCGTCCACCGTCAGGCCGTGAGCGCGCAGCCCGGCGACGATGCCCAGCGCGATCAACTCGTTGTCTTCCACCAATAACACCCGCATTTCCTGCCTCCTTGTCGCCGCCAGCTTGCCGACGACGGATTATCCCATTGTTAACGGCGGCTTAATCCCCGGCGCCCAGGCTGTGCGCATTCATCGCCATGGAGACCGCAATGCCGCTCATTTTCCGCAGCCTGTTGCTGCTGCTTTTTCTCTGGATGCCCGCCGCCCAGGCGCAAACCGATTTTCTGCCCCCGGAACAGGCCTTCCGCCTCAGCGTCAGCGAGTTGGGCGACGGCCAGGTCCGCCTGCGCTGGGACATCCGCGACGGCTATTACCTGTATCGCAAGAACATCAAGATCGCGGCCGAACCCGTCGGCAGCGTCCCGCCGCCGGCGATGCCTGCCGGCAAAACCATCCATGATGAATTCTTTGGCGAATCGGAGGTGTATTACCAGCGGCTGGAGCTGCTGGTGCAGGCCGGCCAGGCGCGCCGCCTCACGCTGAGCTGGCAAGGCTGCGCCGAAGCCGGGCTGTGCTATCCGCCGCAGCACCGCGTCGTCGAGCTGTCCGGCGGCGGCAAGGCGGTGAAAACCGCCATCGCTGGGTTTGTAAACGCAGCCCCCGCCGCGCCGGCCTTGGGCGAAGACCAGGCGCTGGCGGCGCGGCTGGCGCAATCCGGCGCGGGCTGGGTTTTGCTGGCCTTCTTCGGCCTGGGCCTGCTGATGACCTTCACCCCCTGCGTGCTGCCGATGGTGCCCATTCTCAGCAGTTTGATCGTGGGCAGCGGCGCCACGCCGCGGCGCGGCCTGTTGCTGGCTCTGGCCTTTGTGCTGCCGATGGCGCTGACCTACGCGGCGCTGGGCGCGCTGGCCGCCAGCATGGGCGCCAATCTGCAGGCCGCGCTGCAAACGCCGTGGGCGCTGGGCCTGTTCGCCGCGCTCTTCATCCTGCTGGCGCTGGCCATGTTCGGCGTTTACGAGCTGCAATTGCCGGCGGTATTGCGAGACCGGCTGGCCATGGCCAGCCAGCGCCAGCGCGGCGGCACCCTGGGCGGCTCGGCGGCGATGGGCGTGCTGTCCGCCTTGCTGGTGGGCCCCTGCATGACCGCGCCGCTGGCCGGCGCCCTGCTCTACATCAGCGACAGCGGCGACGTGCTCAAAGGCGGCCTGGCCTTGCTCTCCATGGGCCTGGGCATGGGCGTGCCGCTCTTGCTGGTGGGCGTGCTGGGCGCCAAGCTGCTGCCGCGCCCCGGCCTGTGGATGAATCGGGTCAAAGCGGTGTTCGGCTTTCTGCTGCTGGGCATGGCGATCTGGTTCCTCGGCCGCGTACTCCCCCCGGCGGCCAGCCTGGCCTTGTGGGGCGCGTGGCTGTTCGCCGTCGCCATAGGCCTGCTGACGCTGAGCCGGCCCTGGCGCGCCAGCCCCGGCCAATGGACGCTGCGCGGCGCGGCGGCGCTGCTGGGCTTGTGGGCGGCGGCGATGCTGATCGGCGCGGCCGCCGGGCAAAGCGATCCGCTGCGGCCGCTCGCCTTCGTCTCCTCCGCGGCCACGCCCGCCGCCGGCATGGAACAACTCGGCTTCGTCACCGTGCGCGACGTCCGCTCTCTGCAACAGGGTCTGGACGAGGCCGCGCGCCAAGGCCGGTGGGCGCTGGTGGACTACTACGCCGACTGGTGCGTGGCCTGCAAGGAAATCGAGCACAAGGTGTTTGGCGATCCCCTCGTGCGACAAGCGCTGGCCGGCATGACGCTGCTGCGGCCCGACGTGACCGAATCCGGCCCGGACAGCGCCGCGCTGCTGGCCTCGCGCCAAGTGATAGGCCCGCCCACGCTGCTGTTGATCGGCCCGGACGGCCAGGAGCGCCGCGCCCAGCGCATCGTCGGCGCGCTGGGCCCGGACGCCTTTCTCGAACGCCTGAGCCAGGCGCGGCGGGCCCGCTGAATCTTTTGGAAAGGGCCCAGTCTATTCAAACGATTAAAAAAACAGCCCCCGCCACGCGCACGGCCATCTTAAGCGGCCGGCGCGAAGAGGGAGCCTCCGCCACCCCGCTCCGCGCGGCACAGGACTGAACCATGCTCTCTTTCCACCTTGGCCCGCTGGCCATTCCCACCAGCCTGACCATCGTCGTCGCCGCCTGGCTGGCCGCCCACGGCGCCGGCCTGCTCGCCGGTCGAGGCCGCCGCGCCAGCGTGGCCGCCCACCTCAACGACATGCTGCTGTGGGGCTTCGTCGCCGCGCGCGTCGGTTTCGTCCTGTATTGGTTTTCGCTGTACGCCCACCAGCCGCTGGCGATGCTGGACCTGCGCGACGGCGGCTTTCTGCCCTGGGCCGGCATCGCCGCCGCGCTCGCCCTGGCCGCGTGGCGCGGCTGGCGCCGGCCGGAACGGCGTCGCCCGCTGGCCGCCGCCGTCCTGACAGGCGCGCTGGTCTGGGCCGGCGGCGAAGCGCTGCAACAAAGCGGCACCGAGGCCGCGCTGTCTCCGCGCGTACTGCGCCAGTTGGACGGCCCGCCCGCCTCGCTGCCGGCCCTGGCCAGCGGCAAGCCGGTGGTGCTCAACCTCTGGGCCAGTTGGTGTCCGCCCTGCCTGAGGGAAATGCCGCTGCTGCAAGACGCCCAACAGCAAAGGTCCGACGTGCGCTTCCTCTTCGCCAACCAGGGCGAGGACGAAGTCGCGGTGCGCGATTTCTTCCGCAAACAGCCGCTGCGGCTTCAGCACGTGCTGCTGGACCCCGCCGGCGCTCTGGGCCGGGAATACGGCTCCGTGGCGCTGCCCACCACGCTGTTTTTCGACGCCGACGGACGTCTGGCCTCCGTCCATCTGGGCGAACTCTCCACGGCCACCCTGGCCAGCAAACTGCAAACGCTCGCCCGCCCAGCCTCCAAGGAATAAGCGCACCATGACCACTCCGCTCGTTCTCCGCCTGGCGCCGCTGGCGCTCTGGCTCAGCCTGAACGCCCTCCCGGCCCACGCCCAGCCCTGGCCGGCGCCTATCCAGGCGCTGGAGGCCCAGGGCTATGAAATTCTCGGCAGCTTTCCCGGCCCGTCCGGGCTCACCGGCTACGCCTCGCTCTACCTGGGCCGCCCACAGGCCGTCTACCTGACCGCGGACGGCCAGCAGGCCATCGTCGGCAACGTCACCGACGCCCGCGGCGACAAATGGAAGCCCGAGCTGCTGGACCGGCAATTCAGCGCCGCGCTGTGGCGGCAGCTGGAGACCAGCCACTGGATCGCCGACGGCAAGACCGGCGCCCAACGCGTGATCTACACCTTCACTGATCCCAACTGCCCGTACTGCCGACAACTCTGGCGCGACGCCCGGCCCTGGGTCCAGGCCGGCAAGGTCCAGATCCGCCACATCCTGGTGGGCCTGCTGGCCGAAGACAGCCCGGCCAAGGCCGCCGCCCTGCTGGCCGCGCCGGACCCGGCCGCCGCGCTGGCGCGCCACGAAGCCGGCGCTTCAATCCAGCCGCTGGCCAAACCGCCGGCCGCCGTCGGCGCCAAACTGGCGGCCAACCAACAGTTGATGGAACGCTTCGGCGTGTTCGCCACCCCGGCCTCCTTCTACCGCGACGCCCAGGGCCAGCTGCAAAAAGTGCAGGGCGCGCCCACGGCTGCCACGCTGCAACAGCTGCTAGGGCCGCGCTGAGTCCGGCTCAGCTGTTCCGGCGGCTGCGCCGCCATTGCCACAAGGGCGGCAGCAAGAGCAGCGCGACCATGCTCAGCACCAGCCACAGCATATTGTCCTGCACCCACGGAATCGCTCCCAGCCAGTAGCCCATGGACACCAGCCCGCCGCACCAGATCACCGCGCCCAACACGTTGTAGCAGGCGAAGCGGCGCGGACACATGCCGGACAAGCCGGCCAGAAACGGCGCCACCGTGCGCACGATGGGCACGAAACGGCCGATGGTGATGGTGGGCGCGCCGTAGCGGTCGAAAAAAGCCTGGGTCTTGGCCAGATGCTGGGGCTTGACCCAGCCGCGCCGGATCAGCGTCTGCCCCAGGGCGGAACGGCCGATGCTGTAATTCAGCAAATCCCCCAGGATGGCCGCCAGCGTGATCAGCCCCATCGGCCACCACGGCGACACGCCCTGCGCGCCCAGCAAGGCGCCGGTGGCGAACAAGAGCCCGTCGCCGGGCAGAAAGGGCAAGACCACCAGACCGGTTTCGCAAAACACGATGGCGGCCACGATCCACACCCCCAGCGCCCAGTTCTGCGCCAGCAGGGACATCAGATTCTCATCGCCGAACAACCAGCTCAGAAACCCCATGGTCAACACACTGCTCTCCTTGCCTCAATGAATTCGTCGCGTCTAGTGCTTGACCGCCGCGCCGGGCGGATGTTTCCCCGGCCTGCTGGCGCGGCCGCGGAATCTTAATTTGACATGGGCATATCGTTTTGTTTTTAATGATGACAGCAAATGTCAGAATTGATTCTGCAACGGCTATCGACTTTCAAACTAAACCGCTTTCAGGAAGCCGCCATGCCTCAGTTGCCGCAAGCCCCCTTCTTATCCCCCTGTCCGCGCGCGGGAGCGCCGACGTGAGCGCCGGCCTTGCCGCCCCGGAGCTATCCAGTCAGGATGACGCGCTGCCGCTGTACCGCCAAGTGTATCAACGCTTCATCCAGGCCATCAGCCAGGGCAGCCTGACGCCGGGACAACGGGTGCCGTCCATACGCGCGCTGGCCGGCGAGCTGCAAGTGTCGCGCAATACCGTGGAATTGGCTTACGAATTATTGATAGGCGAAGGCTATCTGGAAGCGCGCGGCCAGGCCGGCACCGTGGTGTCGCCGCGGCTGGCGGAAGTGCGCATGCAACAGCCCCGCCCGCCGGACGCGCCGGCGCCGCGTCCGGCCAGCCTGTCCTTGTTCGATTCCGCCTCCGACTGGCAACCCCTGCCCTATCAGCTGGGCTTGCCGGCGCTGGACCTGTTCCCGCGCAAGCTGTGGGCCAGCCTGAACACCCGCCAGTTGCGGCTGCAAAACCGTTTTCTATCCTATCCGCAACCCGCCGGCTACGGGCCGCTGCGCGAGGCCATCGCCGCCTATCTGCACCTGTCGCGCGGGCTGGACTGCTCGCCGCAGCAGGTGTTCATCACCGCCGGCTACCGCGGCGCGCTGAATTTGATCGGCCGCACCCTGCTGCGGCCGCTGGATCAGGTGTGGATTGAAGACCCCTGCTTCCCACCCAGCCGCCACCTGATGGCGGAAATGGGCGCGGAGCTGGTGCCGGTGCCGGTGGACCGGGACGGCATGCAGGTGGCCGCCGCCAAGGAGAGGGCGCCGCACGCCCGTTTCGCGCTGGTGACCCCGGCGCATCAAAGCCCGCTGGGAGTGTCGCTGTCCCTGGTGCGGCGTCTGGAGCTGCTGGCCTGGGCCGAGCACAACAACGCCTTCATCATCGAAGACGATTACGACAGCGAATACCGCTACGACGGCCGGCCGCAGCCGGCGCTGGCCAGCCTGGGGGCCAACGACAACGTGCTCTACGTCGGCAGCTTCAGCAAGGTGCTGAGCCCGGCGCTGCGCCTGGCCTATCTAGTGGTACCCAAGCCCCTGCTGACGCGCTTCAACGCCGCCTGCCACACCTGGCACGACGGCTGTCCGTTGTTGAATCAGGGGGTGGTGGTGGATTTCATGCAGGAAGGACACTTCATCCGCCATCTGCGCAAGATGCGCTCCGCCTACGCCCAGCGCCGCGAGCTGGTGATCGCCAGCCTGCGGCAAGCGTTCGGCGAGCGCATGAGTTTCGACGTGCCGGCCTGCGGCCTGCATTTGCTGGCGCGGCTGGATCGCGCGGAGGATGACATCGCCTTGGCGCAGCGCGCCAAGCGCGAGCGCTTCGGCATCGCCGCGCTGTCTGCGCGGGCACTGGAGGCGGATTGCGGCAAGGGGCTGTTGTTCGGTTTCGCCAACGTGGCCACGCCGGAGCAGGCCGCGCAACAGGCGCGGAATCTGCGCCTGTGCCTGGAGGGCCGGTCCTTGCCGCCGGGCGGCTGAGAGCCTGTTCAATGTCTGCTGCGCTTCAGCGATACGGCGTTGAAAACAAGCTCAAAATGCTCATGTACCACGTGTACATTCCGCTTTTTCGCTCGTTTTCGCCTTGTCTCGCCCTTGCTCGCGAGACTTTGAACAGGCTCTAAGGGCGGGCTCTCTTGATGTCGCTGGCTGAAACGGCGGGGCTTGGCGGGCGTCGCCCAAGGGCCCCGCCCGGCCAAACCATCCTGCCCAGCAAGCCTCAATCCGGAATCACCGCCGTCGCCTCGATCTGCACCTTGGCCCCCGGCACCATCAAAGACGCCACCTGGAACGCGCTCATCACCGGGAAATGGCCGATCAGCTCCCGGTAGGCGCGGCCCACTTCCCGGGCCTCGGCGAAATAAGCGTCGCGGTCGGACACATACCAGGTCAACCGCACCAGATGCTCCGGCCGCGCGCCGGCCTCGGCCAGGACCGCCACGATGTTCTTCAGGATCTGGATCGCCTGCTCGGCGTAGCCCGGCCCCACCAGCTTTTCTTCCGCGTCCCAGCCCAGCTGGCCGGAGGTGAACACCAGGGTGCCACGCGCGGCGATGCCGTTGGCGTAGCCGCGCGGGCGCGCCCATTCCGGCGGTTGCAGAATTTGCATCATGCCGCCGCCTCCTCCAGCAAGCCGCTCAAGGCCGCGCGCACGTCGGCCGGGGCGTCGATGGCGGCGCCGCTGTCCAGCGAGATGTGCACCAGCACCTGGCGGCAGCGCAGCCGCAGCTCGCCGTTGGCGTGGCCTTCGATGTCCAGGGTCAGCGAGCTGCCGCCCAACCGCGCCACGCGCAGCTGCAGCGTCAGCTGCTCGCCCTGGCGGGACGGGCGCAGGAATTCGCAGTCCAGCTTGACGATGGGCAGGCCCAGCCGGCGCGGGCCGATGAAGTCGGCGAAGCTGATGCCCAGCCCTTCGGTGAACCAGTCTTCCACCAGCCAGTTGCTCAGCACCAGGTATTGCGGAAAGTAAACGATGCCGGCCGGATCGCAGTGGGAGAAGCGGATCGGGTAGGCCTTGGAAAAATGGGGGTCTTGCATCTTGTCGCTTTCTTGGCGTGGGCGGCCATGGCCGCCCCTTGCGTGTGTCAGACGGGTTCGGCTTCCGCTTGCGCGGCGCGCTCCGCCAGCTTCAGATAATTGCCCAGCATGCTGAGCCCTTGTTCGGTCAGCACCGATTCCGGGTGGAACTGCAGGCCGTGAATGGGCAGGCTGCGGTGGCGCAGCGCCATGATCTCGCCCCGGCCGCCGTCGGCGCGCAGCGCCCAGGCGGTGGCGACCAGATCTTCCGGCAGCGCGTCCGCCACCAGCGAGTGATAGCGCGCCACCTTGAGGCCGTCGGCCAGGCCTTCGAACAGGCCCTCGCCGTCGTGATGGAGGCGCGACACTTTGCCGTGCAGCACTTCGTCGGCGCGGCGCACTTGCGCGCCGAAGGCGGCGGCGATGCACTGGTGGCCCAGGCAGATGCCGAGGATGGGCAGGCGGCCGGCGAAGCGGCGAATCGCCGCCAGCGACACCCCGGCCTCGGCGGGCGAACAGGGTCCGGGCGAGACGATCAGCGAGCGCGGCCGCAACGCTTCCATCTCCTCCAGGCTGATCTCGTCGTTGCGCCTCACCATGATGTCCGCGCCCAGCATGCCCAGGTACTGCACCACGTTGTAGGTGAAGGAATCGTAGTTATCGATCATCAAATGCATATCGCCTCCTCTTGCCGCGCCGCCGCCGCGGCCAGCTTGGCCGCCAGCAGCATCAACCGGCTTTTTTCCAGGGTTTCCTGCCATTCGCGCTCGGCCAGCGAGTCCTGCACCACGCCGGCGCCGGCCTGCACATGCAGCCGGCCGTCTTGCAGCACGCCGGTGCGTATGGTGATGGCCTGATCGGCGTTGCCGCGCCAGCCGATATAGCCGATGGAGCCGCCGTAGACGCCGCGCGAATGCGGCTCCAGCTCGGCGATCACTTCCAGCGCCCGCACCTTGGACGCGCCGCTGAGGGTGCCGGCCGGGAAGGTGCTCTTGAGCACGTCCAGCGCCTGCGCCTGTTGCGGCAGCTTGCCGGACACGGTGGAAACGATATGCATGACGTGGGAGAAGGGCTCCACGGTCAACAGTTCGTCCACTTGCACGCTGCCCAACTCGGCCAACCGGCCCAGGTCGTTGCGCGCCAGGTCCACCAGCATCATGTGTTCGGCGATTTCCTTGGGATCGGCCAGCAGTTCGCGGCGCAAATCCTGGTCTTCCGCCGCGTCCGCGCCGCGGCGGCGGGTGCCGGCCATGGGCCGGCTGGTGATCCGCTCGTCTTGCTGGCGGAACAACATCTCCGGCGAAGCGCCGACAATCTGGGCGTCGCCCAGATTGAGCAGGTAGCGATAGGGGGTTTCGCCCAGGCCGGACAGAGCCCGGTACAGCGTGGGCGCGTCGGCGGCGAAGGGCTGGCTCATGCGCTGGGACAACACCACCTGCATCACGTCGCCGGCGGCGATGTAGTCCTTGATCCGGCCCACCGCCTGCTGGAAGTCCTCGCGCGAAAAGGCGTAATCCAAGGCCGGGTCCGCCGTCGCGTCCGCGGCGAAAGCCGGCGGCGGCGCGGGCGGCTCCGCCAGCAGCGCGCGGGTTTGCTCGCACAACCGCAGCAGGCGCTGTTGGCCGCGCGCGTAGCCGGCCGCCTCGGTGGCTTCGTGGACGATGCAGTAGACGCTGGCCTGCTGGTGGTCCAACACCAGCAAGTCCAGGCTCAGCCATTGCAAGGCGTCCGGCAGCGCCAGCCCGGAGGGCTTGCGCGGCTGGCGGCGCAGCCGCGGCTCGATCAGGCGAGTGGTTTCGAAGCCGAAATAGCCGAACAGGCCGCCGGAAAACGGCGGCAAGGCGCTGAAGTGCGGCGCGCGCCAGCCTTGTTGCAGCTTGGCCAGTTCCGCCAGCGGGTCCGCGCACTCCAGCTCGCGCAGCAGTTGGCCGTCGCGCCAATGGCGCAGCCGGCCCTCGTCCAGCTCCACCCGCTCGCGGCAGGGCAGGCCGATCACCGAATAAGCGCGCTGAAACGCGCCGTCCCGCCAGTGACCGGTTTCAAACAGATAGTCCTGGCCCTGGTTGGCCAGCGCCTGGTACAGCGCCAGCGGGTCCGCGCCCGCCGGCAGCGGCAGGGTCCGCCACAGCGGCGCCAGGCTGAAGCCGTGGTCGCCGTAACGCAGAAAGTCCTCTTCGCTCAGCATACTTTTTCCTCCTTGCGCTCCGCCTGCTCCCGGGCGGCCAGCTGCGCCATCGCGCGCCGGTCCGGCTTGCCGTTCTTGTTCAGCGGGATCTCCTCCAGCGCCAGCACCAGCGCCGGGCGCTTATAGCTTTCCAGATGGGCTTCCAGCGTGGCGTGCACCAGGCGCGCCAGCGCCTCGCTGTCGTCGCCGGCGCGCAGAATCAGCGCCGGGCGGGCTTCGCCGTCGCGGTCCGGCGCGGCCACCACGTAGGCGTCGCCCAGTTCCGGCAGCAGCGCGGCCAGCAGGTTTTCGATTTCCACCGGCACCACCCAGCGGCCGAACACCTTGAAGCGGTCGTCCTCGCGGCCGTGGAAGCTCAGATAGCCGTGCTCGTCGCGGCTGAACAGATCGCCGGTGCGATACCAGCCGTCCTGGAAGCGCTCTTGCTCCTCCTGCGGACGCCGCCAGTAGCCCAGCGCGCGGCTGGGCGCCTTGACCAGCAGCACCCCGCATTCGCCGGCCGGCGCGTCCCGGCCGTCGGCGTCGACGATGCGCGCCTCCCAGCCCGGCAACATGCGGCCGACGCTGCCGGCGCGCAGCGCGTCCGGATAGCTGGTGGCGAACACATGGCACATTTCGGTGGCGCCGATGCCGTCGTGCAGATCGAAGCCGAAACGCTGACGCCAGCGCCGCGCCAAAGGCGCGGACAGCGGGGCGCCGGCGGAGAAGGCCAGCCGGATCGCCACGTCGGACGGCTCCAGGCCGTGTTCCAGCAGCAGCCGGTACAGGGTGGGCACGGCGAACAGCACGGTGGGGCGGAACTGGCGCAGCACGCCGGCCACGCGTTCGGCCGACGGCCAGGCGCCGTCCAGCACGCCGCAAGCGCCCAGATACAGCGGGAAGAACAGGCTGTTGCCCATGCCGTAGCCAAAGAAGGATTTGGGCGCCGAATACAACACGTCGTCCGCGCCCAGCCGCAACTGGCCGGCGGCGAAGTGCGAGCACACCGCCAGCATGGAGCGGGCGCTGTGCACCACGCCCTTGGCCTGGCCGGTGCTGCCGGAGGTGTATTGGATCAGCGCCGGCGCGTCTTCCGGCTGGCGCGCGAAATCGTCCCAATCGTCGTCGGGGCTGTCGCCGACCAACCATTCCAGATGAGCGCCGGCGTCCAGCAGCCGCAGCTTGGCCGCGGCCGGCCACACCGCGATCTGCGAGGACTGGCCCAGGCACAGCGCCGGAGCGGCGTCGGCCAGCAGATGGTGGAGCGAGGCGGCGTCCAGCCGCGGATTGGCCACCACCGGCAGCGCCCCCACCGCCAGCACGGCGTAGAAAGCCACCGCCAGCTCCGGGCCGTCGTCCAGCGCGATCAGCACGCGCTCGCCGGCGGCCACGCCTTCGGTTTGCAGCCAGGCGGCCTGGCGGCGCAGCGCGCGGTTGAGCTGGCGGTAGCTGAGGCTGAAGCCGGGGCCGACGAAGCAGAGCCGGTCGCTGTCCGGCCGGCTGGCGGCCAGGCGCTCGGCCAGATTGATCAGAGGCTCCGGAGCGGCCGCGTCCTGCGCCGGCCGCGCCGCCGCGCCGGAGGGCTGGGTCAGCGCGGCGATCAGCCGGTCGGTCAAAGCCAGAGCCTGGCGCGGGTTGAGGCGCGGGTCGCAGCTGCTGTGATAGGCGCGACCCAGGTCTTCCTCGGCCAGCGCCTCCGGTCCGCCCAGGCATTCGGTCACGTCCAGGGCGCTCAATTCCAGGTGCACGCCGCCGGCGTGGCTGCCGCAGTCGCGGTGGGCGGCGAGGAAGGCCTCCACCTCGGCCAGGATGTCTTCATAACGTCGGGTCTTCACGCCGTTGGCCGCTTGCACGCCGTTGCCGTGCATCGGGTCGCACAGCCACAACACGTGGCGGCCTTCCGCGCGCACCGCGTTCAGCAGTTCCGGCAGACGCTGGATCTGCGCCGCGCCGAAGCGGGTGATCAGGGTCAGCCGGCCGGCCTCGTTGTCCGGGTTCAGCGCGTCGATCAGGCGCAGCAGCTCGTCGCGCTCCATGCCGGGGCCCACTTTGACGCCCACGGGGTTGTTCACGCCGCGCAGGAATTCCACGTGCGCGCCGTCCAGTTGGCGGGTTCGTTCGCCCACCCACAGGAAGTGGCCGGAGCCGCAATACCAGTCGCCGCGCTCGTCCTGTTGCAGCTGGGCCTGTTCATAGGGCAGCAGCAGCGCCTCGTGGCTGACGTAGTAGCCGCTGTCGCGCGGCGCGGCCTCGCGGTCCAGGCCGCGCAGGTAGTTGAGGCTGGCGGCGGCGTGGAAATAGGCGGACTCCAGCCGCTGCGGGTCGTGGGCACGCGCGGCGGCGGCGAATTCCACGCCGTTGATGATGTCGCCGCGGTAGCTGGGCAAGCTCAGCCCGCCCAGCGCTTCTTGCTGCTGGCTGCGCGGCTTGGCGTACTGGCCGGCGATGCGGCCGATGCGCAGCACCGGGCGTTGCAGCGCCTGGCCCAGGTCCGCGGCCATGCGTTCCAGCAGGCGGTAGTGGCCGCCCAGCACGTCCGGCCGCAGGCCGGCGAAGCGCTCGGCGCAGTCGCCGGCCTGGATGACGAAGCCCTCGCCCCGCGCCACGCCGGCCAGCGCGGCGCGCAGCCGGCGGATTTCGGCGGAGGGCACCAGATTGGGATAGGCGCTCAGACGCGACAGCACGGCATGCAGCGCGGCGCCGTCGTCGTAATCGGGCATTTGCGTGTGCGGTTTCGCCTGCCAGCTGCTTGGGCTCCAGGCTTTGGATAGTGTCAGCATCGGGATCTCGTTTATCGGGTGCTGATTGGGAAAAGCCCGCCCGGCAAGAGCCGCTTGCGCCGGGCAAGGCTGGCGGGCCGCGCCGCCCGGGGGCGGGAGACGCGGCCGGGCTTCAGGCGCTCAGTTCCTCGCGCAGCGCGATGCCGCCCAGGTTCTGCAACAAGGGCGCGTTCTCGCAGGCCAGGTAGACGCACTCCTCCGCGCCGGTGTTGACGTGCTGGTGCTCGGCCCAGACCGGCACGTAGATGGCGTCGCCGGCGCGCCACGGCACCTGGCGGTCGCCGATGCGGGAATAGCCCTGGCCCTGGGTGACGTAGATCACCGTCTCGTAGTTGTGGCGGTGCAGGCGGGTGGCCTCGCCCTCTTCCAGCCGGCCTATGGTCAGGCTGATGGTGCGGCTGGGCAGATCGACGATGTGCACCTTGTGCTTGCGCTCGGAGGAGAAGGCCTGGTCGCCGCCCTGGCTGGCTGCCATCACCTGCTCGTGGCTCAGCCGCGCCGGCAACTGGGCCTGCAACTGGCTGGGCACGCGCCAGAAATCGGCGGAGGAGAAATGGCCGGCCGGGGCCGCGGCGGGCGCGGCGGCCGGCTGCGCCTGGCAATGCGCCCAGATGGCGTCGAACATCGCCACGCGGCGGGCGATCAGCTCGCGGCCCACGGCGATGGCTTGCTCGCGGCGCGCGTCCTGGTCCAGAGTCAGGCGCTGCATGATGGCCAGCATGGTCAGCGCGTGGTCTTCGTCTTCCTCGATGTGCAGGCTGAAGAACTCGGTGGCGTCCTCGCCAAAGCCGTGGTGTTGCAGCGCTTGCAGGATGGGGCGGTAGATCAGCGGCACGATGGCTTCCGCGCCCAGGCACATCGCGGCCAGGCCGGCCAGCGCGTCCGAGGACTGGCAGTGGCCCATCATGGTGTCCACCATCGCCAGGGTCTGCGGCAGCGGCGCGTGCGAGGCCGGCACCGCGCCCACCACGCGCAAGGTGCGCTGGAACATTTCGGCGTGGGTGATGGCGCTGCCGCCGTCCACGCCCATTTCCTCGCGCATGTTTTCCATCAGCGCCATCACGTCGGCCGGGTCGCTCAGCTGGCCCATCAGCGCGCACAGATAGCGGGTGAAGTGGCGCGAGTAATGACTGTGCTGAACCAGCAGGGTGCGCACGGCGGCCAGGCTGGCCTCATTGCGCTCCAGCGCTTGCAGCAGCGGGTGCTCCACCAGGCCCTGCAGGTCTTCTTCTTTCAGCCAGTCGGCCCAGATCAAGCTCATGCCTGCGATCAACGGGGTCTTGCTGCCGCTTTTTTCCAACAATGCTTCCATGTTCATCTCCCAATCGAAGTGTGCGGTTCGCGGCGCGGAAAGCGCCGCGGCGTCCAGGTGTTGCGGTGTTGCGAAATCAGGCCCGGGCAAAGCGCAGCGCCGGGTTGCGCCAGCTCAGGAACAGCAGCCCGGCAGCGGCGCAGGCGGCCGGGAACAGATACATGCCGGCCCAGCCCAAGCGGTGGATGGCGATACCGCCCAACCAGGAGCCCAGCGCGGCGCCGAAGAAGAAAACCGTCATGAACAAGCTGTTCAGCCGCGAGGCGGCGGCGGGGTCTATGCCCAGTACCCGGCCTTGGGCGATGGTCTGCACCGAACGCACGCCCAGATCGGTCACCATCAGGAAGGCCACGATCATCAGCACCTGGCTGCCCAGCCAGACGCCGGCCAGCGAGGTGGCGGCGATGGCGATGCCCAGCAGCGCGATCACGCCGTGCCAGTCCAACCGCCGTTGCAGGCGTTGCGCCAACCACGGCGCGCGCAGCGCGGCGATGGAGGTGAAGGCCAGCAGGCCGGTCTGGCCGGCGTTCCAGTTCAGGGTGGAATGGGTCAGCGAGGACAAATTGGCCCAGATGCCGTTGGAGGCGGCGAAGAAGCAGGCGGCCACCAGCGCCAGACGGCGCAGCTCCGGCAGCTTCAGCCACAGCGCGCCCTGCTGGCTCAGCATGCGGCCGTAGCGCAGCTGGCCGGCCAGCGGCACCTCGCCGATGCAGCCGCGCAGCGCCAGGCCGATGACGAAGGTCAGGCCGCCCACCACCAGATAAATGCCGCGCCAGCCGATATGTTCGCCGCCCCAGCCGGCCAGCACCCGCGCCAGCAGCAGGCCGGCGAACAAAGAAGTGAGCAAGCTGCCCACCACCCGCCCGCGCTGCTCCGCCGCCAGCGCCTTGGCGCTGTAGGCCAGCAACAGCTGGCCAGCGATGGACAGCAGGCCGGCCAGGCCGCACAGCAGCACCATCAGCCAAGGCGACGGGGCGATGCCCACCAGCAGCAGCACCACGCCCAGCGCCAGCATGGCGGCGGGGATCAGCCGGCGCGGCGCGATCATGTCGCCCAGCGGCAAGCCCAGGACCAGGCCGGCGCCGTAGCCGAACTGAGTGGCCACCGACAGCCCCCACAGCGAGTCCGCGGACAGGCCGAAGGAGACGGCGATCAGCTGCGTCATGGATTGGTGGTAGACCACCGCCGCCACGGAAAACCCGGTGGCCAGGCAATAGAGGGTCAGCGCCCAGCGGGACAGGGCGTTTTGAGAGGTCATGATGTGTGTCCTTAGGCGCGGATCAGTCGAATGACAGCGCCAGTGTTGAAGTCAGCGGGCGGCTGCGGCAGCTGAGCACATAGCCGGCGGCCACCTCCTCGGGCGCCAATGCGTGCGGCGCCTCCATATCCACTTCGCCGGCCAGCACCTGGCAGCGGCAGGTGGCGCAAACGCCGGCCTTGCAGGAATAGCGCGGCGTGACGCCGGCTTGCAGCAGCGCGTCCAAAAGGTTGTCCACCGGCGCGCCCAATTCCACCTGGCGCTGCATGCCGTCCATCCTCACCGTCACCCGCACCCGCTCCGGGCTGTCCGCCAACGCGCGCTCGGCGCGGGCCGGACCGGCGGCCAGGGCCGCGGCGTAGTGTTCGCTGCGGATGCGTTCCGGCGGCAGGCCACTCTCGCTCAGCGCCTGGCTCACCGCCGCCATCATGCCGGCCGGGCCGCAAACGTAAGCGTGGTCGATGGAGGCCGCCGGCAGGCAGCCGCGCAATAGCGCCAGGCAGCGCTCGCGGTCCAGTCGGCCGTTGAACAGCTCGATCTCCTGCTCTTCCGCGCTGAACAGATAGATCAGGGACAGCTGCGCCGGGTAGCGGTCCTTTAGCGTCGCCAGCGTTTCGCGGAACTGCAGCGAGGCCAGGTTGCGGTTGCAATAAACCAGGGTGAAGCGGCTGAGCGGTTCGCGCAGCAAGGTGGCCTGCAGGATAGACAACACCGGGGTGATGCCGCTGCCGGCGGCGAAGCCGGCGTAATGGCGGGCCGTTTCCGGCGCCGCCGGCAGGCCGAAGCGGCCGGACGGCGGCAAGGCTTCCAGCATCGCGCCCGGCCCCAGGCTGTCGTGCACCCATTGCGAGAAGCGGCCGCCGGCCACCCGCTTGATCGCCAGCTGCAGCTTGGGCGCGTCCGGCGCGTTGCACAGCGAATAACTGCGGCGCACTTCCTCGCCGTCCAGCCAGGCGCGCAGGGTCAGATGCTGGCCCGGCTCGTGGAGGAAGCGGTCGCGGTGTTCTTCCGACGGCTCCAGCGTCAACAGCAGGCTGTCCGGCGTGTCTCGCTGGATCTCGGTCAGCTGCAAGGGGTAAAACTGCGGCATGGCTGCTCCCTCATAAACTCTTGAAGTGCTCGAACGGATTGCGGCAGGCGTCGCACTGATACAGCGACTTGCAGGCGGTGCCGCCGAATTCGCCCTGCGGGCGGGTGGCGTCGGAACCGCAGCGCGGACAGGACACCCGCGGCGCGGCGGCGGCGACGAAGCTCAAGCGCTGCCAGCCCGGCTCCGCCGGCAAGGGCGGGGCGATGCCGGCGGCGCGCAGCTTGGACCGGCCGCTTTCGCTGAGCCAGTCCGTGCTCCAGGCCGGATGCAGCCGCGTTTCCAGCCGCACCGCCTCCACGCCCCGGTCTTGCAGGGTCTGGCGGATATTGCTGTCTATCTGCGCCTTGGCCGGGCAGCCGCTGTAGGTGGGCGTCACCACCACGCGCAGCGCGTCGTCCTCCCAGCGCACGTCGCGCACGATGCCCAGGTCCACGATGGAGACGTAGGGCATCTCCGGGTCCGGAATGCCGGCCAGCCATTCCCAGACGCGCTCGGTGCCGCTTTGCACCTCCAGGCCGTGCACCCGGCTCACCAGCCGGCTCCCGGATGGGCGCGGGTCAGAAACTGCATCTCCATCAGCAGGGCCACCAGCGCCTCGCCGTGCGCGCCGCGCTTGCCGCCGCTGACCGCCGGCGCCGCGCGCGGCGGCTCCAGCGTGGCCGCGGCCAGCACTTCGTTGACGTAGGCCAGCCATTCCGGGTACAGCGCGGCCAGGTCGCAGCCCACGCCCTGGGCCAGCATCGCCTGCTCCAGTTCGTCCATCTCGAACAATTCGCCCACGTAATGCCAGCAGCGCTCCAGCGCCAGCCGGCAGAATTCCCGGCTTTGCCGGCTGCCGTCGCCCAGCCTCACCACCCAGCCGCTGCTGCGGCGCAGGTGGTAAGTGGCCTCTTTCAACGCCTTGGCGGCGATGGCGGCCACTTCCGCGTCCGCCGAATCCGACAGCTCGCGCAGCAGCAGGCAATGCCAGCTGTCGAACAGGAACTGGCGCATCTGGGTGTCGGCGAAATTGCCGCGGGTCAGCTCCGCCAGCAGCACGTTGCGGAAGGCTTGGGCGTCGCGGCCGTAGGCCAGATCGTCCTCGCTCTGCGGCGGCGTCAGCCCGCGGCCGGCGGCGTCCAGCCACAGCCGCGCCTGGCCCAGCAAGTCCAACGCCACATTGCTCAGCGCCAGGTCTTCTTCCAGCGTGGGCGCGTGGCCGCACCATTCGCATAAGCGCTGCGACAGAATCAGCGCGTTGTCGCCCAGGCGCAGTAGGTATTCCGCGCGCAGGTTTTTCAATTCCGGATGCAGGGTCACAGGTGTTGCACTCCCTCTGGCACCTCGTAATAGGTGGCGTGGCGGAAGCCCTTGTCCGCCGCGGTCTCGAACCACGGCGCGCGCTCCACCTCGCCGCTGCTCACCAGGTCTTCGGCGGCCACCAGCCACAAGCTGACGAACTCGCCGCGGCGGGTGAACACGTCGCGCGCGTGCTGCAGCGCCATCGCCGCGTCGCTGGCCTGCACGCTGCCCACGTGGCGGTGCGCCACGCCGTTTTGGCTGCGCGCGAACACTTCCCAAAGCTTCCACTCATGCATCTCGTTCTCCTTGCGGCCCCGCCGCCAGCTTGACGGCGTGGCAGGCGGCGGCTTCGCGCACCCAGGCGCCCTCGTCCCAGGACCGGCGGCGGCTGGCGATGCGTTCGCGGTTGCACAGGCCCTGGCCCCGGATCACCCGGTTGAATTCGTCCCAGTCGATGCGGCCGATCTCGTAATGGCCGGTGTCCGGGTTGAAACGCAGATCCGGGTCCGGCACCGTCAGGCCCAGGTGCAGCACTTGCGGCACGGTCTGATCGACGAACTTCTGGCGCAGAGTGTCGTTGGAATACAGCTTGACGCCCCAGCGCATCGAGCGCTGCGAGTGCACCGAATCCTCGTCCGGCGGGCCGAACACCATCACCGTCGGCCACCACCAGCGGTTGAGCGCGTCCTGCGCCATCCGCCGCTGCGCCGGCGTGCCCTCCGCCAACCGCCGCACCAGATCAAAGCCCTGGCGGTGGTGGAAGCTCTCCTCCTGGCAGATGCGCACCATGGCGCGGGCGTAAGGGCCGTAGGAACAACGCGACAAGGGCACTTGGTTGACGATGGCGGCGCCGTCGGTCAGCCAGCCGATCATGCCGACGTCCGCCCAGCTCAAGGCCGGATAGTTGAAAATATTCAGATACTTGGCCTCGCCGGCCAGCAACTGTCCGTAAGCCTGCTCCCGGCTCAGGCCCAGGCTCTCCAGCGCGCTGTACAGATACTGGGCGTGGCCGGCCTCGTCCTGCACCTTGGCCAACAAAATGCATTTGCGGCTGAGGCTGGGCGCGCGGGTGATCCAGGCGCCCTCCGGCAACATGCCCACGTATTCGGAATGGGCGTGCTGCGCCATCTGCCGCTGCAAGGTGCGGCGGTAGGCCTCCGGCATCCAGTCCTGCGGCTCTATCTTTTCGCCGCCGTCTATCCGCTGTTGAAACGCCTGCTCCAGCGCTTCCAGATCGTCCGTCGTCTCCATCCCTCAGCCTCTCAGGTAATCCAGCAGGCTTTGCGGCTCCGCCGCCGCCTCCGGCTGACGGTCCAGGGACTGGTTCCAGCGCAGCGCGCTGAACACCTCGCGCAGGCCGTCGTCGTAATCGCGCTGCCAGCTCCAGAACTGCTCGCGCGCCACGCGCTTGAGCACCTTGCCGGTGGAGCCCACCGGCAAGGCGTAGTCGTCGCCGAGCACGCCCACGCACACGGTGTAGTCCGGCAGCGCGCCGCGGCCTTTGAACGGGAAGCAGTCCAGCGCCTGGCGCAGCACCTCGTCCGCGTCCAGCGCCGCGCCGGCCTTGCCGCGCGCCAGCACCAGCACCGCCTCTTCGCGCGTCGGCCCGCGCGAAACGCCGATCACGCTGACGTCGAACAGATCCGCATGGCTCAGCAAATGTTCTTCCAGCAGCAGGGTGTAGGCCGGCACGCCCAGCGGGGTCGGCACCGCGTCCACGATGCGGTCCAGATGGACGAACTCGCCGTTGTCCAGGCGCAGGCCAATGTCGCCGGTCAGCCAGTAGCCGTTCAGCGTGGTCAGCGCGGTCAGGTGCGGCTGGCCGTAATAACCCGGCGTCACCGTGGGCGAACGCACGCCGATATAGCCCGGCTGGCCGTCCGGCAACAACTCGCCCTGCGGAGTGAGCACATCGCAGCGCGCGTAGGACGCGGCCGCGCCCACGGTGCGCTTGCTGGCCACCTGCTCCGGCGTGGACACCTTGAAGAACTGCGACATGCCCAGCTCGGACGCGCCGAACATATCGGTGAAGCGGCCTCGCGGCGCCAGGCGCAGCAGTTGGCGGATATGCGCCTCGTGCGCGGTGTCGCCGGTGTTGTAATAGCGGCGCACCGAGTCGAAATAGCCATCCGGCAAGTTCAGTTCCGCGAAGGAGGCGTAAGTCTGGGAAAACGCGGTGACGATGGTGGGCTGGAAGCTGGCGATCAGATTGGCCGCCACTTGGCCGGTTTGCGTCGCCAGCGCCAACGCCGGCAATTGCAGCATGGTGGCCGTCATCAGATAGCTGACGCCGGCCGCGTGGGTGGGCGGCATCGCGGTGGCCAGCTTGTCCTCGTCTTGCTCGACAAAGCCGCGCAGACGCTCGCGCTTGCCGTTGAAGAACTGCGCGTGGCCAAACAGCACCGCCTTGGGAATGCCGGTGGTGCCGGAGCTGTGGCACACCATCACGATGTCCTCGTCCTTCACCGTCGCCGGCCAGCCGGAAGCCGGCAGCGGCGCCAACGCCACCGCCGCGCCGGCGTTGAAGCCCGCGTCCAGCGCGGTAAGGCCGCGCAGCGCGCCGGCCAGGTCCCAACGCGCGTCGGTTTCCTTGTCGTAGACGAACACGTCGAAGCGGTTGCGCTGCGCGTACAGCGCCGCGATGTCCGCGCGCAGATGGCCGTTGATCAGCACCGGCACGCAGCCCAGGCTGCCCAGCGCCAGGAAGTGCAGGAAGGACGGAATGCCGTCGCCCAGGAACAAGCAGACATGCCGCCCCGCCTGGATGCCCTGCTGGCGGTACCAGGCCGCCAGATCGCTCACCAGCTGGAACAGGCTGTCCAGGGAAAAGGACTGATAGGCGTTGCCGCGCGGGCCGATAAAAGGCTTTTCCAGGAACAGATAGTCTTCCCGGCTGCCGTCGTAGGCGGCGTGAGCCTTGAACAGGAAATTGCCGGCGCCCAGTTCCGGATCGTTGAACAGCGCGTCCCAGGCTTGCTTTTTAATCAGGTGGTCCATGTCGGTGTGTGTCTGCTGGCGTTGGTTTAGCCCGCCGCTTGCGGCCAGGCGGGTGGGTGGACTTTCTGCGAGCCCGCTCACGCTCTCGCGAGCGGGCCCTTGGTCAGGCGCTTACTGACGCATGCCGACGGCGAGCCGGTTCATGCCGTTCATCAGCGCGATGGCGAAGGTCAGATCGGAAATCTCCTGATCGCTGAAATGCGCTTTCAGCGGCAGATAGGCGGCGTCGTCGGCATGGCTTTCAACGACATAAGTCAGCGCCTCCGCCCATTCCAGCGCGGCCTTCTCGCGCTCGCTGAACTGGGCGCTGACGCGCCAGCCGGCCAGTTCCGCCAGACGACGGTCGCTCTCCTCGCGCTCGCGCAGGGCCTTGGTGTGCATGTTCAGGCAGAAGGAACAACCGTTGATCTGGGACACGCGCAGATAGATCAGCTCGATCAGCGGCAGGCCCAGCACGCTCTTTTCCAGGCCCTGCTTCACCAGGCGGAAACCCTGCAGCAGTTCCGGGGACAATTCGTAATAAGCAAGACGCAAGCTACTCATGATCAACACTCCTAAATTTGGATAAGGACAGGAAGCGGGCGCGGCCCGGCCGCGCCCGGAAACTTCAAGCGCGGCGCGCGCCCGGCGCAGCTTCCAGCGAGCTGGCCAGGTACACCAGCGCGGCGCAGGCGGCGCAGGTGAGCACGCTGAAATTCAGCGACAGCTTCAGGCTCTGGAACGCGGCCATGCTCAAGGCGAACACCAACAGCAGCGCTGCGCTGATCCAGGCGGAAGCGCGCAGTTGAACGCCCAGCAGCAGGGTCACGCCCAACACCGCCTCAAGCGCGTTCACCGCCCAGGCCAGCACCGGAATCAGGCCGGCCGGCGCCCACGGGCACAGCTTGGCCACATGGCGATAGAAGTTTTCCATCGTTCCCCAGGACACCCCCAGTTCGCCCATATGGCCCCAGAAGCCGAAGCGATCCGCCACCGCCGACAAAAACGCCGCCGCCAATGCGAACCGGGCCAACAGCAACACCGCCTTCCAGGCGCTTTCCTTTTGCATGCCTAAACCTCCCAATCGATATGGATGCCAACAAGCGGCGGCGCGCCGTCTTGTTATGCAACATGGATTGCACTGTAATAGACATACTCGATAGGCATAAGGGACAAGAATGAATTTTCCGACCATGACAAAGCGCATGACGGTATTTGGAAACCGGAAAGACGTTGCGCGGATCGCCTGACGCCAAACGGCGCAAGCCATTGAAAAGGAAATGAGATATATGAAAACAAGATCGCGCGGACAGGAACCGAGCCCAGATCCGCGCCGCAGGGACATGACCCCCTCGCCGCCCGGCAGGCATGACCCCGTCCGCGCCGCCGCCTGTCCGGACGGACAACCTGGCTCGGCAAAAACACCCTTTACCCGCCGCCCCCGCCGCGCTTAAATGACAGGCTTATCCACAACGAAGAACCGCCGACAACACCTCGCGGAGAAGCTGAGCCAAGACGCGCCGACGCAGAAAACGAAGTTTCTGCGAAGCTACAGCACCCGTCGTACGACAAAAAGGCGGACGCAGGATCAGGGGTTTTGTTCGTGGATCCAAAGGCACACACCATGCGCCGCTTCCTGCTCCCCCTCCTCGCCGCCGGCCTGACCCTAGCCGGCGCCGCCCAAGCCAAAACCCTGAATTTCTCCGGCTACGTCTGGGAAGTCCGCAGCCAAAGCCAAAGCGGCCCCGGCCCCAACGACTGGGACGAGAACAACGCCTGGGTGGACGCCCAAGGCCGGCTCCATCTCAAGATCGCCCAACGCGGCGGCAAGTGGAGCAGCGCCGAGGCCTATCTGCCGCAGCGGCTGGGCTTTGGCCGCTACCAGTTCAAGCTGATAGGCCGGCCGGACCTGTTCGACGACAACATCGTGCTGGGCCTGTTCAACTACCCGACGCCGGACGTGGGCCCGGACGCCAGCAATGAAATCGACATCGAATTCGCCCGCTGGGGCAACCGGCAAAACCCGATGGGCAACTACACCGTCTACCCGGCCGTACCCGGCCCCAAGCCCACCTCCTACGCCTTTGAACCGCACCTCAACGGCGACTACAGCACCCACCGCTTCAACTGGAACGCCAGCCGGGTGCTCTACCAATCGCTGCACGGCCACCAGGACGGCGACCTGTATGAAATGGCGCGCTGGAACTTCGCCCCGACGGACCCCACGCGCTTGGTGCCCCAGCAGCCGCTGCCGCCCCATATCAATCTATGGCTGTTCCAGGGACGGCCGCCCAAGGACGGCAAGGAAGTGGAGATCGTGATCAAGGAGTTCTCCTTCATCCCGGCCGCCGCCAAATAAGCACGCAGCGGCATTTTCGCGGCGATAACGACAAAACCCGGCCTGGCGGCCGGGTTTCTCACTGAATACAAGATTCGTTAAAGCTTGATCATGGCCAAGCGCTTAGGCCAATAACGCTCCAGCAAGGCGAACAGGATGGCCGCGGTTTCCACATCCATCACCCCGCGGTAATCGCCGGCGCGGAAATGCATCTGGAAGGCGCGCACCAGGGCGGTAAAGCCGGCGTCGCCGCCCGCCGCCGCCTCGTAGCCGTAATGCTTGAACGCCTCCAGCATCTTCTCCCGGCTGGGCAAGCCCTGCTGCTGGAACCGCCGCGCGTACTGGCACTGCGTCTCCGCCTCCGGCCACGCGCCCACCCCGGCCTGATGCAGCTCCCGCCACGGGAACATCGGCCCCGGATCGCTCTTGCGGCCCACGGCGATGTCGGAATGGCCCAGCACGTTCACCGGGCTGATGTCCGGATAGCGCGCCAGAATATTCCGCGCCAATTCCGTCACCGCCTCCACCTGCTGCGGGTGAAAAGGCGGAAACGCCATGCCGCCCTTCTCCTCCCGCGCCAGATTGACGATTTCCACGCCGATGGACGAATCGTTCAGATTACTGCGGCCATCCCAGGCACTGGCGCCGGCATGCCAGGCGCGGTCGTTCTCGTCCACCAGATTGAACAGATTCATCTGCTTGAAGCCAGCCTGCTGATAGCTGGGATCGCTGGGGTCCGGCGCCAGATAATGCGCGCTCACCTGGCCGGAACCGGTCAGCGCCTTGATGGAGCCGGCGAAGTCCAGCGCGGTGTAATGCAGGATCAGGAAGCGGACGCGTTTGTTGAAGCCTTGGACCGAGCGATAGGTATTGAACAGGATGGGCGTCATGAAAAATCTCCAGGAGGGGAATGGGAAGGGATGCGGCCGGCCAGACAGCCGGCACATAGAGTCTGAGTCCTCCCAGCCGCAGGGGTTCGGCGGTGGTGACGGACGTCAGTTCAACGCGAGCGGGCCGCGACCCGCTGCAAAATCGGCGTCAATCGCGTCGCCCGCCCAGCGGCCGCCCAGTCTTGGCATTCAGACTTTTGGCCGCGGCCAGCTGGCTCATCAGGGCCTCCAACGGTTTTTCCGGCGGCACATTGGCCTTGAACGCTTCCAGCCACTTGAGCTTGCCGTCCCAGGCCGGTAGCGGGGCCGGCGGCAGCGGCACGATCTCGTCCAGTTCCAGCACTTTGGGGTGGGCGTAGGAGTAGTCGCTTAACACACCCATAATGAGTAGATAACGTCGCCGCCGCTCATCGTCCTGTTTTAGCCCCAGATCATCCCACTGTTTATTATCTTCAGTGATGGGACCAAAAGCATTTCCCAAATTCAACGCAGAAGTTGCATCCCCCGATCTGATAGCCAACTGGAAAAATTTTACTGCTTCAGAATTAGTTTCACCCTGCATTTGAACTGCATACTCCTTCGCAGCCTTTCCATGCCCCTGCTCACCAGCACACTTCAGCATTTGGGTTCCAATAGCAAAGGGGCCTGGCTGCGCGATCGTCAAACCCGTCAGCTTGTCTCCCACCAGATACTGCGCTTCCGGGCTGCCCAAGTCCGCCGCCTTGCGGTAGTAGCGGTTGGCCAGCTCTTCGTCCTGCTTCACACCGTAGCCGGCCTTCAGGTAGCGCCCCATATCGTAGTAGCCGCCGGGAATGCCGCGGTCTATCAGTTCCTGGGTCAGGTCCAGCGTTTCCTTGACCGGGTCGTCGCTGCGCGCCGTACCCCGCCCTATCATGTCGCGCAGCTCCAGATTGGCCTTGTAATGGCCGTGAGCCGTGGCGATGCGGTAATAACGCTCCATCTCCGGGAAACGCAGCGGGTCTTCCTTCTCGATCTGATTCTTCTGCAACCAGCGAGCGTAGCGATATAACTGCTCCACTTCCGGGGCCAAGGCCGGCAGGTGGTCTTTCTCATATACGCAGTTGAAGGCCAGCCTGGCTTCGACTGCTTTCAAATCAGGCACGGAACGCTCCTTGGCGCCGCAGGCGGCCAGAGCCCCCAACAGCGACAAGGCGTACAGCGTTTTAACCATGCTTGCCGTTCAGCGGCCGCCCGGTCTTAGGGTCCAGGCCCTTGGCCGCGGCCAACTGGCTCATCAAGGCTTCCGACGGTTTTTCCGGCGGCACATTGGCCTTGAACGCCTCCAGCCACTTCAGCTTGCCGTCCCAGGCCGGCAGCGGAGCCGGCGGCAGCGGCACAATCTCGTCCAATTCCGGTACCTTGGGGTGGGCGTAGGAGTAGTCGCTGAGAACATCGCCGATGATCTTGTAACGACGACTACGCTCATCATCCTGCCCTAAGCCCAGATCCTTCCATTTCAAACTCGGGTCTTTGTTTGAACTGAAACCATCTTCCAGATTTAAAGCCGCCGTCTCATCTCCCCCTTGAGTACCAAGCTGCAGGTATTTAACTGCTTCAGACAATTTTTTTTCAAGACGTAACTGGGTACCATATTCAAGTGCAGCTTTTCCATGCCCCTGTTCCGCCGCACACTTCTTCATCTGATTGCCAATAGCAAAGGGTCCTGGTTGCGCGATCGTCAAACCCGTCAGCTTGTCTCCCACCAGATACTGCGCTTCCGGGCTGCCCAGGTCCGCCGCCTTGCGGTAGTAGCGGTTGGCCAGCTCCTCGTCCTGTTTCACCCCGTAGCCGGCCTTCAGATAGCGCCCCATATCGTAGTAGCCGCCGGGAATGCCGCGGTCTATCAGCTCCTGGGTCAGGTCCAGCGTTTCCTTGACCGGGTCCTCACTGCGCGCCGTGCCCCGCCCTATCATGTCGCGCAGCTCCAGATTGGCCTTGTAATGGCCGTGAGCGGTGGCGATGCGGTAATAACGCTCCATCTCCGGGAAGCGCAGCGGGTCTTCCTTCTCAATCTGGTTCTTCTGCAACCAGCGGGCGTAGCGGTATAACTGCTCCGCTTCCGGGGCCAAGGCCGGCAAATGGTCTTTCTCATACGCGCAGCTGAAGGCCAGCTTGGCTTCAACTTCTTTCAAATCAGGCACGGAACGCTCCTTGGCGCCGCCGCCGCAGGCGGCCAGGCTCAGGGTCAGAATCAGGGTCAGAAATGCGGGCTTAATCACTATTGCTCCGGGCAGGGTCTGTACGCAAAAACTCGCGAAGAGGCGCGACTGGGGGCAAAGAGTTGCTAAAGGCAGCCTTGTTTTCATTCAAGATATCTCGCCATTTTTTAAAAGCTAGCTTTGCTGGTGCCTCCCTATCCATCCTATCCGGATTTGCCCCAGACCAACTATTAGTATGCCTCCCCCACAACTCCTGACGTAGCGGCTTGGAAATTTCCGGCCGGTCCAGCGCAATGTTCAACTCGCTGTCCACCTGCATGCTGCGGGTGTTGATATTGGCCGAGCCCAGCGTCAGAAAAGCGTCGTTGATAATCATCAGCTTGGCGTGGATGTAAGTTTCAGCCCATGCCCCCCCAGGGGAGTCCGGCGCCACGATGGAGCAAATATGGGTTTTGAGCCCGGGCTGCTCTACCGCTGCAATGGGGGCGTCCGGCTTTTGGGCGGCCTCGTACTCCTTTTCCATACGCTCGCGATAAGCCGTGGCGTCTGCCTCCGCTTCCTTGATCTTGTTTTTGAGCTTTGCCGGCGCCATGACGTTCAAGGCGCTCACCACTTTGGCCTCTCGTTCCGCCTGCTTGGCCTGGCCCAGCCTGGCCTCCACATCATCCGCCTTTTCCTGGCGCGCCACGCCGGGAATCGTATCGGCGCGCCCCAGGCTGTCCAGCATCCGGTAGGTGTTGACCGTGCCGGCGCCCACGCCGGCGTCGCTGGTATTGGTGATCACGAACAGATAGATAGGGTAAGGGCGGCCGGCCTGCTTCTGCGCCTTGGCCACATCCTTGATCTTTTCCGCCAGCGGCGGCCAGCGGAAATACTGGTTTTCGATGAAGATGTAGGAGGTGACATTGTTGACCGCCTTCAGATACAGCTTCTTGATGTCCTGTTTCTTGTATTCCGGCTGGGTGCGCAGCAGCTGCACCATGGCGGCCTTATTGGCCTGCCCATCCACCCGCGGCGCATAACTGCCGAAACCGCAGCCGGGCAACGGCAGGTCTTCCTTGGTTTCGTCGCGCCAGGCGCGGCGGAAATTGTGGAATAGATCGCCCACCGCCGGGCCGGTGATCAGGCTGGAAAAATCCTCGCGCGGCCCCACCGTGCCGTTGCGGCCCAGATTGGGCGCTTTGGGCTTGGCGCTGTGGGCATTGGTGTCCCAGTACTCGTCCAACATATTGTGGCCCATGACGAAACCGACATGGGCTTGCGCGTCGTCGTAATCCACCAGCACCATTTTCTGGTGATGGCTGGGGCCTATCGCCAAGGCGGTCTTGGTTCTTTTCTTCAAGCCCTTGTCGTCGTAATCCTGCGTTGCAATATGAGTGCGGGTATAAGGGCCAAAGCCGCGGCTGCGGAAATGCAGGTATTTACTGGGGATATCCTTGTGAAATCTGTCCCGCACAATCTTGTCCGAGGCGCCGGCCGCCGGCTGGTCCTCGTCATACCAGGAATACCACTGCGAATCGTATTTATACTGCTCCGGGGTTTCATAGCCCGGCTTGTCCTTAATCCCCACACTCCAGCGGCCCGGGGTTTGCGACTCATCCACCGTGGCGCCGGTGCTGTTGACGTACATGCCGGCCGGCTTGGAAGCGAAACACAGCACCCGCACCTGCACGCCCTGCTTGGCCTTATGCTCCAGCAGCTTGCCTATCTGCGCCGGCACGGCTTCCGCGATGTCCGCGTACTTCACCATGTCCGCGCCCTTGCGGACAAAGTACATGGACGGCTGAAAGCCCCAGCAGATGATGCTGACGTTTTTCTTGGCCTTGGCGATGACGTAATGCACCGAGGCAAACGCCGCCTCGCCGTTGACCAGGGGCTGGAAGCTGCCCTCATGGGGCGCGTATTCGCTGGTCTGCAAAAACCAGGGCAGGGTCAAATTGGCCCGTAGCGGCTCTTTGACGCAGATCGGGGAGACTATCGTGTTCGCGCTCATTTATTACTCTCCTGCGGGCGAAGCGTCGGCCTCGCCATTCAGCAAACGGTGGTAGCGCGCGCGCGCATGCTCATCCGGCTCCACGCGGCCGTCCGGCGGCGCGCCGCCGGCCACGACTTTATGGAAGCCGGCGTTGGCCAGCGCGCCCTTGTCCGGTTTGCTCAGTTCATTGGCCACCGGGATATCGAACTTGACGCCGTTGGCCAGCTCCACCGTGTATTTTTGCGTGGTGACCGCATGTTTGACCGCCAGGTGGCCGCTTTCGTCAATGATGCCGCGCTCCACCTCGCCGCCGTCGGCATGCAGGGTATAGGGCATGCCGGTCCAGCTGCTGTTGCCGCCTTGCGGCGATTGATCCAGGCGCAGCGACAACGGCATCCTGGGAATGCTCTGCGGATAATCCGGATGCGTGACCGTCATTTGCGCCGGCCCGCTCATCTGATGGCTGGCGCCCTTCACCGACACCTTGCCGGGGCAATGCAGCTCGATATTGCCGCCGGCGATGCGGATGTAAGCGCCGCCGCTGACGTTGAGCAGGATTTCCTGCTTGGCCGCCACCGTGATTCTTTCCTTGCAGGAAGTCACCGTCACGTCCTTGTCCGCGGTGACCTCGACGCTGTCGCTCTGCGCCAACATCTGCACCTTGCCCTTGGCCGCAATCAGCTTCAGCGAAATCTTGTCTTGCAGGCCGGTGACGAACAGGCTGATGTGCTGGCCCACATTGTGAATCCAGCGCCGGCCGCTGGTCTGGTTGGTGTCCCGCTGCGCCACCAGGTCCAGATTGGTGCCGGCCGCCACGGTCTGGCTTTGCTGGCTCAGGCTGGCGATGCCGGCCGGCGCGGACAGGATGAGCAAGGGCTGGCGGCCCGTCTGTTCCTTGGCGGTCTTGCCGTCCTTGTCGGTGTTGCTGCCCGCCTCCCAGGCTTTCAAGGCCGCGGCCTGGTGCTGCAGATGCCCCTTATCCCCTTTTCCCGCCTTGCTATTGTCCGGATTGACCTTGTCCGGCCCGGTTTCCATGGTATCGGCCTGCTGGCCGCTGGCGGTGTCGCCCAGGCTTTGACTTAGGCTGAGTGCCGCGTCCAGCTGGCTTTGCGCTTGTTCGCGCGCCAGTTGTTTGCCGGATGCGCCGTTCTGCGCTTCGGTGGACAGCAGCAGGCCGTGGCCGGCACGGATGGCGCCGTGGTTGTCGGTGCGCAGTTCGAAGCCGTCGCCGCGCGGCTCGGCCTTGCCGTTGCTGCGCGGATGGGTGAGGAAGCCCTGGTTGAGCTGGGTCTTGCCGGGTTCGGAACTCAGCTTGGCGCGCACTTCGCCGGGGGTGTCGTCGAACAGCAGTTCGTTGTACTGGCCGCCCTGGTGTTCTTTGGACTTAATGCCGGACAGGGTTTTGTTGGCCGGCAAGGCGCCCGCGCCGCTGAAGTCCGGCGTCGGGTGGCTGCCGTTGTAGAGCACGCCGGTGATCACCGGGCGGTCGATATCGCCTTCGATGAAGTCGACCAAGACTTCCTGGCCGATGCGCGGGATGAATTGATGGCCCCAGCCAGCGCCGGTGCTGGGCATGACCACCCGCAGCCAGCAGGAGGATTTGTCGTCCAGGTTGGCGCCGATGCTCGGGTGTTCGTCTGGCCGTTGCCAGTGGAATTGCACCTTGATGCGGCCGTGCTGGTCGGTGTGGACTTCCTCTCCTTGCGGTCCCACCACGGTGGCGGTCTGTACGCCGCGGGACTTGGGCTTGGCCAGTTCGGTGTGGGCGTAGGCCGGGGTCAGCGGCACGCCGCGGCGTTGGGCGTCGAAGTCGGCGCGGAAGGGTTGAGCTTCTTTGCCATCCTGGAAGGCTTTGAGGTCCGCCGGCAGGTTGTTGCGCGCGCTTAAGGCTTGGCGGGTGACGACGAATTCGCGTTGTTCGCTGCTGTCGCCGTCGTGGGCCGGGTGGTCGTCCAGGCGGAACCACTGGCCGGCGGCCAGGCCGCGCACCGAACCGCCTCCGCTGAATTGCTTGGCCTTGAGGTCATGCGCTTGCTGGCGCAGCTGGGCGTAGTGACTGAGCTGGTCGGCGTCGCCGGCGTAGTACAGCGATTGCGGGTCGTAGTCGTGCAGCGACGATTGCAGCGCCTTGCCGTTCTGGCCCTGGTCGATGCGGCTGTCGTCGCCGCTGTGCTGGGTCTGCACCGGCTGGTAGTCGAAGCTGGCCAAAGCCACCGCGCCGGGGACGATCTGGCGTTGGGCGTTCCACTCGGTCAGGCCGTCTTCGGCCTCGGTGGCGTCGCTACGGTGGAAACGCACGCGCTCAACGGTTGCCGGCGGCAGGCTGTAGGGGTCGTCGAAGGCGACCAGTTGTACCTGAGGAACCTCGCCGTCCAGATGGTCGAAACGCCAGGCGTAGCCCTCTTCGTGCAGCAGCCGCACGATGAAGTCGTAATCGCTCTCGCGGTATTGCAGACAGTAGCTGCGCGGGGAAGCGGCGCCGGTCTTGAACTCCAGCGTCTGCACCCGGGCGAACACCGGGTTGGCCTGCTGATGCTCGGCCAGGATCTGCGTGACGATGTCCGGCACCGACAGGTCCTGGAACACCCGTGAACTTATACGGTGGCGCAACAGCGCGAACGGCGGCTCGATGGTCAGCTGGTAGCGGCTGAAACCGCCGTCCGAGCCCAGGCTTTCCACTTTGGACACCACGCCGCAGCGCAGGCTCTCCGCGCCGGCGGCGTCGAGGATGCCGATGCGGGCCGGCAGGCCAAGCAGGGTCTTGAGTTCGATAGCGCCGTCTGGAGATAAACACACCAGCTGGTAGGCGTAAGGCCGGGACACGCCTTCTTCGCCGGCCAAGCTCAAGGGCAGCAGTTGCTCGGCCGCCACGCTGCCGTCGCCCAGGCTGAGGGTGAGCAGGCGCTGGTCTTGGTTGAAGGCGGAGGCGAAGCTGGCGAGCAGGGTGCTGAGGTCCATGGGGCGGTCCTTCGAACTATCCAAAATCAAAACACCCCCAAACCAGCCTTATGCAAAGCCCCCATGGCGACGGGCTTCGACCTGGTCTGCGGATGGGGGCCGTGAGGCGTAATGAGGGTGGAGATGACAAAATTTGAGCCAAAATATTTTAGATAACCGGCACTTAGCGGGCAATCCAAGAAAATTGCCATTTTCACAAAACTGGCCAAAAGGACAGGTTTAAACTCTTATCAATCAACTAAAGCGGCTTAAACCTTGTTTGCCGGCATTAAAAAGTCAAAACAAGGAAAGTTATGGCTTGGCAAGAAAAGCAAAAGTCGAAAAAATCAACGATAAGCTGTTGAATTTTATCGACTTAAGCCATAAAGACTCCACTAGTAGAGCCTGTTTACGATCTGCTGCGCCTCGGCGGGGTGGATAGAATAGAGCGTTGTTGAAAACCACTTCGGAATACTCATGTACCCCTTGTACATTCCGCTTTCTCAGCCATTTTCGCCTTGTCTCGCTCTAGCTCGCTAGATCGTGAACACCTTCTCAGAACGACAAGGTGCCGGACAACAGCAAGGTACGCGGCGCGCCCAGGCCGCCGGACAAGCCGCTGCCGTCGCCGCCGCTCCATGACCCCGCCCAGTAAGCGCGGTTGGCGACGTTCTGCACCGTCGCGCGCAGAGTGATTTCCTTGGACGCCACCTTAGTGGTGTAGCGCGCGCCCAGGTCAAACAGGGTGTAGGACGGCAAGGACAGTTGGTTGTTGTCGCGGACGAAGCGCTCGCCCACGTACTGGGCGTTACCGGTGGCGGTCAGGCCCGGCAAGGCGGCGATATCGTATTCCACGCCCAGCTTGGCCATCACCTTGGGCACGCCGGTGGCCTGCTTGCCCAGGTGCGTCGGGTCCAGCGCCTTGGTCAGTTCGGCCTTGGTGTAGGACGCGCCGCCCATCAGGCGCAGGCCGCGGCTGGCCTCGCCCCAGAAGCTCCACTCCAGGCCGCGGTTGCGCTGCTCGCCGTACACGCCGAAGACATTGCTGTCCGGGCTGGTGTAAGCGCTGGGCCGGGCGATCTGGAACAGGCTCAGGCTATGGGTAATGCTGCCCCAATCCAGCTTGGCGCCCAGCTCGTACTGCTCGGTCTGATACGGCTGCAAGCTTTCGCCGGCATTCTTGGCCGCAGCGGGCGCGGGGTCCCCTTTATTCAGGCCCTGAATGTAGTTGCCGTAAACCGAGAGCTGGTCCGATAGCTTAACCAGCAGGGCGGTGGCCGGGGACCAGCGGCTTTGGTCGTAGTTGGAAGTTTGCGCGCCGGCGGCGTCGTAGTTGCTGCTCTGCACATTCTGACGCCGCGTGCCCACCGTCCACTGCACCTTGCCGTCCATGAAGGAAAGGGTGTCCACCAGGGCGATGCTGCCCAGCTTGTCCTCAACGCTCCTGCCCATATACCGGAACGCCGGCTTGGGTCCGAAGGACGGCGCATAGTAATTAGTAGTGAAGGAGGGACCTCTGCCATCCTGGTAGTTCCACCGCGAGGTGTAGCGCGTGGCCACCAGCGACCATTTATGTTGAATCTTGCCGGTGTCGAAATGACCACGCACGCCGGCCTCGCCGGATTTCTGCGTCCCATCGCTGATTAAGCGAAAGGCGTTCACGTTGATGTCCCCGGCATTGTTCAGCAATTGATTTCTGGTGATCTGGGCGTCGAAATCCACGTCCCGCTGTCCCCATGCGCCAAACAGGGTGAGCGCATCGCTCAGTTCGTATTCGCCACGCAGCATGGCCATCTGGGTGTTGTTAATGCTGGCGGCCCAATCCGGCGCCAGCTGATAATCGCCGGTTTTGGGCGTAGGCACTTGGGTCACGCCGGGGGCGATGGAGAAGATGCCGAAGTAGTTGATGCCGTCCAACCTCTCCCGCTGCTTGTAAAGGTCCAGCGAAACGCGGGCGCGCTCTCCGCGCCAGTCCAGGCCCAGCGAGGCCAGGCCCATGTCCTGCTTCTGCTTGTCCACCGCGGTGTCGCCGTTGCGGTAAACGCCGTTGAAGCGCACGCCCCATTGCTGCTTGTCGCCAAAACGCCGGCCCACATCCAAGTGCACGCCGGGCATATTGTCGGATTCATAAGTCGCGGTGATGGAGGTCAGCGGCGTGTTGCTCGCGCGCTTGGGCACGATGTTGACGCTGCCGCCCAGGCTGCCTTCCGGCGGCATGCCGTTGAGTAGGGTGGACGGCCCCTTGAGCACTTCCACCCGCGCCGCCATTTCGGTGGAGCTGCGCTGATTCGGCGCCATGCCGATCAGGCCGTTGAAGGTCATATCGTTGGCGGAGGTGGGAAAGCCGCGGATATTGAATGTTTCTTTGACGGATCGTTTGCTAGCCACATAGACCGAGGCGTCTGCGGCGCCGATCAATGTGCCAATATCCCGCGCTTGCTGGTTTTCGACATAGTCCTCGGTGTAGCTGATGGTGCTGAACGGCGTATCCATCACGTCCAGATTGCCCAGCACGCCCACCCGGCTATCGGTGGCCAGCTGGCCGCCGGCGTAGACGCGGCGGCCTTGCACCACCACCGGCGCCAGCCGTTCCGGCGCGCTGTTGCCGGCCTGGGCCTTGGCCGGCGCGGCGTCCGTGCCTTGCGCCAGCGCGGTCGGAGCCAAGGCGATGCCGCCAAAGCCCACCAACAGGGCCAGGCGGGTGGCGGAGAGAAGTTTGTTCAGCGGGAAGACGGATTGCGGCGCGAGTCGGCGTGTAGTTGATATGGGGGAGGCCGACCGTTTCTGACTCAACATCCAGATTCCTTTCTACGTGAGGAGATTGTTTCACTTCACTATGTATTCCGAAGCAAAGTGCGAAACCCTCAAATAGAAATGAAAATCATTTCTAATAGCATGCCGTCAAGTCAAATCGCTCCCGGCTTAGCGCTTGTTCAACGTCTCGCGAGCAAGGGCGAAAACCGCTGAGAAAGCGGAATGTACAAGGGGTAGGAGCATTTCAAATGCGCAGCTCACCGGGCCGCGCCTCACATCTCGCAGCTGATCATGAACCAATTGGTTTCAAGAGCTACCTTGGTGAACATAGAGGCCACTGGTGGGTATCGCCTACGGCTCCTCCCACCCTACACAGGCTTGCTCGTCATCAGTAGGGTGGGAGGAGCGCAGCGATACCCACGCGGAAATCTCTTGAAGGGCCGGGACACATCGGCTGCGCGGTTTTCCGCGTACCGTGCTGGATTTCAAAACACGGCAGCAAAGATCGTAAACCGGCTTTCAGCTGCGATAGCCCTTGATCACCTCATCCCCAATCCGGTTCAGGCAGCTCAGGCTGGCGGTGCACAGATACCAGGTTTCGGCGTCGGCGAAGATCACCTTGCCATTGCGCCAGGCCTTGGTCTGCCGCAACAGCGGGTTGTCCAGGGTTTTCAGGTTCAGGGCCGGCCGCCGCTCCATCACCGCGGTGCGGTCTATCACGTACAAGATGTCCGGGTCCGCCTGCTGGATGAATTCATTGGAGATGGGCTGGCCGTGCAAGCCGCTGCTGGTCTCCATGCTGGCCGGCTTCACCCCCAGGGTGTCGAAGATGTAACCGTAGCGCGAACGCACACCGTAGGAGGTGAAAGCGCCGTTGTTGTGCAGCACGATCAAGGCCTTCTCCGGGCGGCCGGCGGTCACCTCGCGCACCTGCTTGATCTTGGCGTCGATCTCGCCGGCTTTCTCGCGCGCCAGCGCCTCCTTGCCCAAAATCCGGCCCAGGGTCAGCAAATGCTCCTTGGCCGTGTCCAGGGTGTGGCCGGGCCGGTTGTTGAGGTCGATGTCGTAATGCAGCGTCGGCGCGATGCGGCTCAGCTCCGGGTAGCTTTGCGCCTGCAGCGGCGAGATCAGGATCAGGTCCGGCTTGAGCGCGTGCAGCCGTTCCAGATTGGGCTGGATGGTGGTGCCCACATCCATCACCTTGGGGTCCTGCTCGTACTTCTTCAGGAAGCCGGCCACATAGTCCTTGGAGATGCCCGCCACCGGCGCGCCCAGTTGGTCCAGCGCGTCCAGCTCGCTCATGTCGAAGGCCACCACCCGCTCCGGCCGCTTGTTGATCTGGGTGGTGCCCAGCTCGTGCTTGATGGTGAGCGGGGCGTAGGCGGCCTGGGCCGCCGGCGCGGCGGCGGCTTCGGATTTGGCCTGCCGGGCGTCGCAGCCCAGCAAGCCGCCGGCCACGGCCAGCGCCAGCAGGGCGGCGCGCGCGCGCGGCTTCTTATCGTTGCTCATACGGTTTCTCCAGAGGGTGAGGGATTGAAGTAATTGCAGACGAAGCCGCGCTCGCTGGGCAGGATGTCCACGGCCAGGCCGTAGAGGTCGCGCAGCCGCGCCTGGGTGACCACCTCGGCCACCGGGCCGCAGCCATGCACCGCGCCCGCCTTCATCGCGACGATGTGGTCCGAGTAATTGGCGGCGAAATTGATGTCGTGCACCACCAGGATCACGGTGCGGCCTTGTTCCTCGCTCAGCCGGCGTATCGCCTGCATGATGTGCACCGCGTGCTTCATGTCCAGGTTGTTGAGCGGCTCGTCCAGCAGCAGGTAGTCGGACTGCTGGGCGATGCACATCGCCAAAAAAGCCATCTGCCGCTGGCCGCCGCTAAGCTCGTCCAGATAGCGGGCGCGCAGCGGCTGCAGGCCAAGGAAGGCCAGCGCCTCGTCCACCGCGCGGCGGTCGTCCCGGCTTAGCAGGCCCTGGCTGTAGGGGAAGCGGCCAAAGCCCACCAGTTCCTCCACCGTCAGGCGCAGGCCGATATTGGGATGCTGGCGCAAGGTGGCAACGCGCTTGGCGTAGCTGCGCAGCGGGATCCGCTCTATCTCCTCGCCATCCATCAGGATGCGGCCGGCGCTGGGCTTCAGCAGCCGGGCGATGGACATCAGCAGCGTGCTCTTGCCGGCGCCGTTGGGGCCGATCAGCGAGGTGACTTGCCGGGAGGGAAAACTGAGATTGACGTCGCGCAGCACTTGTTTGTCGCCGTAGGCCTTGTAGACGCGCTCAAGCGTGATCATGCATGTCCTCTGCTGCGCACCATCAGCGCCAGGAAATAGGCGCCGCATACCAGGTTGACCAGGATGCTGACGGTGGTTTTGTAGTTGAACAGCTGCTCCACCAGGAGTTGGGCAGCAATAAAGATGGCGATGGCGACGGCGCAGGCCAGCGGCAGCGTGACCCGATGCCGGAAGGTGCGCGCCAGCGCATAAGTGATGTTGGCGACGAAGACGCCCATGAAGGCGGTGGGCCCCACCAGGCTGGTGGACACCGCCGCCAGCACCGCAATCAGCGCCAGCTGCATGCGCACATTGCCGGCGTAGTCCACGCCCAGGGAAATGGCCTGCTCTCGCCCCAGCAGCAGCACGTCCAGCACCGCCAGCCGCCGGCTCACCAGCCAGGCCGCGGCCGCGGTCAGCAGCGCGGCAAACAGCAGCGCCCCTGGCTGGACCCGGTTGAAGGAGGCGTAGCTGAAGCCCTGCAGGATGGCGAACTCGCCGGGGCTGGTCTTGAGCTGGATGAACTGGGTGAAGGTGCCCAGCACCATGGTCAGCACCAGGCCGCTCAGCAACAGCAGGTAGAGATCGTTGCGCTCCTTGCGGAATAGCGCGCGGTGCAAGGCCCAGGAATAGGCCAGCATCACCGCGATGGACAGCAGCGCGTTGCCGTGACGGCCCAGCAGCGCCAGGCTTTGCGCGCCCAGCAGCAATACCAGCAGCGCCTGCAGCAATAGGTAGATCGCCTCGTAACCCATGATGGCCGGGGTCAGGATGCGGTTGCCGGTCAGCGTCTGGAAGGTCAGCGCGGACACGGCGATGCAGACGCCGGCCACCCCCATCGCTGCCAGGCGGATCAGGCGGTTGGGAATCACGTAATCGAAATCCAGGCCGGAGCCCAGCAGCAGGAACACGAGCGCCAGCGCCGCCGCCAGCGCCCAGACGCCGCGGCGGATCAGGGCGTCCCTCATTTGTGCTTCCATAGAATCATCATCAGGAACAGGACGCCGCCCACGCTGCCCGCGGTCAGGCCGATGGGCACTTCAAACGGGTAGATCAGCAGGCGGCCTATGATGTCGCAAACCAACATCAACAAGGCGCCGCAGGCGGCGACGATGGGCAGCGTGCGCTGCAGGTTCTCGCCCCAGCGCAGCGCCACCAGATTGGGAATGACCAGGCCGACAAAGGGAATGGCGCCCACGGTGATGACGGTGGCGGCCACCGTCACCGCCACCAGCACCAGGCCCAGCGCCGCGGTGGCCGCGTAGCTCAGGCCCAGGCTGGCCGCCATCTCCTCGCCCATGCCCAGCACGGTGAAGCGGTGGGCGTAGCAATAGGCGAGCGCGACGATGGGCAGGATCAGGTAGACGATCTCGTAATTGCCTTCGACGATCTTGGAAAAATCGCCCAGCAGCCAGCCCTGCATGCTTTGCAGGATGTTGTGGCGGTAGGCGTAGAACTCGGCCACCGCGCTGAGCACGCTGCCGTACATCAGCCCTATCACCGGCACCAGCACGGTGTTCTTGAACTGGATGCGGCGGATGATGGCGATAAAGACCAGGCTGGACGCGAAGCAGAAAGCCAGCGCAAACAGCATCCGCCCCAGGTTGCCGGCCTCAGGGACCAGGCTCAGCCCCACCAGGATGCCCAGCTTGGCCGCATCCAGCCCGCCAGAGGTGGCCGGCTCCACAAAACGGTTGCGCACAATCTGCTGCAGAATCACCCCGCACACCGACAGCCCCACCCCCACCAGCAGCAGCGCCGCCAGGCGCGGCAGCCGGCTGGCGGTGAGGGTCAGCCAGCTGTCGTCGGACAGGGCCAGCGGCCCGGTCCAGGCCATCTGTTTGGCCCCCACCATCAAGGACAGGCCGCTGCAAGCCAAGAGCAGCAGCGGCAAGGCAAGTCGTTTCAACACACGGCCTCTGCGGCCGGCGCCGCGGTGATGCGCCAGCCCTTGGCGCTTCTGCGCTGCTCCAGGAAGTGGGCGTAAAGGCCGGCGCGCGCGCTCAGCTCGGCATGGCTGCCTTGCTCGCGCACCTTGCCGTCCTCCAGCACCACGATCTGGTCCGCCATTTCCACCGTGGACAGCTGGTGGGCGATGACGATCAGGGTGCGCTTGCCGCGCAGCCGCGCCAGCGCCTGGGCGATGGCGGCCTGGTTCTCGGTGTCCAGCGCCGCCGTGGCCTCGTCCACCAGCAGGATGGGCGCGTCCTTGATCAGCGCCCGCGCAATGGAAATGCGCTGGCGCTCGCCGCCGGACAAGCGCGCGCCGCCCTCGCCCACCGGCGTGTCCAGGCCCTGCGGCAGGCGTTCGATGATTTCCTCCACCCCGGCCAGCCTGGCCGCCGCCAGCACTTCGGCGTCGCTGGCGTCCGGCTTGCCGATGCGGATGTTGTCGCCGATGCTGCCCTGAAACAGATAAGCGTCCTGGAAGATCTGGCTGATCTGGCCGGCCAGCCGTTCGCTGGACAGGTCGCGGACATCCACGCCGCCCACTTTCACCTCGCCCTGGTCCACGTCGAAGAAGCGGGCGATCAGGCGCAACACCGTGGTTTTGCCGGAACCGGACGCGCCCACCAGCGCGGTCATGCTGCCCGGCGCTATGCGCAGGCTGAGCTCGCTCAGCACTTGCACCTGTTCCGGCCCGTAGCGGAAGCCCACCCGGTTCAACTCCACCGAGGCGTCCGCCGGCGCGCCGGAACGGACCGGCTCGGCCATGGGCGCCACCTCAAACAACTTGGCCACCGCCTGCAACTGGCCGCGCGCGCCGCGCAGCACCTCGCTATAGCCAGCCACGTCCAGCAGCGGGTCGATGAAGCGGCTCATCAGCATCAGCGCCACCAGCGCCGGAATCACCGTGGCCGGGCTCAGGCCCAGGCCGGCATGGTCGCTCAGCCACAGCGCGGCCACCAGCAGCAGCGCGGCGAAACTGGCCTGCACCGCCCAGACGTTGAGCACCGAGGACAAGGCCGACAGCTGGATCAGGCGCCGGCCGGAGCGCTGCTGCTGGGCAATGGCCTGCTCCAGGAAACGCGTGCCGCCGCTTTCGCCGTTGAAGGCGCGCAGCACCGATTGCGCCTGCGCGAACTCCACCATGCGCTGGCTGCTCTGGCCGGCGTGCTGCTGATAGGCCTGGTCCGCGCGCTGGCTCAGCCGCGCGGTCAGCCCAAACACCAGCAGCAGGCAAGGCAGGCTGGCCAGCCCCACCCAGCCCATCAGCGGATTGACGGCGAACAGCGCGCCCAGCACCACCACCGGCGTCACCACGCCGACAAACAGCGGGGTGAACACATGGGCCGGCAGCTGGGCCATTTCCATCATGCCCTGGGTGGCGATGTGGTTGAGCCGGGCGGTGTTGCCGGCGCTGAACCAGCCCACCGGCAGGCCGCCGACATGCTCGGCCAAACGGTGGCGTCCGCCTTGCAGCACGGCGATGCCGACGGCGATGCCGGCTTTTTCCACCTTGCGCCGCAAGCCCCAGCACAGCGCCACGCCCAGCGCCTGCGCCGCCAGCCACGCGCCGGCCGCGCGCGCCTCGCCGGCCAGCAGATGGCTGAGCACCGGCGCCAGCATCACGATGGTCACGCCGCACAGCAGGCTGTAGGTCAGCGCCAGCCACGCATAACGGCGCAATTTGGCCGCGTCCTCCCCCAGCAGCCGAATAAAAGTCTTCAACATTGCGGCACCCATCCTTCCTGTTTTGCTTCTCCGGCCTTGCCGTAATGACCCTGCGCCCACAGCCGCGCGTAGCAGCCGCCCTGTTCCAGCAACTCATGGTGCCGGCCGCGCTCAATCAGCCGGCCCTTGTCCACCACCAGAATCTGGTCCGCCTGCATCACCGTATCCAGCCGGTGGGCGATCACCACCAGGGTGCGGCCGCGGGCGAAGGCGGACAGCGCCTGCTGCAGCTTGACCTCGTTTTCCGCGTCGGCCGCCGCCGTCGCCTCGTCCAGCACCAGCACCGGCGGGTCCAGCAACACCGCGCGGGCAATGCTCAGCCGCTGGGCCTCGCCGCCGGAGAACTGCACGTCCTCGCCTATCACCGCCTCGTAGCCGCGCGGCAGCTCGAGAATGCGCTCATGGATATTGGCCATGCGCGCGGCCTCCTCGATCTCCGCCTGGCTGGCCGAGGGCCGGCCCAGCGCGATGTTGTCGCGCACGCTGGCGTGGATCAGGCGCACGTCCTGCAAGACAAAGCCGATGCGCCGATACAGCTCCGCGCTGTCCAGCTGCCGCAAATCCACGCCGCCCAGGGTGATGCGCCCGGCGCTGGGGTCGAAGAAGCGCAACAGCAGCCGCGCCAGCGTGGACTTGCCGGCGCCGGAGGGGCCGACGATGGCCGTCACCGTGCCGGGAGCCAGCGTGAAATCGATGCCGGACAACACCGGCTCCTGCTCGGAATAGCCATAGCTCAGCCCTTCCACGCGGATTTCGGCGTCGGCCGGCCGCGCCGCGCCGGCGGCGGTTTCCAGCACCGGGGTCTGCAGCAGCGCATGCACGCGCTGGGCCGCGCCGGTGGCGTGGTTCAAATCATGAGTGATGTAGCTCAGCATCAAGAGCGGCGAACTCAGCCCCGGCGCCACCAGGGCGAAGGGCAAGACGTCCACCGGGGCGATCCAGCCCAGGCCCACCATCAGCGCGCCAAAAGCCAGCACCACGCCCAGCACCGACACCGGCGCGATGATGGCGTTGGCGTTGGCCATTGCGCTGACCAGCGGCCGGGTGAAATCCGTGAAAGCGCTGGCAAAAGCGTCTATCGCCGCGCGGTAGCTGCCGTGCGCCTTGTGCTGCGCGCCGAAGGCCTTCACCACCGGAATGCCGTTGACGAACTCCACCACCGCGTTGTTGATGCGCGCCATGCCCGCGCCAAAGCTCTCCATATTGGCCGCGCTGGCCTTGTGGGCCCGCGCGAAGAACAGGAAGAACAGCGGGAAGGGCAGCAGCGAGGCGATGGCCATGCGCCAATCCATCGCAAACAGATAGACGATGGACGCCAGCACCGCGCCCACGCTGCGCCCCAGCGTGGTGTAGAAATGGGCGGTCAGGCTGTGCAGAATGCCGATATCGTCGTGCATCGCCTGCTTGACCTCGCCCGAGGCGCGGCTGGTGAACCAACCCAGCGGCACCTTGGCCAGCCGGCGGGTAATGGCCAGGCGCAGCAGGCCGGTGATGCGGTTGTCCGCCAGGTGGGCCACCACGTCGCCGGCCAGGATCAGCGTCATGCCGGCGAACAGGCAGAGCAGGCTCAGGCCCACCACCCGCCACAAGACATCGCCGCCCAGCGCGGCCGCGCCCTGGCCCAGCGCCAGCTGCGCGATATGGGCGACGCCGGCCAGCGGCGCCAGGCTCAGCATGGCGCCCAGCCCCGCCAGCAGGCCGGCGACGATCAGCCGGCCGCGTATCGGCGCCAACACGCGGGCGATAGGCCCGGCGGCGGCGGCCTCTCCCAAAACCTCTTCCTCAACACTCATGACAACTCCTCTACAACACGGATTAATGGTTGTTGCTTGCACGCGCCCGGCCCAAGACCGGCCTCCACGCTGCGCCGGCAGGCTTGCAGGCCCAGCGCGACGTACTTCTCCACCGAAGACACCGATACCTGAAGCTCCGCGGCGATATCGCCGTAGCTCATGCCGTTGAGCCGGGACAGCAGCAGCGCCTGGCGCACCTTGAACGACTTGCCCATCAGCGCCAGGTCCACCCCCTTGATCTCCTCCTTCACCAACGCGCGCGCCTCTTCCGACTGCGTGCGCGGCTCCGGCTGCTGGGCCTGGCTTTCCATATAGCTGGCCTCCAAACGGCGGCGGCGCAGCAAATCAATCACCTTGCCTTTGGCGATCTGCGCCAAGTGGCAACGGGATTCATCCGCCGGCGGAATCCGCCCTTTCTGAATGAGGTGCAGGTAAATGTCGTGAGCCAGATCCGTCGCATCGTTTGGATTGCCCAACTTACGCTGCAGCAAACCGCACAGCCAACCGTGGTGATCCAGGTACAAGCTCTGCAATTGCGACTGAAAAGTGATCGGGCCATTGTCCACGCCCCTCTCCTTTTCGCTTGTATTTGCAAATGATAATCATTTTTATTATTATCGCCGACATTGTCAATACGTCATACCTGACACAAGCATCCAATGTCTTTTGCATTAACTATGCCGAAAAGCCAGAAAACACCCGAACGACATGATGAATAAGCAGCATCGGGCCCAATTGGCCCATGACTGAAAACGGCCGGAATCCCGCGCCGTCCATGCCGTAAACATCTCATCGCAAGAACCAGCCGCACCCATTCCCAGGGTCGTCATCTCCCGACGACACCCTAGAGAACAGGCGTCCCAGTCGCCGCCCGCAACGATTATTGGCCGTTGAATTCCAGAAGGAGACTACCCTTGTCGCACCCCCACCCCGACATCCCGTCGCAGCGCCTGTCCCTGAGCCTTCACGAAGAACAATGCTGGCTATTGCAGCAGCAACACCCGGAACGCCTGAACCGCCGCGTCAACGCCTGGCGGCTGGACCCGCAGACGGACCTGGCCCTGCTCACCCTGGCGCTGCAACAGCTGATCCAGGCCCGGCCGGAGTTGAACGCCCGCTACGAGTTCAGCGACGACGGCGATCTGCGCAAATCCCATGTGGACGGCTGGCACCCTTGCATCGCCTTCCCGCGCCTGGGCGAAGCCGAGCTGGCCGAGCGCCTGCTGGCGCTGCGCGCGGCGCCTTGGGACGCGGCGACGCAGCCGCCGTTCCAGGCCCAGATCATTCATACCGAACACAGCGCCGTGCTGGCCTTGAGCCTGCACCCCATCCTGGACCCCGCCCAGCCGTTCAACGCCTTGGCGGATGCGCTAGCCCAGGGCTATCAGCAACTGGACGCCGCGCGCCGTCCGCTGGCGCTGACGCCCTTGCCCTTGCAGGCCGGCGAAACCGGCTACCGCCCGCCGGCGGCCGCCCAGCCCGCGGCCGACGGCCAAGACGCGGTCGCCGCCGTCATCCTGGCCGAACTGCGCGCCGTGCTGGCCGAACCCGGCATGGGGCCGGACGATAACTTCTTCGATTTCGGCGGCCATTCCCTGCTGGCCACCCGCATCATCGGCACCCTGCAAAGCAAGCACGGCATCCAGATCCGCTTCAACGACTTCTTTGAAGCGCCCACCGCCGCCGCGCTGGCCGCGCGCGCCACCGTCAGCGAACAACGCCGCCAGGCCGCGCCGGCCGGCGAAGTCCGCCAAGCCCCGCTGGCGCTGGCGCAAGCCTCGCTGTGGCGCGCCTACGCCGCCTACGACTTCGGCACCATCTTCAACCTGCCTTTCGCGCTGGATTTCCTAGACCCGGTGGACGAAAACCTGTTCCGCCTGGCCTTCACGGACTTGCTGGAACGCCACGCCAGCCTGCGCACTACCTTCCATGAAGAAGACGCCGCCGCGCTGCAGTGCATCGTGCCGCTGGCGGAAACCGGCGGCTACAAGTGGTTCTGGAGCAGTGCGGAGAGCGAAGGGCTGACGCTGGCGGACGAAGCCGCCCACCGCTTCGACCTGAGCCGCGAACTGCCGCTGCGGATACGCTTCCTGCGCCACCCGGCCACCGGCCGCCAGACCCTGTCCTTCCTGGTCCACCACATGGCGATCGACGAATGGTCGCTCAATGTGATGATGGACGAGCTGGCGCTGGCCTACCGCGCCCGCGCCGCCGGCAAGGCGCCGCAATGGGCCGCCCCGGCACCCTCCTTCCACGCCTTCGCGCTGGAGCAGCAGAGCCAGGGCGTCAACCCGCGCCACATGGATTACTGGACCGCCATGCTGCGCGGCGCCACGCCGGGCCTGCGCCTGCCGGACCCGGCCGCGCCGGCCGCCGCGCCCGTCCAGGCCGCCGGCTTCAAGGCCAAATGGCTGGAATTCAAGCCCGAGCCGGGCGTGCAGGAAGCGATCACCGCCTTCGCCAAGCATCACGACTCCTCGCTGTTCAGCGTGGTCTACACCGCCATCGCGCTGGCGCTGCATAAGCTGGGCGATCTGCCGGAAATCGTGATCGGCACCTCCTCCTCCGGCCGCACCGACGCGGCGTATTTCGACACCGTCGGCTACTTCACCACCATGGTGGCGCACCGGGTGCGCTTCGACCGCCGGCAATCGCTGGGCAGCCTGCTCAAGGACGTGACCCTGACCATCAACGACTCCATGGCCTACGCCGACATTCCGCTGGAGCTGGTGCAAAACGCGCTGGGCATGACACCGGCGGACGGCCTGCTGTTCGACGTCTACATCCAGGTCCACGCCAACAACGCGCTCAACGGCGCGCTGCCGGCCCCGGACGGCGGCGAGATCCGCTACCGCCAGATCGACCCGGACAAGAGCGAATCCATGTTCGGCCTGCAGTTCGAGATCATGGAAGACGCGCACGACGGCTCGCTGCGCCTGGTCATCACCTACCGCGCGGAGCGCTACTCCGCCACCCAGCTCGAGGCCATCTGCGCCACGCTGCACCGCTTGTTCGCGCTATTGAGCGCGGGCGATGCCAGCGAGCGGAGGCTGGAAGAGCTGCTGGGCTAAACGCTGCGCGTCGGTGATACGGCGCGCAAAGCCTGACGCCCCCGCCCTCAAACGAGAGCGGGGGCGTCCATTTCATTCAGTCTCAGAACCCGTTTTCGATCTTTCTTTAGTGCTTTGAAACCAGCTTGGCACACAGGAAACCCCGCATCCGATGCGCCTCAGGCCCCGGCCCGCGTGGGTATCGCTGCGCTCCACCCACCCTACCGCGACGAACAACCGTCGTAGGGTGGGTGGAGCCGCTGGCGATACCCACCAACAGCTCAACCTGTCCACAATCTTTGTGCCGTGTTTTGAAACGACGCTAACGCTCAGGCAACCGCGTACCCGATACCCACCGGCCTGTTTAGAACCTACCCCTGCGGCAAACCATAATGCTGGAACGCCGAACGCTGCGGCAGGCGATAACGCGGCTGGCCCAGCAACTGATTGATGATGGCCGCGTTGCGGATCGGGCCTATGCCCAAGTCCGGCGAGCCCACCCCGTGCTGGAAAATCTCCGCGTTCTGCACAAACACCCGGCCCGGCCCCTGATCGCGGCGGCGGGCGGTGAAATCCTCCTCCACGATGCAATCGCCCTGCGCGTCCACCGCCAGCACCGTCTCCTTCAAGCGCTCAAACCACTGCGGCCAGGCGTGGGCGTAGCCGGTGGCCGCCACAATGGCGTCGGTCTCCAGCTGGCAGCGCTGGCCCAGCTGCCGGTGATGGCAAGTCATGCGCAGCGCGCCGTCCGCGCCCTGCTCCTCCAGCGCCTCCACATCGCAGTTGGAATACAGCTTCAGGCCCGGCTCGCGGCCGCCTATCGAACGCTCGTAGAGCAGATCGAAAATATCGCCGATGGTGGAGAAGCTGATGCCCTTGTACAACAGGCCCTGGCCGGCCACCACCTCGCGGCGCTTCTCTCGCGGGATGCTGTGGAAGTACTGCATATAAGCCGGGGTAAAGCACTCCTGCCCCAGCTTGGAAAACTCCATCGGGTGGAAGCCCGGCGCGCGCGTGATCCACTGGATGGACGCCCCGGCCGCCACCTGCTCCGGGCTCATCTCGCGGAACAGCGCCAGCACACACTCCGCCGCGCTCTGGCCGGAGCCGATCACAGTGACGCGCCGGCATTGCGACAGCGCCTGTTGATTGGGGATGAACTGGGCGGAATGGATCACCCGCGGGTGACGGCTGGCGCGCGCCCACGCCGGCAGCCACGGCGAAGTGCCCACGCCCACCACCAGATCGCGGCCGGCATAGCGGCGCATCCCGCCCGACGCCGACTCGCTGTCCACCACGAAACGCCCCGCGTCCGCGTCGTAAGTCACGTCCCGCACCTCCTCGCCAAAGCGGCAGGCCGGCAGCTGCTGCGCGGCCCAGCGGCAGTAATCGTCGTATTCAATGCGCGGCACCAGGGTGTTGTCGTAGTAGTAGAACTGGTAAAGGCGGTCATGCTGGTGCAGATAGTTCAGATAGCTGAGCGGATGCGTGGGGTCCGCAAGCGTGACCAAGTCGGCCAGGAACGGCACTTGCAGCGTGGTGCCCGGCAACAACAAACCCTCATGCCAGCGAAACGCCGGCTTGCGCTCCAGAAACACCCCTTTGATGTCCGAGTGACGCGACAACAAAGCCGCCAAGCCCAGATTGAACGGCCCGATGCCGACGCCGGCAACATCTACGTTCGCCATTTCCATATGCGAAAAACTCCCAAGGTTCTATCAAAGGTTCTATCGATTGTCCCCAGGGCGGGATCGCCGCCCCGGGGTGAGTTTGATCAGGGCTGACCAGCCACCAGCAAGCGCTCCACATCCGCCACATTGCGGCAACGCAGCAGCTGTCCGGGCGACAGCTCCACGGCGAAGGTTTCCCGCAGGCGCGCCGCAATGGCTTTCAGATGCTGGGGCAGCAAACCCATGCTGCTGAAATCCAGCAACTCATCCGCCAGCTCCTGGTAGGAACGCCCCAGCACGCCCAGATAAATATCCAGCACCGGGCGCCGGTGCCGCGTCGCCACGGCCGGCGCCTCGACAACGGCTGCTGCCGCCGGAACATGGGCCGGCGCCTGCAACAAGACGCGCGCGCCACGGCGGTCCGGCTTGCCGTTTTGCGACAAAGGCAGTTGCTCCACCCGCAGGAAGCGCGTGGGCACATGGGATTGCGGCAGGACGCGGCGCGCGTGCTCGCGCAGATCCGCCGCGCTCGCCTCCGCGCCGGGCTTGGCCACGTAGAGCGCGCCTATGCCCAGCTCCCCCTGCCGCTCGTCGCCCACATCCACCACCAGCACATGGGCCAGCGCCGGATGCTTGATCAGCTCCATCTCGATGTCCGGCAGCGACACCCGCACCCCGCGCACCTTGACGTAGCCATTGACCCGGCTGTCGAACATCATCACCCCGTCCGGGCGGTAACGGCCGCAATCGCTGGTGCGGAAGGCCCGCGCCTCCCGACCGGCCTCGTCTCGCACCGTGACGAAGTCGTGCTGGGTCAGCTCGCCGTTTTCCAGATAGCCCAGCGCCAGATTGACGCCGGCGGTGTGAATGCGTCCGGCCACGCCGGCCGGGCAATGCTCGCCGCGCTCGTTCAGCAGCCAATAGCGGTTGCCGGGCAGCGGCCGGCCATAGGGCACCTTGGCGCTGTCCTCAGCGACGATGTCGTGCCAGATGCTCCAGATCGTGGTTTCCGTCGGCCCGCCCAAGGACAGCAGCCGCGCCGCCGGCAGGGCGTCGCGCAAATCCGCGATGATGGACGGCTTGATGTAATCCCCGCCCTGTGCCACCAGCCGCAGGCTTTGCAGCCCGCCTTCCCGCCGGCAAGACAGCAGCATCTCCAGCATGGCCGGCACCGTGCACCACAGCGTGACGCCGTGCTCGTCCACCAGCTGGTTCCAGCGCACCGCGTCCTTCTCCTCGCCCGCCTCCGGCAACACCAGGGTGGCGCCGGCAGTCAGGCTGCCCAGCACGTCGAACACCGACATATCGTGATGCAGCGGCGTCACCGACATGCACACATCACGCTGGCTCACCTGCCAATGCTCCAGCGTAGCGCCGATGACATTGGCCGTGGCCCGGTTGCACAACACCACGCATTTGGGCTTGCCGGTGGTGCCCGAGGTGTACAGGTAATACGCCGGCGTCTCGCTCAGGGACAGCGCCTGCCAGCCGCCGCGCGCGGCCAGCGGCGCGGCCTCCGCCAGCAGTTGCTCCGGCGTGGCCCGCGCATGCTCGGTCGGCAGCGGCTGAGCCGCCACCACCAGGTTTGGCCGGCAGTTGTCCAGCAGATAACGCAGCCGCTCCTCCGGGGACCCCGCGTCTATCGGCACCCACACCACGCCGCTGAAGGCGCACGCCAGGGTGACGATGGTGTGCTCCGGGCTGCGCGGCAGGCACACCGCCACCACCTGGCCGGCGCTCACGCCGCGCGCCTTCAGTGCCGCCATTGTCCGGGACACCGCCTCGCCCAGCTCGCCGTAGCGTATCCGCCGCTGGCCGCTGATCAGCGCCACCCGGGCGTTGTCCGGGTCGAAAATATGGGCGGCGATGCGGCCGAGGAAATCCTCGCTGCGCGCTTCGGCTTCCACGCTGTTCAGCCGGTAATGGCCGTAATCCAGCACCCGCCCGGCCGGAGCCTCGAACACGCCGCTGTCCGTCACCTGCTCGATGGCCCGCTCCAGCGCGCTCAGCACCGCGCCCACCAGGGCCGGCTCCAGCGCGTCGCGGGCGTAGTCGATATCAAACACCAGCGCGCCGTCCGCCCGTGCGGAAAAGCGCAGATCCATCGCCACCTGCGGCGTCTGGGTCAGCCCGCCGATCTGGCGCATGGCGCCGTCCGCCGCTGTCGGCCACGACAAACCATTGGTCACCACCACCGGCAACGCCGGGCCGGGGCCATGGCTTTCAAACAACATCCGCGCCAGGTCCACGCCGGAGAAGGCCAAGTGCTGCAAGCCTTCCATCACGTCCGCCTGCAAGCGGCGGCCGCGCTCCGCCAGGCTGTCCAGCCCCGCCTGCCACGCCACCGCGATGAAGCTGGAACGGTTGGAGAAACCGCCGGACGGCAGCGGCGCCACCGGCACCGCCACGCACAAGCCACCCTCGTCCAACCAATGCGACAGCACTTCCAACACCAGCGCCATCACCGTGGTGTTCTTGAAAAAGCGTTGGCCGTTGCCCAGCTTGCTCAGCCGCTCGAAACGCTCCGCGCTCACCGTCAGGCTTTGCCGCTCATAGCGCGCCACGCCCAATTGATCCAAGGGCTTGCGCCAGGGCAACCGCGGCGCGCCGCTGCAATCGGCCAGCTTGTTTTTCCAATACAGCGCGTCCGCCTTGCGGGCTTCCGCAGACGCCTCGGCCACTGCGGCGGCGGCCGGCCTGCTCGGCTCCACCACGCCCTGGAACAGCTCCAGCATCAGCGCGGCGATGGAGCGGCCATCTACGATCAAAGCGTCAAAACGCGTAAACACCGTCAAGCTGTCGTCCGGCAGCAGGAACAGCGTCAGCTCCCACGGGGAATGCTCCAGATCAAACAGCGCATGGGCGTAATCCTCGCGCGCCGCCGCCACCCGCTCCTGGGCCGCCGCTGGCGACAAGGCGCGCAAATCCACCTCCCGCAGATTCACCCGCGACTGCGTGCGGACCCGCTGCCGCAAGCGCGTGACGTCTATTACCGTGCGCAGGCAATCATGACGCCGCACCATCTCGCCCAGCCGGCTGCGCAACAGCGCCGGGTCCATGGCGCCGTGGTATTCGCGGAATTCCTGCATCGCCACCCCGCCCAGCGGCAGCTGCGCGGTGCGGCCCAGCAAATAAGCCTGCTGCAACACCGTCAACGGCGTTTCCGCCTCCGGCTGCGCCAGCAGGCGTTCCAGCGCGGCCGGGTCCGCCGCCACGGCGGTGGCCAGCGCCACAAAATCGTTGAACAACTGGGCAACCCAGTCTTGCGGCAAGGCGTCCAGGCGGATGTCCCAATTGATCAACACCCCGCCGTCCGCGCTGACGATCTGCGCGTCCAAGGCCACCTGCGGCCCCTGCGAAATCACCCAGTTCATCGCGCCGAAAGCGCGCCGCACCCGCTCCGAGAACAGCTCCCCGCCCGGCATATCCAGCGCCGCGGTGAACACCACCGGCGCAATCTGCGGCGAACGGTGATGGCGGGACAAATCCCGCATCAGGTTGACGCCCGGATAAGCGCAATGGCCGGCGCGCTCCAGCAACTGCGCGGCCAGGTTTCGGCACAGCGCGCCCGTAGTCGGCGCCGCGTCCAAGTCCACATCCAGCAACACCAGGTTGGCAAACTCACCGATGATGCGTTCCGCGCCCTCCAGCAGCGGCGGCCGCCAGAACACCGGCACGTTCAGCCGGAAGCGCCGGTCCCCGGTGGCCGCGCCCAAGGCCTGGGCGAACAAGCCCAGCATCAGGCCGGACAGCGTCAGCCGCTGCGCCTTGGCCAAGCGCCGCAAAGCCTGGCGCTGTTCCGGCGCCAGCCAGGCGCACAAGCGCTGGCTGGACACCGCGCCCGCCGGACCCTCCCGACGCGGCAAGGACGGAGCCGGCGCGATATTGGGCAATTGCTCCCGCCACCAATCGCGGTCCCGCTCCCGAGCCGCCTTGAGCCAGGGCTCGTCCCGCGCCCGGTCGCACCACTCAAAGAACGACGGCGTAGGCGGCGTCTCCGCGTCCGGGGCTTCGTAAAACAGCGCCAAATCCTCCATCAGCACACGGAAACTGGACGGGTCCACGGCGATCATGTCCGCGTCCACATGCAGCCGGCTATCCCCCGCGCCAAACAGGCTGATGGAAAAACGAACGGCTTGACCCCTTGCCAGGTCAAGCCGCTGATGTGTCCACTGCTGGCGCTTGGCTTTCAGGCGCTGAGCCAGCGCCTCGCCCTCCAAGGCGGTGAAATCCTCCACCTCCAAATGAGGCGCCTTATCCGCCGCCGCCAGCGCCTGCATGCCGTCCGCCGTCACGCAGGCGCGCAGCATGGCGTGCTCGCGGCCCAGCCTGCCCAGCGCGGCCACCAAACGCGGCAGATCAATGGCCTGGCCGTCGAACTCCGCATACAAATGCGCAGAGACGCCACCCAGATCCGAATGATCGCCCCGGCCCATCCAGCAGGCCGCTTGCATTGAAGTCAGCTCTCTCATTTCACGCCCTTGAAAATTGACAAATGGATTTCTTGCATTTCTTTCATCTCCATATGGCATCTCTAAATGCGAATGATTATAATTTACACCATTAACGTGATGCAATGATCAAGGTGAAATCGTCATGACGAATGAAAAACTAGCCCAGCCATCGCAAACGGAGGCCGCCAGCCCGCGCCAATGGTTGCACAGCCGGCTGCGGCAACTGATAGCGGAAGACGGGGCGCTGAACCCCACGGAAAACCTGATGTATTACGGCCTGGATTCCCTGCGCCTGATGACGCTAGCCACGGAACTCAACGCCCGCGGCATCCCCGTGCGCACGGAAGAACTGAGCCGCTCTCCCACCCTGGCGGACTGGGAAGCGCTGCTGGATGCCCGGCAAACGGGCGCTTAAAGAGTGACTGCGGCCGGCACGCAGAACCGGCCCTCACACCTCAAAAACAGACAAAACCGGGCACCAACCCACGCCCAGCCAACAAGGAAAAACACCCGGTAATACCCACCCACCGAGGATCTATTCACGATCTTGCGAGCTAAGACGAGACAAGGCGAGAACAGCTGAGAAAGCGGAATGCACACAGGGTACATGAGCATTTCGAAGCTGCTCTCAACGCCCTGTCTAAACTATCCCGTCGACGCGCAGCGGATCGTGAGCAGGTTCTGAGAAACCACGGAGCTACCCCATGTCGCTGTCTTCCCTAGACCAAAACCGTATCGAATCTTTTTGGCAGTACTGCTTGCAGCACCAATATTTCAATCTTGCTTACCCGGAATCGGCCGACTTCGACTACGCCCCCTTGCACCGCTTCCTGCGCTTCTCCATCAACAACTGCGGCGACTGGAACGAAAGCAGCAACTACCTGCTGAACTCCTTCGACTTCGAACGCGAAGTCATGCACTTCTTCGCCGAACTGTTCCACATCCCCTTTGACGAAAGCTGGGGCTACGTGACCAACGGCGGCACCGAAGGCAATATGTTTGGCTGCTACCTCGCCCGCGAACTCTTCCCGGACGCCACCCTGTACTACTCCAAGGACAGCCACTACTCCGTGGCCAAGATCATCAAACTGCTGCGCATCCAATCCCGCGCGGTGGACTCCCTGCCCAGCGGCGAAATCGACTACGACGACCTGGTGGCCAAAATCCAGCAAGACCAGGAACGCCACCCCATCGTCTTCGTCAACGTCGGCACCACCATGAAAGGCGCCGTGGACGACATCGGCATCATCCAGGACAAGCTGGCTAAGGCCGGCATCCCGCGGCGGGACTACTACCTGCACGCGGACGCCGCGCTCAGCGGCATGATCCTGCCCTTTGTCGACAGCCCCCAGCCCTACTCCTTCGCCGACGGCATCGACTCCATCAGCGTGTCCGGCCACAAGATGATAGGTTCACCCATGCCATGCGGCATCGTGCTGGCCAAACGCAGCAATGTGTCGCGCATCTCCGTGGAAATTGACTACATCTCCGCCAAAGACCAAACCATCAGCGGCTCCCGCAACGGCCACACCCCCATGATGCTGTGGGCCGCCATCAAGAGCCGGCCGTTGGCGGAATGGCGTCGCAAAGTGCGCCACTGCCTGGACATGGCCCAATACGCGATAGACCGCTTCCGGGCCGCCGGCATCCAGGCCTGGCGCTGCCAGAACTCCATTACCGTGGTTTTCCCCAGCCCGTCCGAACCCGTGTGCGACAAACACGGCCTGGCCCGATCCGGCGGCGCGGCCCACCTGATCACCACGCCCCACCACCACGACAGCCAGCGGCTGGACCGCCTGATTGACGACATCATCCAGGACCTGGGCGCCGTAACGGCCCCGGCCGGCGCCGCCATGAGCGCGGCTTAAAGCCGGCTTACGATCGCCACGCTGCAACGCCAAAAGCCGCCCACAATGGGCGGCTTTTCGCTGTAATTCCTCCTTCGCATCCCCAACGCGCGGCAGACCTTGAACAGGTATTTACTCCGCCTCCAGCAACACCGCCTCCACCTCCCGCTGACACGTCACACGGCCAGCGGGCGATGCGGCCAGATCCGCCAGCCGCAACCGGCATTCCCCCTGCGCATTGCTGACGCAGCCAGCCCCCTGAACGGAAACCGGCTCCAACTGACAACGGACAGGCGGGCCGGCCGGCATGCGGATCACCACCCGCTGCAAACTCGGCGCCAGCCGCGCCACCCACCAGCCGGCCTCGCGCATCGCCGCCTGATACTGCCGCCGCCCCTGCTCCAGCTGCGCCACTGCCACCCCATCAGCACCGTGCCGCTTGAGGTGAACCTCCACCCCAAGCTGCAAACCCACCTTGGCCGGCACCGTAATCCGCACCGGTGGGTTCTCGCGGTACAGCGCCGCGCTGATCGGCACGGCCGCCGAGCCGAAACGGTCCAGCCGCAGGCCGATGGGCGCGGCCGCCGTCAGAATCTCCAGTGTGCTGCCCTCCAAAGACAAAGCGCGCTCCAGCGGAGACAAGCCCAGGCGAAATGCCAAGTCCGGATACGTTTGCGGGCTGACCTTGAACAGGTATTTGAGATTGACGCCATCGGCGATACGCCGATAGTCCAGCTCATAAACATGCTGGGCCTGGACGGCCGGCAGCAAGCTTAGGCCGATGGCGGCCAGAAGACACGCGGCTAGACCAGAACCAGGCCTCAGGGACTGAGCCACCGCTTGCCCATCCGCAACCAACCATCAAGAGAAGACCACGTCACAGCGGGCACGGCAGGGGCTTGCTCCACAAAACGCAGCAAGGGCGCGCCATGGCCGGCCAAACGCCCACACTCGGCCACCGCCGCGTAAAAGCCGCCCACCACATCCGCCAGCCCCAAGGCGACGGCCTCCGCCCCATTGAACACCTGCCCGGCCGCCAAACGGCTCATCCCCTCCGGACTCAAGGCCGGCCGGCATGCCAGGATGGTTGTCATGAACTGCCGCCCGTTTTTCTGCACCAGCTCATGCAAGGCCTGCTCCGCCTCCGGGGCCAGATCGGCACAATGACTGAACATGTCTTTCAAATCATTGCTGGCATAAGCGGTGTAGCGCACACCAAGTTTCGACAACAGCGCCGACGGGGACAGCAAACGCACTATCGCCCCCGCCCCGCCCAAGGTGGCGCTGGGCGTGACCACCACTCGGTCCGCCGCCAACGCGGGCAGCAGCCCCGCCGACAATGCCGTCTCCATCACCAAGGCGACAATAGGCAAACCCAACTCCTCTCGGCATAGATTCACCGCTTCAATCATGGCCTCCGCACTACCAGCCGCGCCGCCATTGGAAGAGACGCGCAGCAATACCGCGCAGGCCGCCGGCTTGCGGGTCGGCAGTTCACGCAGACGCAGGGCGAAGTCCAGCGCGCTGGCCTCGGTAATCGGCCCGGCAATGGAAAAAACATAAATACAAGACGGTCGACGCGGCCATATCACGACATGATCTCCATCCGGATCGCCGGAAACGCCAGCACGGTTCCAATGCACACATCTGTTGTTACATGAGCGACAAAGGCAGCAGCCAATCCCCCACTCCAGACTCTAAGCCCTCCCAAGGCCAAGCCGTACAACAAGGTCAAGCCCACGCCCAGCAGGCCATTTGGCACCCCACCGGCGTAATGCGCGGCGGAAAAGGCCAGCGCCTGCACGACCAAGATAATAGGCAAGGGCAAGGCGGCCTCAGCCAAACCGCCCTGCACCATGCCGCGATAAATGACCTCCTCCATCCAGCTGTTCAGCAATGCAAACCCCAGAATCACCGCCAGCAAGGCCATCACCGGCCAAGCCGGCATCAGCCCGGCCTGCACCCGCAAATCCGGAGCGAACCAACGCATCCACAGCAGCAAAACGCCACTGCTGATCAAGCCCACCAGCACCCCCAGCGCGGCATGTTTCGCCCGCAAGCGCCCCATGCGCATGACCTCCAGCACACGCGGCCGGTCCCGGCGCCAAAACACCAGCAACGTGACCAGAATCGGCAACAGCATGATCAGCGGCCAGACTTGCCACTCCAACAGCAGCATGCGGTTGAGCAACCATGCCGACACCAGCACCAACACCATGCACGCCAAGGGCTGCGCCCGCCGCCATACGCGCCATCCACACCAAGCCGCCAGCAACACCGGCCCCCATAACACCGCCCCGCTGCTCAACTGCGCCCAGGCCAGCGCGGCTATCAGGCCTAGCAGCCCAACACTCTCGCGGCTACGTGGCAACGGCAGACTCATATCGAGCCTTCTTCCGCCGCGGCCTCCGCAAGCTTGCGCTGCAATAGCGCCTCAAAATCCAGCAGAGTGTGCAACTGGCCGGCCTCCTCATCGGAAATCTCGACCTGAAACGCTTTTTCCAACTCAAACAGCACATCGGACAACGACAGGGAATCCAGCCCCAGGCTATCCACATCCGGCGCGGCAAGAACGGCCTCCACCGGCAACTCCGCCGCCTCAGCCAGAATGGCCGCCACTTTTTCACGCAGTTCCATATTCGCCTCCATCGGCAAGAGCCTGTTCTATCTCCTGCGCCAAGCGCCAACGTTCCGCTACCGCATGCCAAGCGGTGTATTGCTCGGGATAGCGGGCAATCAACGCGCCGATCGTGCCATCAATGCGGCAGGCCAGCTCGGCCAGTTCCTCGCCCGAGGACTGAGCCGGCACGGAAAGACGCAAATGGCTGGTGGTACGAAACACACCCTCCTCCCTCACCACGCTGAGCAAAACCAAATCCACCTCCAGCCGCTTGGCTATTTCCAAAATGCTCAATGGAAACATCGCCGCCTTGCCACAAAGCCGCGAACCCACCATGCGCACGGTTTCCGTGGGCATGCTGTCCACCCGCATCGCCACGGAATACCCCTGACGCACCGCCCTGGCAATCTGCCTCGCCACCAATGGCTGGTCAGCGACAATCCCCTCTATTTGCTGCCCAGTCATGAGGGATAAGGATTGATAGAAACCAATCTCCTGTAGAGGCTCTAAAGCACAGCGTGGCTGCACCACCGCTATTTTTCTGGCATGGGCAGATTGCTGCCGCACCGGCAACAGCATGCCAAAGTAGTGCAGCGCGAATGAAACCACTAGATAAATGACGGGCTTTTCCGGAGACGCCCCCTCAGGGGTCTGAATATCCACATGCGTATGCTTGCGCCCCCAGCGCAGTAATTGATCTCCAGGCAGCCGGCAAAGAGTGGAAAAAACAAGGGTGTTTCTAGCGTGGTTGATCTGAGTTTTCCAATATATCTGCCAAGCTCGAAAATACGAGACCTTCATCACATGGGAAATGGCGGACAATGTTGAGCTCACCTTGCCCGTATTCGCCAACGCCTTTAAGGTCCAGATACTGCCCACTAACACAGCCAGCACCATTTGCATTGAATACGGCCACCTGCCGCCCAGCCAAGCCCAACGGGGAATGAGCCCCATCAAATCTGAAAAACTCACGCCAACAGGAAGACCATGACTTGATGGCACAGGCGATATCGCATTTGTATTTTTCACTATTTAACCCCTGACTAAAACGAAGCCAGATAAAAAGTGAGCCCTTATCTAAAGGGCCCACTCCATTTACCACGGGATTAATTGGCAATAATCAAACATGTTGCCGAAGATTGGACAGGGGTAACGGCGGACTTGGACACCAAAACCACTTTTCCACCAATCAACACCTTTACGGCAGGCGGTTTAGCCGGGCTTGCTGGTTTGCTTAATGGCATGAGTGCTCTCCAAATAAAAAGCGTTGAAATCAACAAACCTGCTAGAAGCGCAGGCAATCAGCACTCTGCGCCCACATTTCTCCAAGTGTCAATTCAACACCTCCCTCAAAATCTCCCTCACCCATAAAGTTTAAATAAAGCCACCCACACCATTAGAAAAATTCATCTCCAAATAAAATTTTATAATTCCAACACGGACCAAAAATACCAACAACATGGAAAATAAAATTTAACTCAGCAAAAACAAGCTATTGCATAATAGCGCTGAAGCACAGCACTTATTAAGGGAATAGCCTGCCAGCTTAATCTGACCGGCCACAAAAAATACCAATATCATTCAACTATCTGCCGCAAGCCTATCGCCATAATCCCATCCCCTGCATGGCTTAATCGCAAGAGTTATGATGGTGGGAAAATGCAACACGGCCAAAACCTAGACTTATCCAACCATGCAGAAAACGCGAACACTGCCGCTTTAATCTCCTCAATCCACATGCCCTCACCTTGACGCCCCTGTCTTCCCCCCTTACTCTGCCCATGCGCTGCGCCAAATAACGCAGCCATGGGCTGGGAGGCCCGTTTTGAACACGCTAGCAAGCCGCATGGCTGCGACTTGCTACGTCCATGCGTCTGCCACAACCGGGCGGGCGCATGGCATTGAGCCCTCCGGGGCTGCCGTACGTGTTCCGGTCCTCCCACTTTGTCATGCGCCTGCCCACGCCTCCCATGCGTGCCGCGCAGGCTTCCTTAAGCAAATGTTTGTGGAGGCCATAATGAATATATTGAATATCCACCAAGCCAATCCCGACCCCAACGCCTTGGCGGAAGCCATCACCGCCAACGCCACCCCCGTCCTGCAACAACTGCAAGACCTGCTGACAGCGCTGCGCGTCAACGCCCAAGGCCGGCCGGAACTGGAAACACTGAGCCAACAACTGGACCAGCGCTACCTGGACGTGGACGAAAGCATCACCCGCGGCACCATGCACCTCCACTACGCCAACCAAAGCCTGCACGCACTGCTGACCCTGCTGCAAAGCTGCCCGGAAGACAGCACGCTGAACTGTGACCAAATCGTGACCCTGCTGGAACCCGTGCGGCAAGAACTACAAACCAGCCACAGACTAATTGGCTCGGTGATGTAGATGTGGAAACGCCGCAGCGGAGCTGCGGCGTTTCCATGCTCATGCTTGGACCACGCGGGCTTGCCCCACGCACCATGATGAAAACATAGTCTAGCCATTCCTTATTGCTTAAAGGGGGGAGACGACCATGGCCCTACGCGCCATCATCCGGGAAGGAGACACCACCTCGCACGGCGGCACAGTGCTAGGATATTTTTCAACTCTGTTTGTTTATGGCAAATACGCCTCCGGCGTCGGCCACCAGGGTTATTGCCCCAAATGTAAGAAAGAATTCCTTATCCTGCCTGGCCCCCGCACTTTCAACTACCTTGGCCACGATGTGGCGGTGGAAGGCATGCAAACCTCATGCGGTGCCACTCTGATCGCCTCACAATTCAAGTTCACCCTTAACACTCAACCAGGCCCAGTTAAATATTTGCCAGGCCCATTAAGCGCCTTGATTCAAACCCAGGATGCCAACGTAGCTTGCCACGCGCAAATTCGCTTTCTTACCGCAGATAACCAGCCTGTGGCCAATACCACCTACAAGCTAACACTGGCAGACGGCTCAACGGAGGCAGGCAAAACCGATGCAGATGGCCATACCCACCGCATTACAACAGATTACGAAGTCGCCATCACCAGCGCTGAGTTTTATCCGGACTGGTTTTATGGCTGTGAGTGTCAGGCGGAGCGTCTGGCAAGCCACGGAGGCCGCTCACCTTCACCCACGATGAAAGTCACACTCACCAAACTGCATACCAAAGAACAAGGTTCAGACTCACCTCCCATCCAACACACCTTGCCACAGGCAAGCAGCACCCGAGACCTGACCCCTGGCGAGATTGCAATGGCGCAAATCCTATTCAAAGATGCGATTGATTACAGCAAAGTCAAAATTCATCGTGGCGGCTTGTTTGGCCAACCCAACCGTTCCCAAAACGCCATGACGCCAAGAGGCGAAATCCACTTCCCGGACCAATACTTCAAAGCGGATTACTCCGCAGAGGATGCCCCTACCCTCATGTGGTTCATTCACGAAATGGTTCATGTCTGGCAATACCAATTGGGGTACAACCTGATCTGGAATGGCTTCAAAATCGGCTTGAAAGGTGGCTATGATGCCAACGCAAAAGCCTACTATTACGACCTCAAAGGTGCGGACGCCGGCAAGCCGTTGCATCAGTTCAATATGGAGCAACAAGGCCAACTGATTGCCAACTATTTCGGTGCGGCTGAACTGGGAATGGGAAAATACCAAGAAGAACTTCAGGAGTTGAGAAGGGTATTGAAAGACTTTTTGGTCCAACCCAAAGACCCTACGCTGCTACCGTACACTACAGAGTTCACCAAGCCATGAAACCTACTCTATGGAGTGGCATGCTGCTGGCCACAAGCATCAGCACCACCCAAGCTACCAGTCCTCGGCCTTACGACTTTGACGCTCAAGCGTTGATCGTCAACAACGTCCCCTGCTTCTATATCACTAACCCGAAAGCAGATCGTCCTTATGCTGGCACCGAGATATTGGTGTACGAAAAGCAAGCAGGAAGGCTAAACAAGATATGGCAAGTTTGGCTCAAAGGCCGTGCCCGACCCGTCTCACCGGAAAGCTGTGTTCCATATGGAGAGGCCAGCACAAACCCAGCCCCTCTACGCCTGAACCAGCTTTACCATGTGGTGATAGATGCGGGGTTTCCACAAGTGATGGAGTTTTGCCTGAATAACAGTGAGGGCTATCTTATTCTAACTAAAAATACTAACAAGACTTGCACTCAATAGCTGAGAACATATTAGTAAAAACCATCTACCAGACAAAAATATGGAGACATCTGTTTTTCAAATCATATGAACCCCAAAAGCCACCCCAAAAATGACCACAAAAATACCAAGGGCAATAAACGCCCGCTCCACATCCATTACGTAAGTGTTTGAGCATGAAAAAAGCCAAGCTAAGCGGCTTGGCTATTTCGTTCTTGGTTCCGGTCTGGTCGCAGCTACATCCAACTACGTGACCCCTTAAGGCAATAACGGCAGCCCCAACTCCTTGAGGAAGGCATTGTGCTTGGCCTTGGCCTTAGCAATCTCTTTCTCGATATCGCCCAGTGTCTGATTCACCTCATCTAGTTCGATTTCTTTTTCAGCGACTGCCGTGCTGATGTAGCGGGAGATATTCAGGTTGAAATCGTTCTTCTCGATCTCGGCCATTTCTACCCGGCGTGAGTAACGCGCTTCCTCCTCGCGGAACTGGTAGGTCTTGATGATCTTGGCGATGTGCGTCTTGCTCAGCTGATTCTGGCGCTTACCTTTGTCGAAGTGCTCCGGTCCACTCGCGTTGATGAAAAGCACGTCGTCGGGCTTCTTGCACTTTTTCAGCACCAGGATGCAGACCGGAATGCCGGTTGAATAGAACAGATTGGCAGGTAGGCCGATGACGGTGTCGATGTGCCCGTCCTTGAGCAGCTTGGTGCGAATGCGTTCTTCCGCTCCACCCCGGAATAGCACCCCGTGCGGCAGGATGATGGCCATCACGCCTTCGTCTTTGAGGTAGTGGAAGCCATGCAGCAGGAAGGCGAAGTCGGCCGCGGACTTGGGCGCTAGGCCATGGCTCTTGAACCTCACATCATCGGCCAGCGCGTCGGTCGGTTCCCAGCGGTAGCTGAAGGGTGGATTGGCGACGATGGTGTCAAAGCTAGGCCTCTTGGCCGGGTTCTGCTCGCGCAGCATATCCCACTCGTTGAGCAGGGTGTCACCGTGGAAAATCTCGAACTCCGTGTCCTTCACCCCGTGCAGCAGCATGTTCATGCGTGCCAGGTTATAGGTGGTGATGTTCTTTTCCTGGCCAAAGATCTTGCCGATAGTGCCGCCTGCCTTGGCCACCTTCTTGCGCACATTGAGCAATAGTGAGCCGGAGCCGCAGGCAAAGTCCATCACGCTTTCCAGCCGCTTCTTGGTACCGGTTTTCGGTTCCTGGCTGTCCAGTGTGACAATGGCGGACAAAATGTCGGAAATCTGCTGCGGGGTGTAGAACTCGCCCGCTTTCTTGCCAGACCCGGCGGCAAACTGGCCAATCAGGTATTCATAGGCATCGCCCAATGCGTCGATATCGGTGGAAAACTCCGCCAGCCCTTCGGCGATCTTCTGGATGATGGTGCAGAGTTTGACATTGCGGTCGGGGTAGCTTTTGCCGAGCTTGGGGGAGGTTAGATCGATCTCGGAGAACAGCCCTTGGAAGGTGCTCTCGAAGGATTCAGTCTCGATGTATTTGAAACCCAATTGCAGCGTACTCAACAGAAACGAGTCCTGCATGCGGGCCTGGTTGGCGATGCTGCTCCACAGATGTTCGGGCTTGATGACGTAATGCACCTTGCGGCGCATCTGCTTCTCGAAGTCGGGAACATCCCCCTCATTAGCGGCATACCAGAGTGCCAGCGGTACCTCGCGCGCATCCTCATCCACTTCCGGATAGTCCCTTCCCAGCTCCTTCTTCGCCGCCGTCTCGTAGTTGTCGGAGAGGTAGCGCAGGAAGAGGAAGGACAGCATGTAGTCGCGGAAGTCGTCCGCATCCATCGCCCCGCGTAGTTGGTCGGCGATGCTCCAAAGGGTGTTGCCCAGTGCTTTTTGGTTTTGTTCGGTCATGGTGTGTTTTGGTCGTGTTCGTTGTATGGGCGCGGAGGATGGCGGCGTGCCGGTTCCTGGATAGCCTTGATGTCTATGTGGAGGCGGGCCTGTTCGCTCATGGCTTTGCCCGCCTTTTCAAGGTGTTCTCCAGCGCCTTTAGATCGGCTTCGTCCTGCTGGTCGGCGGCAATGGCTTCCTGCCGTTTGCGGCCCTGGTCAAACTGGAGATACAGCTCGCCCGTACACACTTCCATTTGCTCATGGCTAATGGTGCCGGCGTGGGTGAGCAGCGGAAAGCCGTTAGAGGTGATGATCTGATCCACGTTCTGCTTCCAGAAGGCCATGCGCGTCTCTTGCTTGCTCTTGGCCCGCAGTTCGGCGGTTTCCAGGAAGATGACCACTAGCCGGTTCAGGGTGTCGATCTCGTCCTCGGTCAGGTAGTTCTTGGCTACCACAATGTCTGCCTTGCGTACCTTGTTGCCCTTCCAGGCGAGCAGGCCGAAATTCGGATCGGCCGCATTGGCGCGGGCGGTGATCAGTTCGGCTGCGGTCTTTTGCGTCACGGCATAGATCAACAGGTTCTGCACGGTGGCAAAGAAAACCTGCGTGGCCTTGTCCGTCTTGTCGTAGTCGCTACAGAGCGTAAACAGGTCACGCACTTTCTGATAAAAGCGCTTCTCGGAGGCCCGGATGTCCCGGATGCGCGCCAGCATCTCGTCGAAGTAGTCCGGGCGGCCGTCTGGGTTCTTCAGCCTCTCGTCGTCCATCACGAAGCCCTTGACCAGGTACTCCTTCAGAACGGTTGAAGCCCAGCGGCGGAACTGTACTCCACGCGGTGAACGCACGCGGTAGCCGACAGCGAGAATGGCATCGAGCTTGTAGAGCTTGGTCAGGTAGTTCTTGCCATCGACAGCAGTTACCGAGGATTCCTCGATAACTGAAGACGCCTCCAGCTCACCGTCTGCAAAGATGTTCTTGAGGTGCAGCCCCACATTGTCCGTACTTACGTCGAAAAGCTGGGCCATTTCACGCTGCGTCAGCCAAACCGTTTGGTTCTTCGTCCGCAGCTGAATCTGGCTGCGACCGTCTTCGGTGGTATAGAGAATGAGATCGGTCATGCCATTACAACCGCTTCGGCTGCCGTAGGTGACGCTGCCTCCGGTGCAGGCGTGTGGAGAACGAACTGATACTTTTCCTTCAGTCCGGTGAAAATTTTCTCAAAAGTCTCCAGTGAATCGGCGTTAAGTTCATCCGATTCGAAGTAATAAACCTTCTTATGAGATAGGGTGTTGACGATGCGGGCAATTTCATCTACATCATCGATTCCAATTTGATTGAGGACATAACCAAACTGACTCACGCCAAGGAACGACGCCACATTTTCCAGAATCTGACGAAGCAGCGCGAAGTGATATGCTTTCACTTCACCAGCCACATACGCCTGATCCAAAACTTGAAGAAGGCGGAGGTGGTATAGGAAGACATCATTCCGGCAGTTCTCCAATGAGATTTGGCCATTCTTTAAGGTGAGAGTGCAAAATCGTGCTTTATTCTTGAATTTCGATGCCTTCTCACCCTTCGCCAGCCAGTCTGACAATATTGAAAAAAAACCTATGTGATGAGTTGTGACGATGAACTTTCGCTCTTCATAGTGTTCTTCAATCAAGTCAAATAGAGTGGACGCTGTAATGAAAATATTGTGGTCATCCAGGCTCGAGACTGGATCATCAATGAAGAAATGAGACGATTGCTCGTCTGCCCATCCTTCGACTTCAAAAAGGGCGAGGAAAAAGCACCAGACAAAAATCCTCTCTTCACCTCGGGATATCTTCCGTGGAATTTTTGAAATAATGTTCCGGTCATCTGGGTCAGCGACTTCATCAAAGAACAGCACAGACCTGATCCCATCCTCCGGGTTATCATAAGGAATGAATTCAAAACGGTAATCTGGTCGAAATCTAAAAAGTTTATCCCGGATATTATCCTCTGAAAGCGAGTTGTGAAAACGATTCAAGCTGCTCTTCCGAATATCCAGTTGGACGTTGACCTCACCATTTTCAGAATCGTTGTCCCAGATAAAAAGGTCTTCGCTATAGGCGTTGTAATAGACCCCTGTATGTGTGCCGTCCTCGTCCTTGGTGGCATCCTTGTAGGCAACAGACAGCCTCGTTTTTCCGGTTGCGTTGAATGCGTAGATGAGCGTGATTCGCTCTTTAGCACCAGCAAGTTCATTGGCGATTAATTCATGGCTCATTTCGCCTCCTCTGGGAAGGGGAACAACTGCTGCATCAGCCCTTTCTTGTGGGTCTTGAGGGCTTCTACCTTTTGGGCTTCGGCGGTGATGAGCGCGTCGAGGCTTCTCAGGCAGGAGGCGATGCGTTGTTGTTCGTTGAGGGATGTCACGGGAATCAGAAATCCGGCAATCTTTGCGAGAGTAATTCGTGTGATGGCCTGTCCGGCCATGGATTCAGTAATGAGTGATTGAACTGCGTCAGAGAGAATCGACTGAAACAGAAACTCTTGGCTCAGCTTATTCGGATCGCCACGAAGCACGGCAACGCTTGAGAGTAGCGAAAAATCAAAATCGAGATTATTGAGAGCACAGTTTCCCGTATTTGCACCGTCTTTAGTTAACAGTACATCGTGAGGCTTGACAGGGCACTTACGGAAAATATCGGCGTGTTCCTCTTCCGAAATGTAAGATAGGTTGGACAGATCAATTCTTCCATCTTTTATATTTTTCGAGGTGAGGTACGGGCGCGGCCCCTCTTTTGATTTAGGCGAGAAATGTGTGCCGTCCATGATTCGAGTGCACAAGTTTCCCAGCGGTGTTCTTATCCACGCGCCAGCATTTATGAATTCGGGGAGGCGGAGGCGGGGTTGGGTTTCACCTTCGCGGGGGAAAAGCTGCTGCATCAGCCCTTTTTTATGGGTCTTGAGCGCGTCCACTTTCCGCGCTTGCGCGGCGATCAGCTCGTCTACCGAACTCAAGCACTCGGCGATTTTTTGTTGCTCGGCACGTTCACTTGGAAGCGACAGTGCCAAATTTTTCATTGAGCTTGCATATAAATGGAAAACTGTTGAGCCAGATACAAGCTGAAGAACTTGACGTTCAAGATGCCTAATGTATCGGGCAAGGAATTCACCGTTTATAGAATGCTTATTTGTCCGAATTACGAGTATATCCCCACCGAGAATCACATTTTCAACGTTAAGGCAGCATGCCTTTGCCAGCCCACTTGGAGTAACATCCGAGGTTGGCATTAACACATCGTTCTCTAACGATAAAAATACATCTTCTTCTAGTTTTGTGCGACTCCTTACGACATCAATAACTTCTGGGTATACCGTGAAAAGCTCGCCGTAATGGATGCAAGGTCTCTCGCCATCAGGAATAAGTGCACTTTTCGGTAGCCCTTTACCTTTGAAGAAAATTGCAACGCTGCCCAAGCGCTGCGGCGGCCATCCATTAGCTCCCCGAAACTCCGGAAACCGCAGCTTGGGCACCAACGCGGGCTTTGTTTCTTCCGTCGTCGCGGCGGTTTTGTTCTTACTGCTCATACGCACTGAGTCCTGAAATATCGCGGCCAGCGGCGCGTTGGGTGAGTAGGGGGTGGAGGTCTTCCATCAGGGCCAGTTCTGCCTGAGTGCGGGCTTTCCAGCCCAGCTCCAGCGGGGCCATCAGGTCGCCCAGTTGCTCGCCGTCGAAAATCATGCGGTCGAGGATGTTATCCACAAAGGCTTGCAGGGCGGCGGTGGCAAGGCCGTGCTTGGCGGCGATGGCGGCGAGTTGCTGAGCGTTCTTCTCGGTCTTGAAGCGGGTATAGCCATCTTCGATGGCGGCCAAGGAGAGACCCTCGCCGGCCTGGAGCGTTGCGATGTATGCGGCGATGTCGTCGCGCTCGTTGATGAACTTGGCATCGGCGCTGATGACGCCGATGAGTTCCTCGCGGCTCATCTTGGCCTTGCCCGGCTCTTTGGCCGAGTAGTTGGCGAGCAGGCCCATGATGTAGTCGTAATCAATGACTGCTGAAGCGAAGAGAACGAACTCGAAGTCGAGTTGGTCCACCGGGTCTTCGGTGGAGTCATTCTTACCGCTGGCCTTGCTCTGCTGATCTTTAAGCCGCTTGGCGGTTTCCAGATACTGGCCCTTGAAGCCGCGCAGGTTGTCATTGGGCAGTACCTGCTCGATGGTGGCTTTGTTGTCTTCGCTGAGATCGGTGTACTGGTCAAGCTGGGTTTTGAGGCGCTGCACTTCCTTGAAGTGCGTCACGAAGGCGGCGCGGGCCGCGTCGCCCTTCAGGTTTGCCACCTCGGAAGGGATGCAGGCCAAGCCCTGGGACTTCATAAAGTCATCCAGCTTTTGCACAGCGGTTTCCAGCTTCTGGATGACGATGGGCGCTTTGTCCACCAGCCAGATTTCCCGCGCCTGAGCGGCGGTCTTCTCTCCGCTGAAAAGCGCAATGGCGGCATCGACAGACGCCTGCTGCTGGCGGAAGTCGAGGATGTTGCCGTAGGGCTTGCTGCCGTTAAGCACGCGGTTGGTGCGAGAGAAGGCCTGGATCAATCCATGGTGTTTGAGGTTCTTGTCCACGTAGAGCGTGTTCAGGAACTTGGAGTCGAAGCCCGTGAGCAGCATGTCCACCACGATGGTGATGTCGATCTTTTGCGTGGCCGGGTAGTCGCTGTTTGGCCACTGCTGGTCCTTGATACGCTTTTGCACATCCTGATAGTAGAGGTCGAACTCGCTCAAGCGGTGGTTGGTGCCATAGCGGGCGTTGTAGTCAGCGACGATGGATTCAAGCGCCTGCTTTTTCTTCTCCGGCTCTACCTTGTTGTCCTCTTGCTCCTGCTGCAGGTCACTAGAAAGCTGCTGGATGTCCTTCTTCGCCTCTTCGTTCTCCGCGAGCTCAGCGGGCGGGGAGAAGACGCAGGCTATATTCAGCGGCTTGAAGTCAGGATCAGCGGCCTGTTTGTCCGCCTGCATGGTCTTGAACAGCGCGTGGTATTCGATGGCGTCGTTGATAGATGCGGTGGCGAGGACGGCATTGAAGCGACGTCCTCCGGTAGCCGCATCGTGCTTGGCAAAGATGGCCTCGATGATGGCCTTCTTGGCAATGGCCTCGCCGGGCTTGGGCGGCTTTTTGCCTTCGGGCTTGAAGTAATCGATGTGGAAGCGCAGGACGTTGCCGTCTTCGATGGCGTGGGTGATGGTGTAGGCGTGGAGCTGCTTATGGAAAAGCTCTTCGGTGGTCTGATACGAGGCCACCTCACCATCGATTTTTATACGAGTGGCGTTGCCTTTTTCTCCACCAAATATCGGCGTGCCGGTGAAGCCGAACAGCTGCGCTTTCGGGAAGAACGCTTTGATGGCCTGGTGGTTGTCGCCAAACTGCGAACGGTGGCATTCGTCAAAGATGAAGACAATGCGTTTATCTTGCAGCGCTTCGAGCTGCTCCTTGTAGGTGGCCTGGCCGTTCTTGCTGCGCTGCTTGTTGCGCTTGCTGTTTTCGTCCAGCGCCAGGCCCAGCTTCTGGATGGTGGTGACGATGACCTTGTCCGCGTAGTCCTCTGACAGCAAGCGGCGCACCAGGGCGGCGGTGTTGGTGTTTTCTTCGACGCAACCTTCTTGGAACCGGTTGAATTCCTCCCGCGTCTGGCGGTCGAGGTCTTTGCGGTCTACGACGAACACACACTTGTAAATGTGCTCGTTTTCCTTCAGCAGCGTGGAGGCCTTGAAGGAGGTGAGCGTCTTGCCACTACCCGTGGTATGCCAGATGAAGCCATTGCCATTGTCTTCGTCGATACATTTGATAATGTGCTGCACGGCATAGACCTGATAGGGTCGCATGACCATCAGCTTCTGCTCGCCCGCGAGCAGCACCATGTAGCGGCTGATGGTGCGGCCAAGGTCGCACTTTTTCAGGAAGTGCTCGGCAAACTCGTCGAGTTGGGTGATCTTGCGGTTGTCTTCACCGGCAAACTCATAGATGGGCAAAAAGCGCTCGTCGGCATTGAAAGCGAAGTGACGGGCGTTGTTATTGGCGAAGTAGTAGCTGCGATCGCGGTTGCTGACGATGAAGAGCTGCATGAAGCAGAGCAGTGTCTTGCTGTAGCCGTTGCCGGGGTCGTTCTTGTATTCGACGATCTGCTCCATGGCCCGGCGCGGATGGACGCCCAGGGTTTTCAGCTCGATCTGCACACAGGGCACACCGTTGATGAGCAGGATCACGTCGTAGCGGTGGTGGCTGTTGTCGGTGTTGATGCGCAGCTGGTGGATGACCTCGAAGTGGTTTTTGCACCAGTCCTTGATGTTCACCAGCGTGTAGTTCAGTGGCGTGCCGTCATCGCGGGTGAAGGCATTGATACCGCGTAGGGTCTTGGCTGCGGTGAAGACATCCGGGGTGACTATTTCGTCATGTAGCCGTTTGAACTCGGCGTCCGTGAGGCGGACGCGGTTCAGCGCTTCGAATTTTTTGCGGAAATTGTCCTCAAGCGCAGCGCGATCATTTATGTCTGATCGCACGGTGTACTTGAGCTCACTGAGCTTGGCGATGAAATCATGCTCGATCTGACGTTCATGCGTGTTCATTATGTCTATTTCTGTGCTCAATATTCGTGAATTCTATAGATTCCGCTACGACCTGACACCACTAGATGCCACCAATACTGCGGCTCAGCATCAGTAAAAATGGCCCCCAAACTTGGAGGCCATTCTTCTCACAGCGCAGGCTGTGTTAGAAATCCCAAAAATCTAGCTCTTCGTGGGATCCTACACCTCACACATCAATATTCCGCGCAATCAAGGCATTACCCTCGATGAAGTTCCGGCGCGGTTCCACTTCGTCGCCCATCAGGGTGGTGAACACGTCGTCCGCGCTCATCACGTCTTCAATGCGCACTTTCAGCAGGCGGCGCACGGTGGGGTCCATGGTGGTTTCCCACAGCTGTTCCGGGTTCATCTCGCCCAGGCCCTTGTAGCGCTGGATGTTCATGCCCTTCTTCACTTCCGCCAGCAGCCAGTCCAGCGCTTCGCCAAACTCCGCCACCGGTTTCACGGTTTCGCCGCGTTTGACGTGGGCGCCTTCGCGCAGCAGGCCGCTGAGCATGTCGCCGGTTTTCTTCATTTCCGCGTAGTCGCCGGATTCCAGGAAGTCCTGGTCCATCACCGTCACCATCACGTTGCCGTGCAGTTTGCGGATGATCTTGATCAGGTGGCCGTCGTTCTTTTCATCGCGCAGCAGTTCCAGTTCAATGGCTTCCACCGGCAGCAGCGCGCTCAGTTTGGCCAGCGCGGCGTCCGCTTCTTGCTGGCTGCTGAGGGACAGCGGGCCGCTCTTGAGCATGGCTTCCAGCACCAGCGGATCAATCACGCGGCTTTCGCGTTCAATCACGGAGCGGGTCAGCAGGAACTGACGGGCAATTTCGCCCAGGGTGTCGCCGGACAATGCGGCGGCGCCTTCGGCCGGGATCAGTTCGGCTTTTTCCAGCGCCAGTTGCAGCAGGAACTGGTTGAGCTCGGTGTCGTCCTTGAGGTAGCGCTCTTGCTTGCCCACTTTGGCCTTGTACAGCGGCGGCTGGGCGATGTAGATGTGGCCGCGTTCCACCAGTTCGTTCATTTGGCGGTAGAAGAAGGTGAGCAGCAGGGTGCGGATGTGCGCACCGTCCACGTCGGCATCGGTCATGATGATGATGCGGTGGTAGCGCAGTTTGTCCGGGTTGTACTCGTCCTTGCCAATGCCGCAGCCCATGGCGGTGATCAGGGTGGCCACTTCCTGGCTTTGCAGCATTTTGTCGAAGCGGGCGCGTTCCACGTTCAGGATCTTGCCCTTCAGCGGCAGGATGGCCTGGAATTTGCGGTCGCGGCCTTGTTTGGCGGAGCCGCCGGCGGAGTCACCCTCCACCAGGTACAGTTCGCACAGCTTGGGGTCTTTTTCCTGGCAGTCCGCCAGTTTGCCGGGCAGGCCCAGGCCGTCCATGATGCCTTTGCGGCGGGTGATTTCGCGGGCCTTGCGCGCGGCTTCGCGGGCGCGGGCGGCTTCCACGATCTTGCCGCAGATGATCTTGGCGTCGGCCGGGTTTTCCAGCAGGTAGCTCTTCAGCGCTTCGCTGATGATTTCGTTGACCACCGGGCCAATTTCGCTGGAAACCAGCTTGTCCTTGGTCTGGCTGGAGAACTTGGGGTCCGGCAGTTTGACGGAGAGCACGCAGGTCAGGCCTTCGCGCATGTCGTCGCCGGTGGTGTCCACCTTGGCTTTTTTGGCGACTTCGCTCTCTTCAATGTATTGGTTCAGCGTACGGGTCATCACCTGGCGCAGCGCGGTCATGTGGGTGCCGCCGTCGCGCTGGGGGATGTTGTTGGTGAAGCACTGGACGCTTTCCTGGTAGGAGTCGTTCCACTGCATCGCCACTTCCACGGTCATGCCTTCTTTTTCGCCCAGGCCGTAGAAGGTTTTAGGGTGGAGCACGTTCTTGTTGCGGTTCATGTATTCCACGAAACCCGCCACGCCGCCGGAGAAGGCGAAGTTTTCTTCCTTGCCGCTGCGCTTGTCTATCAGGTTGATGCCCACGCCCTGGTTCAGGAAGGACAGTTCGCGGATACGCTTGGCCAGGATGTCAAAGTGAAATTCCACCAGGCCGAAGGTTTCTTCGCTGGCGCGGAAGGTGACTTCGGTGCCGCGGTGGTTGGTGTGGCCGGTAACAGTGAGCGGGGCCACGGCGTCGCCGCGACGGAATTCCATTTCATGGACTTTGCCGTCGCGCCAGATTTTCAGGCGCAGCCAATCGGACAGCGCGTTCACCACGGAAACGCCCACGCCGTGCAGGCCGCCGGAGATTTTGTAGCTGTTGCTGTCGAATTTGCCGCCGGCGTGCAGGATGGTCATGATCACTTCCGCCGCCGATCGCCCCTCTTCCGGGTGGATGTCGGTGGGGATGCCCCGGCCGTTGTCTTCCACGGTGATGGAGTTGTCGGGGTTGATGATGACCTTGATGGTGTCGGCATGGCCGGCCAGCGCTTCGTCAATGGCGTTGTCCAGCACTTCAAACACCATGTGGTGCAAGCCGGTGCCGTCCGAGGTGTCGCCAATATACATGCCGGGGCGTTTGCGTACGGCATCCAATCCTTTGAGGACTTTGATGCTATCCGCGCCGTATTCCTGTTCGCTCATCTGCTGCTTTCTATATGGAGAGGGGCCGAGCGGTCCGGGAGTGACTCCTGGCGCCGCGCGGCCGGCCTCTGCCGGTCAATCTGAAAATCCGTTTGCCGGGGCGGGGGCGGGGCCTCCGCCGCCGGCGGGCTGCCGGGTGGCGGCCGGCGTCAAATCCGCATGGGCATGACGATATACTTGAAGTTGCTAACGTCCGGTATGGTGACCAGGGTGCTGCGGTTGGAGTCGCCAAAGGCCATTTGCAGGGTGTCCGCCGGCAGGTTGGTCAGCACGTCCATCAGGTAGTTGATGTTGAAGCCGATTTCCAGCTCGCCGCCCTGGTAGGCAATTTCCAGTTCTTCTTCCGCTTCTTCCTGCTCGCTATTGGTGCAGAGAATGGACATGGAGCCGGGCTTGAGCACCAGGCGCACGCCGCGGAATTTCTCGTTGGCCAGAATGGCGGCGCGCTGCAAGGCGTGCAGGAATTCCAGGCGTTCGATCAGGAAGATCTTGTCGTTGTCCAGCGGGATGACGCGGTTGTAGTCCGGGAACTTGCCGTCCACCACTTTGCTGATGATGACGGTGGAGCCGAAGCTGAAGCGCACCTGGTTGGCCAGCACTTCGATGTTGATCGGGTCGTCGATGTCCTGCAGCAGCTTGTAGAGCTCGATGATGGTCTTGCGCGGCAGGATCACTTCGGACTTGGGCAGGTTGGCTTCCACGTCAGCGCAGGCAAAGGCCAGGCGGTGGCCGTCGGTGGCCACCAGGCGTACTTGGTTGCCGTCGGTCTGCATCAACAGGCCGTTCAGGTAGTAGCGGATGTCCTGCACCGCCATCGCGTATTGCACCTGGGAGATCAGGCGCTTGAGTTCGCGCTGGCTCAGGCTAAAGCTGGAGTCGCTGGCGCTGCCCACGGACAAGAGCGGGAAGTCGTCTGCCGGCAGGGTTTGCAGGTTGAAGCGGCTCTTGCCGGCTTTCAGGGTCAGGCGGCCGCCGTCCAGTTGTTCCAGGGTCACGGTGGCGTTGCCCGGGATGGCGCGCAGGATGTCCTGCAGCTTTTTGGCGGAGGTGGTCAGGCGGAAGTCTTCGCCCGGCAATTCGTCGCTGCTGGCGGTGGTGATCTGGATTTCCAGGTCCGTGGCCAGGAAGCCCACTTGTCCGCCCTTTTTCTCTATCAGCACATTGGACAGGATGGGCAGGGTGTGACGACGCTCGACAATGCCGGTGACTGCCAGCAGTGGCTTGAGCAGGGCATCGCGTTCGGCTTGCAGGATCAGCATGGGGCGGGCTCCCGTTGGGTGTTTGTGAGTCGGTTCAAGTTAGGCTTCATGGTCTTAGTTACGCAGCATGGCCAGCAGCGTGTCGTAATCGTGAGCGATATCGGCGTCGTTGCCGCGCATTTCGGCAATGGTCTTGCAGGCGTGCAGCACGGTGGTGTGGTCGCGACCGCCAAAGGCGTCGCCGATATTGGGCAGGGACAACTGGGTCAGTTCCTTGGCCAGCGCCATCGCCACCTGGCGCGGGCGGGCGATGTCGCGGCTGCGCTTTTTGCTGTGCATGTCGGACAGCTTGATCTTGTAGTACTCGGCCACGGTTTTCTGGATGGCGTCCACGGTCACCTGGCGGTTGCCGGCGGCCAGGATGTCCTTGAGCGCTTCCTTGACCAGTTCCAGCGAGATGTTCTGATTGGTGAAGCGGGCGTAGGCCACTACGCGTTTGAGCGCGCCTTCCAGTTCGCGCACGTTGGAGCGCACGTTCTGGGCAATGAAGAAGGCCACGTTGTGGTCCAGCTTGATGCTGTCGGCCTCGGCCTTTTTCATCAAGATGGCCACGCGCATTTCCAGCTCCGGCGGCTGGATTTCCACGGTCAGGCCCCAGGAGAAGCGGGAGATCAGCCGCTCTTCCATGCCTTCTATCTGCTTGGGGTAGCTGTCGCAGGTCATGATGACCTGCTTGCCGCCCTCGATCAGCGCGTTGAAGGCGTAGAAGAATTCTTCCTGGGTGCGGTTCTTGCCGGCGAAGAACTGAATGTCGTCGATCAGCAGCAAGTCCAGCGAGTGGTAGTAGCGCTTGAATTCGTCAAAGGCCTTGTGCTGGTAGGCGCGCATGATGTCGGCCACATAGCGTTCGGCGTGGATGTAGCGGATCTTGGCTTGCGGGTTCTTTTGGAACACGTGGTTGCCGATGGCCTGGATCAAGTGGGTCTTACCCAGGCCCACGCCGCCGTAGACGAACAGCGGGTTGTAGGCCTGGTCGCCCGGGTTTTCCGCAATTTGCATGGCCGCGGCGCGCGCCAGCTGGTTGCCCTTGCCGGTCACCAGGGTGTCGAAGGTGAACGAGGGGTTGAGCCGGGTACTTTCGTGGCTGCCGCCAATGGCTTTGACCGCGGCCTGTTTGGCCTGGGACGGCGCGCTGGGCGCCTGCACGCTGGGAGCGGGCTTGGCTTTGGCCGGCGCCATCGCGGGCGCGGCCAGCGGCCGGCCGGCGGGCGCGCCCAGGCGCAGCTCCACCAAGCATTCGCCCACCAGCTCCACCGCCAGCTCTTCAATGCGCGCCAGGAAGCGGTCCTTGATGAACTGCATGATGAAGCGGTTGGGCGCAAACAGCGCGATGCCCTCTTCCGTGGTTTCGGCCGATAGCGGCTTGATCCAGGTGTTGAACTGTTGCGAAGACAGTTCGGCCTCCAGGCGGGCCAGGCAGCCAGGCCAAAATTGATCCAGTTCGGTCATTACATATACGCAAGTAAAAGCGAAAAACCCGCTGTCGGCTGTACGGCCAAGCGGCGGGAGAAGCCGCCGCGCCCCGTACGCGGGGCGGACGACGTGTGTTCGGCATGATTCAAGGGCCGCGGCCCGCGCAGCGCCGGGCCGCAAGGCGGGCGATGCAGGGATGGGGCGGCCCCCGAGAACCGCTGGCAAAATTCCTGGATCGGCCCGCGCCGCGCTTGCGCGGGCGCGCGTTGCTCCAGTGGGTGGGGCTGAATTTTGGCAGTGCTTCTCTAGGGTTGGCGTTCCGCCCCGGCGCGCGTTCAATAATTGCGCAGCGAACTCGGAACGGTAAGCCTTGGCATTCTAACGGTTTTTCTCAAAGTTATCCACAGGTGCTTAGAAAATTCCTCATTGACAAACCGGCGTTTATCCTGTCAAATCACGCGTTTATTTCCGTTTCGAAACAGGAATTCCAATCATGAAGCGTACTTACCAGCCCTCCAATACCCGTCGTAAACGCACCCACGGCTTTCTGGTCCGCATGAAAAGCCGCGGCGGCCGCGCAGTGATCGCCGCCCGTCGTTCCAAAGGCCGCAAGCGTCTGGCCGTATAAGCCATTGTCGGCTTACCGCTTTCGCCGTGCGCACCGGCTATTAAAAACGGATGAGTTCTCATCCGTTTTTAGTTTGCGGATGTCGCGCAGCAACGCCACGTTCCAGGTATCAGCCCGACCCAATGAATTGGGGCACGCGCGGCTGGGCCTGGTGGTGGGCCGCAAGGTCCACAAGCGGGCCGTGCGTCGCAACTACATCAAGCGCACGGTGCGCGAATGGTTCCGCCTGAACCGGCAAACGCTGCCGGACATGGACTTCGTGGTCCGCGCCAAGGTGCCTTTTACTCGCGCCGAGCGAACTGAAGTGATCACGGCTTTGTCTTCTCTGTTTGCTAAACTGGCACGATGTCGCGCCTCTTCATCCTCCTGATCCGTTTTTACCAGCTGGCTATCAGCCCGTGGCTGGCACCGCGTTGCCGCTTCCAGCCCACCTGTTCCAGCTACGCGATCGAAGCGGTGAAAAAGCACGGCGCACTCAAGGGCGGCTGGCTGGCCGCCAGACGCATCGGACGTTGCCACCCCTGGGGCGGCAGCGGCTACGACCCAGTTCCCTGAACTTAAATCCGGTATCGAAAGATGGATTCCAAGCGCCTCATAATCTTCATCATGCTGTCCCTGGGCATCCTGCTAGGTTGGCAGGAGTTTTTCGCGCCCAAGCCGACGCCGCAGCAAGTCGCCGCGCAAAAGCAGGCCGCCACACAGCCGCAGGCCGCCAACGGCGCGTCCCACAACGCCCAGCCGGTGGATTCCAACAAACTGACTTCCGGCCAGCGCATCACGGTGAACACCGATGTGCTGAAGGCGGAGATCGACACCGTGGGCGGCGATCTGCGCCAGCTGACGCTGTTGAAGCACGATTCCGCCGTGGACAGCAAAAAGCCGCTTGATCTGCTGACGGACCGGAACGGCCGCGTCTATGTGGCGCAAACCGGCCTGGTGGCCGCCAGCAACCCGGCGCTGCCCACCCACAAAACCGTGTTCACCGCTGAAAAAACCAGCTACGAGCTCTCCGGCGACAAGCTGGAAGTGAAGCTGACCGCGCCGGAAGCCAACGGCGTGAAGGTAAGCAAGATCTACACCTTCACCAAGGGCAGCTACAAGATCGGCGTGCGTTACGACATCGCCAACGGCGGTGCCGCGCCGCTGGCCGCCACCGCTTACTACCGCCTGCTGCGCGACAGCCAAACGCCGGAAGGCGAAGGCCGCCTGGCCCACACCTTCACCGGCCCGGCGGTGTACACCTCGGAAAACAAATTCCAGAAGGTGAGCTTCGACGACCTGGCCAAGGGCAAGGGCGATTACGCCAAGACCGGCAGCGACGGCTGGGTGGCGATGATCCAGCACTACTTCATGTCCGCCTGGATCCTGAAGCCGCTGGACGGCGCCAGCGTGTGCAAGGACGACAAGTCCTGCCGCTTTGAGCTGAAGCAGAGCAACGGCCTGAACTCCGCCGCCGCGCTGGTGGATTACGCCACCATCGCCCCGGGTCAGAGCCTGAGCGTGTCCGTGCCGCTGTTCGCCGGCCCGGAAGAGTACGATGTGATCAGCAAGCTGGCCGACGGCATGGAATACGCCAAGGACTTCGGCATCTTCCACATCTTCGCCTCCCCGCTGTTCTGGCTGCTGACCAAGCTGCACCTGCTGGTGCAGAACTGGGGCTGGGCCATTGTGCTGCTGACCCTGACCGTCAAGGCCATCTTCTACCCACTGACCGCCGCGTCCTACCGCTCCATGGCCAAGATGAAGGCGCTGGCGCCGCGTCTTGAGCGCATGAAAGAGCAGTACGGCGACGACCGCATGAAATTCCAGCAGGCGGTGATGGAGATGTACAAATCCGAGAAGGTGAATCCGCTGGGCGGCTGCCTGCCCATGCTGATCCAGATCCCGGTGTTCATCGGCCTGTACTGGGCGCTGCTGGCTTCGGTTGAGCTGCGCCAGGCGCCGTGGATTCTGTGGTACACCGACTTGGCCCGCCCGGACCCGTACTATCTGCTGCCGGTGATCATGGCGGCCACCATGTTCCTGCAGACCTTCCTGAACCCGCCGCCGGCGGACCCGATGCAGGCCAAGATGATGAAGATCATGCCGGTGGCCTTCTCGGTGATGTTCTTCTTCTTCCCGTCCGGCCTGGTGCTGTACTACGTGGTCAACAACATCTTGTCGATGGCCCAGCAGTGGCAGATCAACAAGAGCATCGAGAAGAAAAACAAGGCCGCGCTGCAATCCTGATTGCCCCGCGCGCTCTGAACCCCAAACCCGGCCGCATGGCCGGGTTTTTTGCTGGATAATTGAAGCGTATTCGCCACGACGCCCCGCCGCGCGGGGGCCGCGGCCCAGATTCCAAGGAATGCCCATGAACCTCAGCTACACCTCCGCCACCATCTGCGCCATCGCCACCGCTCCCGGCCGCGGCGGCGTTGGCGTCATCCGCGTGTCCGGCAAGGATTTGCTGCCCTTCGCCGCCGCCGTCAGCGGCGGCAAAACGCCCAAGCCGCGCTATGCGCTGTACACCGACTTCGTCGACGCCCACGGCCAGCCGCTGGACAACGGCCTGCTGCTCTACTTCCCCGGCCCCAACAGCTTTACCGGCGAGGATGTCATCGAACTGCAAGGCCACGGCGGGCCGGTGGTGCTGAAAATGCTGCTGGCGCGCTGCGTGGAACTGGGCGCGCGGCTGGCGGAACCGGGCGAATTCACCAAACGCGCCTTCCTCAACGACAAGCTGGACCTGGCCCAGGCGGAAAGCGTGGCGGACTTGATCGACGCCAGCAGCGAAACCGCGGCCAAAAGCGCGCTTAAATCGCTGAAAGGCGCCTTTTCCAAGGAAATCCACGTGCTGGTGGACGAGCTGATCACCCTGCGCATGCTGGTGGAGGCGACGCTGGACTTCCCGGAAGAGGAAATCGATTTCCTCAAGCAGGCGGATGCGCTGGGCAAGCTTGAACGGCTGCGCGGCCGGCTGGTGCAGGTGCAGGCCACCGCCAAGCAGGGCGCCATCCTGCGCGAAGGCATGCACGTGGTGCTGGTGGGTCAGCCCAATGTCGGCAAATCCAGCCTGATGAACGCGCTGGCCGGCGACGACATCGCCATCGTGACGGACATCGCCGGCACCACCCGCGACACCGTGCGCGAGGAAATCGTCATCGACGGCGTGCCAGTGCACATCATCGACACCGCCGGCCTGCGCGACACCGACGATGTGGTGGAGAAGATAGGCATAGAACGCACCTGGCAGGCGGTGGAACGCGCGGACCTGGCCCTGGTGCTGGCGGACAGCCGCGACGGCCTCACCGGCGAGGTGCAGGCCATCCTGCAACGGCTGCCGGCCGCGCTGCCGCGCGTGCACGTATTCAACAAGGTGGACCTGTCCGGCGAAGCGCCGGGCCTGGCCGATGAAGAAGGCCACCCGCTGGTGCGCCTGTCCGCGCGCACCCACGCCGGCGTGGATCTGCTCAAGGCCAAGCTGCTGGAGATGATAGGTTATAGCGGCGGCGGCGAAGGCGTGTTCCTGGCGCGCCAGCGCCACCTGGACGCCATCCGCCGCGCCGCCGAACACCTGGAGCTGGCCCACGCGGACTGGGAGCAAGTGGAAATCTTCGCAGAGGAATTGCGCATGGCGCAAAACGCGCTGTCCGAGATCACCGGCGAATTCAGCGCCGACGATCTGCTGGGGGTGATTTTCAGCCGCTTCTGCATCGGCAAATAAGCCCTCCCCTCCCGCGCCGCTACACCGCCAATGTCACCCCTGGATGAAAGTCGATAGCCGGCAAGGTTTCATCCAGCACCTGCAAAAAGGTGAAGGCGGCCGGCGATAGCGGCACGCCACGCCGGGTGAACACGTGGACATCCCGCTGCAGCTCGGCCGCCTCAAACAAGCGGTAGGGCAGATCCCGCGCCGACGGGTGGGAGGCGGCCAGCGCCGACAACACGCACGCGCCCACCCCGGCGCGGATCAGGCAAAACTGCATGTCCAGATTGGTGACGGTGATCTTGCTGGCCACCTGCTGCCATAGCTCGGGATGGCTATGCTCCAACGCGGACATGATGCTGGTGTCGCTCTCGTCCTGCAGCAAGGGCCATTGCCGCAAGGATTGGCAGTTGAGCGGCCCCGCCGGCGGCTCAAAGCCAGGCGGAAACATCACCCCCAACCGGGCGGACAGCAACTTGCGCTTGTCCAGCTTGTCTCCGGCCGCGCCCACATAAGAGCCGATGCCGATGTCCACCTCGCCCGATTCAATGCGGCGCACCACGCCGCCGCTGGTGTCGTCCAGCAGGCGCACATGGATGCACGGGTAGTCTCTTCTCAGCCGTTTGAGCACCTCCGGCAGCACGCTGGACGCAAAGGCCATGCCGCTGGCCACGTAGACGCTGCCGCTGCTGCCGGCGGATTTTTCGCGCAGATCGGACAACAGCAGTTCAAAATCATTCAGCAGCCGGCGGGCCACTGGCAGAAAGGCGTTGCCCTGAGTGGTGAGCGCCACTTTGCGGGTGGTGCGCTCAAACAGCGTCAGCCCAATCTCCTGCTCCAGTTCGCGTATGGTCTTGGTCAGCGTGGATTGCGTCAAAAACAGCTGGCGGGCGGCAGCGGTGAAGCTTTCGGCTTCGGCGACGGCCGAAAAGGCGCGCAGGTGGCGAAGGGAGATATTCATGACGAAGTGGAATTGATTGGCTTTATTAATTCATTTTACACCATTAACTTTCAACGCTTGCGCGTTTGAAGCTCACGCCCTTCATCATGGAACGGCCATCCCGGCTTTGCCGATAAAACTCAAGCGCCTGCCGCTGACGCCGCATGCCGTTTGGATTAGGATGCCGGGTTTCGGCCGCCTCCCTTTCCCTCATGACCATCACCCACCACAACCCACTGCATGATCCCGACGCCGTGCTGCAACGACTGCACGGCCTGCGCCCCATCAGCGCCAAACAAAAGCAAAGCTCCTTCGAACGCGGCTGCGCGCGCTACGCGCTGCTGGCCTTGCTGAGCTCCGGCGGCTTGCTCGCGGCGCTGCTGGTTCTAGTCCTATGGCACCTTGCTGCGCCCTTGCCCCGCTTTGGCGTCTGGACAGCGCAAATCCTGGCGCTGCTGTGCATGGTGCTACCCTTGCTCTCCATCATCGTCAACAGCCTGCCCGGCCTAGCCTTGTTGCTCTGTTTTCACCGCCAAGCCCAGCGCGATTTGTTAAAGGAACTGGAGCATGACCGGCTCCAGGCGGCGCTATTGCGGCCTTACCGGCAATCCGCGCTGGAACAGGCGGCGCAGGCGCTGCAAGACAAGCAGGATCAGGCCGGCAGCCGCATCGGCGCCCTCATCGGCAGCCATGAGCAGCTCGCTCTGTTTTCCATCGCCGGCTTCGCCTTGGCGGTGTGGGAAAAGCTGTCCGATCAAGATTCGGCCTTGAACCGTCTGTTCCAGTTCTCCATACCATACAGCCATTGGAATGGGCATGATCTATTGATGCTGGCGCTGGCCGGCGTCGCCGGCTTTCTGCTGGGCGGGGTCCTGCTCAAGGCGGTGTTGCTCCGGCGCGCCTATCAGCTAGCCTTGCTGCGGCAGGCCATCGCCGACAAGACCCGCCGCCGGGACGCGCGCTGGCGGCGTTTCGGGCCACGAGCTTGAACTGTCGGCCTCAGGCGGCAACGGCCGCCGCCACCTGCCGGCTCAACTGATGCAGACGATTGGCCAAGGGGCAGCTCAGCGCCAGTTCCTGCCGGCCGTGTCCGCGCAGCAGTAGCGCCTGCCAGCTGCCCTCCGGGCCAGGCACCAGACCGCCGCAGACGAAACCCTCCTGTTGCAAGGCGGCGGCCGCGCGTGGAGCGTCCGGCCCCAGCGCCAGCCTGACGTAGACCAAGCGCCCGGCCGGCAGCGCCGCCACTTCCCGCAGCCGGCCGCCGCTGATGTCCTCCAGCACCACTTCCAGCCGCCGGCCGTGGCTGGCGATGCTGAGGCCGCCGGCCGGTGCCTGCGCCGGCGGCGGCGCGCTGCCGAAGGCGCGGCTTAGCGGCGTCAGCCATTCCCGCCACGCCGCCGGCCAGTTCAAGGCCGGGATCGGCCGGCTTTGCAGCGGCAGGCAGCCCAACACAATGCTTTCCGGCTGCGGCTGGCCAAAAGGCGAGGCCACGTAGTCCAGCAGCAGGCCGGTGGTGTGGAAGCCCAGAGTCTTGGCCAGACGCTGGCTCTGGCCGTGGGACGACACTTGCTTGATGGTAAGCATGCCCAGCCCCAGGGCGACGCCTTGGGCGCGCAGATGGCGGCCCAGCGCGGTGGCCAGGCCCTGGCCGCGCGCGTCCGGGTGCACCACGTTGAGCGCCAGCTCGGCGCTGCCCGGGCAATGCGGGTCGCGCCACAGCGCGGCGTGGCCCAGCACTCGGCCATCGCGCACGGCGACGGCGGAATGCCAGCGGCCGGCGGCGTTGTGGCGGCGTATCATCGACGGCAGATAGACGTCGGGATAGACGTAGTGTTCGCCGTAAATGGCGCGGAACAAGGCGCTGACGCCGGCGGCGTCGTCGGCCTGGAAATCGCGGATGGCTATGCTCATGCCGCCACCTCGTCGTAGCGGCGCTGGTCCACCACCCGCATCAGCTTGCCGGAACGCGGATGGGTGAGCATGGCCTCCGGCGCGCAATAGGCAGCGTCCAAGTGCAGCAGGCCTTGGCTGCAGAGTTCGGCCAGGGCCGGTTGCGCCTCCAGCAGCAGTTGGCGCAGCGGCTCCGCCGCCGGGGCCGGCGCGTATTCGCTGGCCACCCGCAGACTGAGGGTATCCACGCCGTCGCGGCGGCCCACCAGCAGTTGCCAGGCCAGCACGCCGTCCTGCCCCCGCAACAGCGGGTCCAGCTCGTCCGGGAACAAGGACAGCGTGCAGACGCGCACGCGGTGGCCGCGGCTGGCGCGCCCTTGCAGCGCGAACTTGCGTTCCGGCCGCCCGGCCGGCTCGCGCCAGCAGGCCAGATCGCCGGTGGGGTAGCGGATCACCGGCATCAGCCGCCGTTGCAGATTGCTGACCACCAGCAGGCCTTTGCGGTCCGGCTCCGTGATCGGCAGGCCGCTGGCCTCGTCGATGATTTCGACGATGGTGTCGGCGTCGAACACGCGGTGTTCGCCCTGGGCGCAATCCGGCCCGGCGGCGCCGATCAGGCCGGCGTCCACACTGGCGCAGCCTATGGAACCGATACGGGCATTGGGAAACACCCGGCCCAACAGGGCCAGTTGCTCGGCGAACAGGCTTTCGCCGCCGTAGAGCAGGCAGCGCACGCCGGGCAGCGTGCGGCCGGCCTGTTGCAGCCAGCTGGCGAAGCGCACCAGTTGCACCGGCACGCCGGCCAGCACATTGATGTCCAGCGTGTCGATGGCGTCGGCCAGCGCGGCGTCCTCGACATTGCAGGTGAAGGGAAACTCCACCACCGGCGCCGGCGAGTGCGACAGCGCGCCGTGGATGAACAGCAGGCTGGTGTAGAGATCGCCGGCGAAGAACAGGTTGGCGACGCGGTCGCCGGGCAGCAGTTGCCGGCCCAGGCCCTGGCCGAAGGCGCGTACGAAGGCCTGCCATTCGTCGCGGCGGAACACCGACAGCTTGCCCTCGCTGGTGGAGCCGCCGGTCTTGAACACATGGCCGTCCGCCAGCGGGCCGCTCAGCACCGGCCAGTTTTCCAATGGCTGGCATTGGCGCCAGTAGTCCGCCGGCTCGATCAGCGGCAGATCGCTCAGCGTCCAGTCCGCCGGCAGCTCGCGGTACAGCTCAGCGAAAAACGGCGAATGAGCGCGGGCGTGTTCCACCAGCCGGCGCAGCCCGGCCTCCGTGGCGGCCTTCATCGCGCCGGCTCCGTGTTGCGGCGCAGGTCCAACACCAGCGGGGTCTTGCCGCTTTGCGGATGGCGCTGGAACTGGCCGGCCGGGGCGGCGATGACTTCCAGTTGCAGCAGGCCGCCGCTGACGACCTCGTTCAGCATCGGGTGTTGCAGCAGACGGGCGCGCACCTGCTCGGCGTCGCCGTCGGCCAGCACCCGGATGCGATCGCAGCCGTTGGCGGCGTGGTCCACCAACCATTGCAAAGCCAGGCCCAGCGGCGCGGACAGCTCGGTTGGATTGACGAAGATGGTGCCCGCGCGCAGCAGCGCGCCGTGGCGGCCGGTAAGCTGGAAGCGCGGCGCCGGCAGGCCGCAGCCGCAGTGGCCGGGCAGCCAGCGGCCCAGATCGCCCAGGTCGTAGCGCCGCACCGGCTGGCCTTCGCGCGCCAGCGAGGTGAAGGCCAGGCGGCCGACGGCGCCGGGCGCTGCGGGGCGGTCGCTGTCCTGTTCCAGGATTTCCAGCCACTGGATGTCGGCCAAGAGATGGAATTCGCCGCCGCAGCCGTGGCCGCAGGCGTGGCCCAGCGGGCCGGCGTCCACCGATCCGTACATCGCGGAGCGGATCAGTTCCACGCCGAAGCCGGCCAGGAACTGGCGTTGGCCGTCGCTGATGTGTTCGCCGCCGCAGAACAGCTTGCGCACGCCGCCGTAGGCGCGCAGCGCGGTTTCCTCGCATTCGAACAGGCGCTGCAAGGTGCCCGGCATCCCCACCAGGGTGTTGACGCCGCGGGACACGATGAAGTGGGCGATCTGGCTGAAATCGTCGTCCACCGGGCCGCCCATCGGGTATTGCGGCACACCCAGCTTGTCCAGGATGGTGAAGAAGCTGAGCATGCCGCCGTAGAGATTGCCGCCGTAGAGCAGATTCATCACCCGGTCTTGCGCCGGGTCCAGGCCGGCGGCGAACAGGCCGTCCGCCGCCGCCTGCATCTGGCGGTGGTAGTCGCGGTAGCTGAAGCCGGCCAGTTTGGGTTCGCCGCTGCTGCCGCCGCTGCGGAAGAACAGCTGGGCGGCCGGCCCCATTTCAGCTTGCTGGAAGGCCGCCTTGTCCATCACCGGCAGCGCGTCCAGGCCGGCCGGCGGCGGCGGCAAGGCGTCCAGCGTCGCATGGCCGGGCAGTTGGCCGTCGCGCAGGCTGACCGACACCCGCCGCGTCAGCCGGCTTAGCGCGTAGACGCCGTCGTGCGGCTCGCCTGCGTAGCCGTCGTGCATCGCTCCCGCCGGGCACAGCCGGCCAACGCCGGCGTCCAGCAGCAGGCGGCTGAGCGCCGGCAGCTGTTCCGGCGCGGCGATCAGGCCGCAGCTTTGCAAATGGGTGCGCCAGGGCAGCAGCAGTTCCACCAGCCGCGCGCGCGGCGCCGGCCGCAGTTGCAGGGTGCGGAACAGCGGCGAGGCCGCCAGTTCCTGGCGCTGCGCCCAGGCCACGCGCCAGCCCTCGCCCTGCTCCACCGCGCCGGCCACGCCGGCAAACGACTGGTCCAGCCGCAACATGGCCAGCTGGCTGGAGATTTCCGCGGCTTCCTGCACGTCCGGCTGCAAGGCCGGCCAGGCCGGCGCGCGGCGCGCCAGCGCGGCGGCCATGGCCTGGGCCGCGCCGCGCAAGACGGCTTCGTCCTCGCTATCAACCAGCAGGCATTGCGGGCTGGAGCAGGCTTGCTGGTCGAAACGGCAGACGTCGTCGGCCAGCGCGTCGTAATCGGCCTCCGTCGCAGCGGCCGGGTCCAGGTAGGCGAAGCTGATGCGGTGGCCCCAGGGTATCCAGCGGCAACCGGCCGGCACTTGGCGGCGGATCGCCTCCAGCGCGGCATCGCCGCCCCAGGCGGACACGGCGTCGGCGCGGGCCAGCAAGCCGGCCAGTTGATCGGTGGCCAGCGGCAGCACCGCCACGTGGGCGGCCAGGACGCCGGCGGCGTCGTGACTCAGAAAATCGGCCAGCAGCCGCGCGCTGCGGCCTTGGTCGCTGCCGCTGGGGCGCAGCCAGTTGACGTTGCCGGCCAGCAGGCTTTCCAACACCGCCATGAAGGGCAGCAGCGGCGCGTTGGCCGGGGTGATGTGGGCCACCAGGCCCAGCGGCCGCCAGCTTTCGAAGCGCGGCTGACGGTAGTCGAAGCGGCGCAGCGAGAAGGCCTGTTCGCCTAGCTCGCGGCCGACCTTGGCTTCCAGCGCCTCGCGCCGGCAAAAGCCTTGCAGCGCGTCGACGGTGGCGGCGTCCAGGCCCAGGGCCTCCGCCCGTGCCGGCAGCGCGGCGGCGAAGCGCTCGGCGCAATCCAGCACCGCGTCCAAGGCCGGCGGCCGGGCCAGCGCGGCCGGCAGGCCAGCTTGCAATTGCGTCAGCGCGGCGGCGGCGTCCACGGCGGCGTTCAGTGTTCCGTTTAATAGATACATATCAGGATTCCTTGATCAATTCGGAGGCGGCCACCGCGCAGCTGCGGCTCTTGCTGGTGCCGGCGCGGCCCAGCAGTTCGAACCAGTCGGTGGCCAGGCCGCAGCCGCAGCTCTCGGCCGGATGCAGCACGGCCAGATCGCCCATCACGATGCTGTGGGCCGGGCTGGAGGTGATGTAGGGCGACAGCAAGTTGAGGAAGCCGGCGGCGCCGTAGGGTTGCGGCCGCAGGCTGGCGGTATCGCGGATCACGGCGCGGGCGTAGCTGGGCAGGTGGAAGCGGTGGCGTTCGCACTCCACGTAAGGCACCGGGTGCTCCACCGCGCCGTAGCCGTCGCGGCAACGCGCGTCCGGGATGCCCAGTTGCGCGCCCAGCCGCCGGTACAGCTCGGCCTTGGGAATGGCTCGGTCCGCGTGGGTTTTCCAGCCGCCGCCCAGGAACACCAGCGATTCCGGGTGCAGTTGCAGCGGCGGCAGGCCCAGTTCCCGCATCCGTTCCAGCGCAAACCACAGGAAGGCAGGGAAGCCCAGCATGCGCACCGGCAGGCCTTGTTCGGCGAAGTCCTGCAAGGCGCGGATCACGCCGAAGGGGTCGAACTCATTGCCGTGGCCGTTGTGGCGCAAGGCGTAACAGGCCTGGTTCACCGGCGCGTACTTGCACAGGAATTGGTCGGTGTAAGCGGTGCCCAGGGTGATGGCGCCGGCCGGCTCGTAGCTGAGCAGCAGGTAGTTGCACGGCTGTTGCGGCGTGTCCCAGCCGTAATGCCGGAAGATGCGGTCCACCATGCTTTGCGCCGCGCCCAGGCTGCGCGCGTCGTAGCGCATGCGGCTTTTCTGGCCGGTGGTGCCGGAGGAGGTCAGCTCCAGCGCGTCCTGGCCGGCGGCGCTCACCACCAGTTGGCGCTTGAAGTAGTTGGCGAACAGCGGCGGCAGCCGCGACCAATCGTCCAGACCGTCCAGCGCCGCGGCGTCCAGGCCGTTGGCCTGCAGCCAGCGGCGATAGCCGGGCGTGTGTTCGCAGTGGTAATGGCTCAGTTCGCGCATGGCGGCGTCGAACAGACGGTCGCCGTCGGCATCGGCGCGATAAGGGTGTTCCAGCGCGCACAGCGCGTCGACATGGTTCAGCATGGTGGAGCTCCGGGAATGAGGAAGGGGATTCAAGCCGCTTGCAGCGCGTAAGCGCGCTGCTTGAGCAAGCGCCACAGCGGCCAGGCCGCCAGGCCGGCGCCCAGCGCGGCCCAGCCGGCGAAGGCTTGCAGGCCGGCGCCTGCGCCCAGCCAGGCCAGCGCGCTGCACCCCAGGCCGAGCAAGGCGGTGGAGATCATGCCCAGCATCGCCGCCACCGCGCCCTTGCCGCTGTCGCTGGCGTAGAGGGTGAAGCGGTACAGGGTGGCGTGGCCCAGGCCCAGGCCGAAGGCGTACAGCGTCAGGCCCGCCGCCAGCGCCGGCAGCGCGCCGCTGGACCAAGTCAGCGCCAGCATCGCCGCCAGGCCGCCGAACAAGGGCCACAGCGCCAGCCGCAGTACCCGCTCCAGCTCCAGGCTGACCGCCAGCCGGTTCAAGGTCAGATTGCCGGCGATCAAGCCGCCGAACACCGGCAGCTGCCACAGGCCATATTCGATGCCGGACAAGCCCAGGCCGCGCATCAGCAGCAGCGGCGACAGACCGATCCAGCCCACCAGTGGAATGGACAGCAGGCCCAACGCCACGCTGCCGTGCATGAAGGGGACGTTGCGCAGCAGCGCCGCGTACTGACGCGCGCTGCGGCCCAGGCGCAGCGGGCTTGCCGCCAGCCGGCTGCCGTCGCGCCGCTCCACGCCCAGGGTTTCCGGCATCCAGCGCCACAGGCCGACTGCCACCAAGGCCGCCAATACGCCGATCAGCGCGAACAAGCCGCGCCACGGCAACAGGCCCAGCAACAAGCTGCCCAGCAGCGGGCCGATCAGCGGCGACAGCAGCGCGATATTGGCCAGCAAGGCCATCAGCCGCACCGCGTCTTTTTCCGGAAACGCTTCTTGCAGCGCCGGGTAGCTGACCACCATCACGAAGCCCAGAGACAGGCCCTGGATGAAGCGCAGCAGATTGAACAGCTCGATATCGCGGCTGCCGACGGCGGCGAGACAAGCCAGGGCGAAGCCAACGGCGCCGGCCACCAGCAGCGGCTTGCGGCCATAACGGTCGGACAATGGGCCAATCAGCCATTGCAGAGCCACCCCGCCCAGCAGGTAGGCGTTGAGCGCCGTGGGCACGTGGCGGGCGTCGGCGTTCAAGTCGGCGACGACTTGCAGCATGGCCGGCATCACCATATCGCTGCCGATATACGTCAGCAGTTCAAAAGTGGCCAGCAATAGGCAAAAGCCCAGCGCGCGGCCTCGGGAAATAGGCAGCAAGGATTGAATTGCGTTTTGACTCATAAAATATCAAGGTAATTGAATGGCTGCCCTATAAAAACCAAGGGCAATTTAAAACCGACAATGAAAAGCAACGCGGAGAGTTGGACGGCGCGGCATTTGTTTCGGTGATCGAGCAGGCTCAACACATGACATTGAACTACTCAGAAGGGGCGAGATTATAGACAGGCTTTTTGTTTGAATTGACTGTCCTATTTGACAGTTATTCTAGAGTAAATATATTAATATCTAAATTTGGCGACAGATATTTATATAAATAAACCACATCATAAAATAATATGCAAATGGCAACCTAATTAATGCAAGACAAAACTATCCCAATTACGTCCATTAATTGATTTAAAAATGACTTCCACAGTTAGTATCTAAATCTCGCTGGGCGATGAAGGCTCCAAACTCAGGATGGACTTAGTTTTATTGCGCGACGGCAAGCATGACAATAGATTCTCAAGGTTAGAATGTCATCTTCATCGACATTCCCCCTTCAGGAGTCCATCCCCATGAGATCCATCCTGTCCTTTGCCGCCCTCCTGTCTTTGTTCTGCGCCGCCCCTTCCTGGGCCGGCGCGCCTCCGGCCCTGGTAGTCTCCGGCCAGATCAAGGTATCCAACCAAGCCAGCGCCGGCGAATACCACTTCAGCAAGGCCGAGCTGGAACGCTTGCAGCAACGCACCATCCAGACCAAGACTACCTGGACGCCCAAGTCCGCCTTTACCGGTCCCACGCTCTCCGCCATCCTGCGCGTCGTGGGCGCGGCCGGGCGGCCGGTGGAAGTAGTGACCGAAGACCAGTACAAGGTGGTGATTCCGCCTGGGGACCAAAACCGTTATCAACCCATCCTGGCGCTGCGCATCAACGGCCGGCCGCTGGAGGAGATGGGCTTCAGCCAATGGATGATGTATCCGCTCAACGACTTCCGCGAACTGCAAACCGCCGACATCGACGCCAAGCTGGCCTGGCGGGTGAAAGCGCTGGTGGTGCGCTGAGCGCGGCGCGGCGCTGAAAACCGGTTCAAAGCCCGCTGCGCTTCCCGGGGGCAACGCCCTGTCTCGCCCTTGCTCGCGAGGCTTTGAACTGCGGGTCTGGTTAGCCGAGTTCGCCACTAGAAATGTCCATGTACTGAAAAAGCCAATCAGCCCAAAGTAAATATTTACCTGAATAAAACAAGAACTTTGGAATAAGAAGCGGACTCCAGTGGGTAGGTCCCCCCATCAAGCCAACGGGGACCAGGGCGCAACCCGCAACTGGACAGGCCGTGCCCAGCGCCCGCAGCAGTCCGGCATGGCCTGATGGAATAAGAGAAATATGCACGCATCTAAGCTCAGTTCCTGTCTGTGGCTCGGCGCCGCTATGGCCGCCAGTCTGTTCTCTCTGCCCGCCGTCGCCGACGCGCCGCGCCAGTTGACGCTGGAACAACGCGGCGATCCCAGCGAGTGGCTGCTGGCGCACCGCCGCGGTTTTCTCACCCATCCCACCCAGTCCACCGGCTATTGGGCGCGCAAAGGCGAAGCGCTAAGCGTCAATATCGCCTACCAGGGCACGCCGTCCAATCTCCCTCCTGAGCTTTGGCTGGTGCCTATCGCCAACGCCAACAGCGCGATGCCGTCCAATCAGGTGGTCCAGCTGCGCCCCGGCCTCAACCAGATCACCGCGCAGAACGACGGCGTGATCTATTTCGCGCCGCGCAGCCAGCCCGGCAGCGGCAAGATCGTGGCGACGCTGCAAAGCGGCGGCCGTGAAATACCGCGTTTCGTGCTGGGTCAGCACAGCAGCGCGGACTGGAACGCCATGCTGAACCGCCTGTCGGCCGAGCCCTACGCGGAGCTGGTGGGCAAGCGCATGATCGTGACCATGCCGCAGTCCATCCTGCGCCAGCAAGTGGACGATCCGGCCGCCACCATGACGCTGTGGGACCGCATCGTCACCCTGGCCGAGGAACAATACGGCCTGGCCGCCGGCAACCCTTACCCGCACGCGGCGACGCCGTTCCAGTACCAGTTCGTCACCAAACCGGACAGCAGCGGCGGCTATATGTCGGCCAGCAATTACTGGCTGGGCACCAATGTCGGCGGCGCCGGCTCGGTGGCCAATTCCAAATTGCTGCAGCAGGACGGTTGGGGCCCCTGGCATGAGCTGGGCCATCACTACCAGATGCCGGCGATGACTTGGAACGACCAGACCGAGGTAACGGTGAACCTGACCTCGCTCTATGTGCAGCGGGCCTTGGGCCAGCGTTCGCGGCTGGAAACCGGCGGCAAATGGGACCTGGTGCGCCAGCACCTGAACCAGGCGCAGCCGTCTTACGACGCGCAAGCGGACTTGTTCGTGCGCGCGGCAATGTTCTGGCAGCTGGACCTGGCTTTTGGCAAGGATTTCTACAGCCGGCTGGGGCAGCGCTACCGCAGCATGCCCTTCGCCGAGCTGCCCGCCAGCGACGAGGACAAGCGCCAGCGCTTCATCATCGAAACCAGCCGCGTCGCCGGCCACAGCCTGGCCCCGTTTTTCGACAAATGGGGCTTGAAGGCCAACACGACCACCCGGCAAACCCTGAGCAGCCTGCCCGCCCTGTCGCTGCCGATCTGGCTGAACCGCGACGAAAACCTGCTCTATCGCTACCCGCTTGAGCAGCAGGGCCTGGCCGGCCGCGTATCGCTGCCGGCCTCTGTCAACGCCGGCGGCGCGTTCAGCGTGGAGGCGCGGGTCAGCAACGCCGGCGGCAAGACGTTGCGCTACCAGTGGCAGTTGCCGCCCGGTTTCGGCGGTTCGCCCGGCAACAGCGCGACGGCGACGCTGACCGCGCCCGCGCAAGCGCTGCAAGGCGCGTACGCGCCGATTCGCGTCACCGTCAGCGACGGCGTCACCCAGATGACGCTGGGCAGCGCCATCCAGCTGCGCCGCCCCGGCGCGCAAGGCTACGACGCGATGATTCTGGCCGCGTACAACAAGGGATCGCTGCAAAAATGGAGCGAGAGCCGCACGGGCACGCCGGGAGACGTTTACGTCTACGACAACCCCTACCGCAACACCCGCGACTACTTCCAGCTGAAAACCGCGCGCTACGGCTACTTCCCGACCGAGGGCGGCAGCAACGCCGGCTGGCAGTTCCTGGACAGCTACAACGGCGCCCCGCTGTCCGCCACCCAGTCCTACGACCTGGCGATGCTGACCTCGCAGCGCAAGAGCCGTTTGAACAGCTGGAGCGAGAGTCGAACGGGCACGGTGGGGGACGTCTATGTCTACGACAATCCCTATCGCTCCACCCGCGACTACTTTGTGCTGAAGAACGCGAACTACGGCTACTTTCCCACCACCGGCGTCAGCAACGGCAATTGGACCTTCATCGGCGCTTATGACGGCAGCCAGTACCTGACTCCGTAAACTCGGGTTCCGTAAACGGCGCCGGCCTCGTTTATCGAGGCCGGCCCGGTCGCCCTAGTGACGGCATTGGTCGCTCCCGTGCGCTAACATTCGGCGCCGCCCGCCTAGATTGGTCCTTACGCCCAGGCTCCCTCAGAGTCCGCGGCGTCAACATGGTCACGGCCATGCCTTCCAACCCAGCGGCCCGGCGCTGTCCGCCGGCGACGGAACCGCCTGCGGGAGAAGCCGACATGAAACTCTCTACCCCCTGGCTGGCGCTGCTGTGCGGCGCGCTGGCCGCCCAGGCCTGGGCCGCGGAGCCGGAAAGCTGTCGCAAGATCCGCTTCGCCGACATCGGCTGGACCGATATCGCGGCCACCACCGGCCTGGCCTCCGCCGTGCTGCAAGGCTTGGGCTACCAGCCCAGCACTCAGCTCGCCTCGGAACCCATCGCCTTCACCGGGCTCAAGAATCAGCAGATCGACGTGTATCTCGGCTACTGGGTGCCGTCGCAAACGCCGGCCATCACGCCCTTTCTACAGGCCAAGGCGCTGCAAGTCTTGCCCGAACCCAATCTGAGCGGCGCCAAATACACGCTGGCAGTGCCCAACCAGCTTGCGGAACAGGGCCTGCGCACCTTTGCCGACATCGCGCGCTTTCGCAAACAGCTGGACGGCAAGATCTACGGCATAGAATCCGGCAGCCAGGGCAACGCCATCATCAAGCGGATGATCGCCAACAACGATTTCGGCCTGAAAGGCTTCACTCTGGTGGAGTCCAGCGAAAGCGGCATGCTGGCCGCGGTATCCCGCGCCATCCGGCAAAAACGCATGGTGGTGTTCCTCGCCTGGGAGCCGCATCCGATGAACTACCTGATGCGGCTAAGCTATCTGGCCGGCGGCGACCAGGCCTTCGGCGCTGAATACGGCGGCTCCAAGGTCTATACCGTGGTGGCCAACGGCTTCATGCAGCGCTGTCCCAACGCCGGGAAGCTGATCAGCCAGCTGCGCTTCAGCCTGGACATGGAAAACCAGGTGATGAACGCCATCCTCAAGCGGATTCCGCCCGCGCGCGCCGCGCGCCAATGGCTGCAAGCCAACCCTCAGCCGCTGGAACGCTGGCTGGACGGCGTCTCCTCCTTTGACGGCAAACCCGGCCTGCCCGCGGTCCAGGCCTATCTGCGCCAAGGCGAAGGAAACGGGCCATGAACCGGGACATCGTGCTGAGCTGCGCCGTCACCGGCGCCGGCGACACCGTGGGCAAGCACCCGGCGATCCCGGTCACACCCAAGCAGATCGCCGCCGCCGCGGTGGAGGCGGCCCGCGCCGGCGCTACCGTGGTGCACTGCCATGTGCGCGATCCGCTCACCGGCAAGGGCAGCCGCGAGCCGGCGCTGTATCGGGAGCTGGTGGAGCGCATCCGCGCGTCCGGCGTGGACATGATTCTCAACCTGACCGCCGGCATGGGCGGCGACGTGGAGATCGGCCCCGGCGAGCGGCCGCTGCCGCTGGGGCCGGGCACGGATCTGGTCGGCGGTCTGGAGCGCCTATTGCATGTGGAGGAATTGCGCCCGGAAATCTGCACCCTGGACTGCGGCACGCTCAACTTCGGCGATGGCGACTTCATCTACGTGGCCACGCCCGGGCAGCTGCGCGACGGCGCGCGGCGCATTCAGCAACTGGGCGTCAAGCCGGAGCTGGAAGTGTTCGACACCGGCCACCTGCGCTTCGCCAAACAATTATTGAGCGAGGGGCTGCTGGACGCGCCGCCGCTGTTCCAACTCTGCCTGGGCATTCCCTGGGGAGCGCCGGCCGACACCACCACGATGAAGGCCATGGTGGACAGCTTGCCGCCGGGCGCGCAGTGGGCGGCCTTTGGCATCGGTCGGCTGCAAATGCCCATGGTGGCGCAAGCGGCCTTGCTGGGCGGCCATGTCCGGGTGGGGCTGGAAGACAATCTGTATCTGGCCAAAGGGGTGTACGCCAGCAACGGCGCGCTGGTGGAAAAGGCTCGCCAATTACTGGACCTGATGGGTGCGCGGGTGCTGACGCCGGCGGAAGGCCGGATCCACCTGGGCCTGCCGCCGCGCGGCGAAAAAGGAGATTGAGATGCACCGTACCGACATCGCCACCTTGGGCCTGCTGGGCACCGGCGTCATCGGCGGCGGCTGGGCCTGCCGCGCGCTGGCGGCCGGCCGCAACGTGCTGGCCTGGGACCCCGCGCCGCAAGCCGAAGCGCGTCTGCGCGCCCAAGTGGAGCGCGCCTGGCCGGCGCTGGAACGCCGCGGCCTGGCCGCCGGCGCCGCGCCCGAGCGGCTGCGCTTCGTTTCCCGGCTGGAAGACTGCGCCGCCGCCGCCGACTTCATCCAGGAAAGCGCGCCGGAAACGCTGGCGCTGAAACGGGAGCTGCATCGCCGCGCCGACGCGGCCGCGCCGGAGACGGTCATCATCGCCTCTTCCACCTCCGGCCTGCTGCCTTCCGAGTTTTACCAGGACGTCCACCGTCCGGCGCGCTGCGTGGTGGGCCACCCCTTCAATCCGGTCTATCTGCTGCCGCTGGTCGAGGTGCTGGGCGGGCGCGACACCGCGCCGCAGGCGCTGGACGCTGCGGAACACGTCTATACGGCGCTGGGCATGCGGCCGCTGCGCGTGCGTCACGAGGTGCCCGGCTTCATCGCCGACCGGCTGCTGGAGGCCCTGTGGCGGGAAGCGCTGCACCTGGTCAACGACGGCGTGGCCACCACCGGCGAAATCGATGACGCCATCCGCTTCGGCGCCGGCCTGCGCTGGGCCTTCATGGGCACCTTCCAGACTTACGCCCTGGCCGGCGGCGAAGCCGGCATGCGCCACTTTCTGAGCCAGTTCGGCCCGGCGCTGCAACTGCCCTGGACCCGGCTGCCGGCCCCGGACTTGAGCGAAGCGCTGATAGACCGGGTGGTGGACGGTTGCGCGCGCCAGTTGGGCCAACGCTCCATCACGGATATGGAGCGCTATCGCGACGACTGCCTGATCGGAATCATGGAAGCGGTGGCGGCCGCCAAGCGCAAGCATGGGCTGGCCGCACATGAATAAACGCCTCGTCCTGCTCCGCGCGCAAACGCGGCCGGAATGGCTGGACTACAACGGTCACGTTCGCGACGCCTATTACCTGCTGGTGTTCAGCCACGCGGTGGACGCGCTGATGGAGCGCATCGGCATGGACGCCGCGGCGCGCGAGCGCGGCGGCCACACCCTGTACACGGCGGAGCTGCATCTGCGCTATCTGCGCGAAATCCGCCAACAAGCCGAGCTGCGGGTGGAGGGCCGGCTACTGGACCATGACGCCAAGCGGCTGCGGCTCTATCTGAGCCTGCATCGCGACGAGGAGGCCGACGCCGCGGCCGGCTGCGAGCTGATGCTGCTCAATGTGGACCCCGAGCAGGGCCGGAGCGCGCCGTTCTCCGCGCCGGTGCGGCAAAGCCTGGACGCGCTGGCGCGGCGACAAGCCGGCCAGCCCTGGCCCGAGGATTGCGGCCGCCGCATCGAGATGCGCTGAGAACCTGTTCCGTGCCTGCCGCGCTTTTGAACAAGCGCTGGGAAGCGCCTCACGCCTCGCGCCGCTCCACCCCGGGCGCGCAGCCGAAGCGGCGGCGATAAGCGCGCGCGAAGTAACTGGCGGACTCGAAGCCGCACGCCGCGCTGACCTGGGTGACGTTGAGCCCGCTCTGGCGCAGCAAGCGCCGCCCGTGTTCCAGACGCAGCCCTAGGTAAAAGACATTGGGCGCCGCGCCCAACTGGGCGCGAAACAAGCGTTGCAGCTGACGCGCCGTCACGCCCACCCCGGCCGCCAAGGCCTCGCTGTCCAGTGGCGCGTCCATATGTTTTTCCATCAGGGCCAGGGCCTGGATCAGCTTGCGGCTGTGCACGCCGTAACGCGCGCCCAGTTCCAGTCGTTGATGATCGCTCTGGGCGCGGATGCGCCCCAGCACGAATTGCTCCGAAACCTGCACCGCCAGATCATGGCCATGGCTGCGCGCCATCAAGGCCAGCATCATGTCGATGGAGGCGGTGCCGCCGGCGGAACTGATCCGCCGCGGCCCCAGTTCGTAAAGCTCCTGCGTGGCGTTGAGCAAGGGATAGCGCTCGCGGAACGCCGGCAGCGCCTCCCAGTGCAGGGTCAGCCGCTGCTGCCGGAATAGTCCGGCCTCGGCCAGGATGAAACAGCCGGTGTCGATGCCGCCCAGCACCCGGCCGGCGGCGTCCTGTCCGCGCAGCCACGCCAGCAGGCCGGCGCTGCCGTGGCGCAGCGGATGAAAGCCGGCCACCACCAACACCGCGTCGGCCGCCTCCGACTCGCCCCAGGCGCCATGCGCCGCCAAGGACATGCCGTTGCTGGCGACCACCGGCCGACCATCGGCGCTCAACAGCCGCCAGCGATAAGCGCCGCCGTGAAAGCGGTTGGCCACGCGCAAGGGCTCGGTGGCTGCCAGCAGACCCAGCATGGAAAACTCGGGCAGCAGCACAAAGCTGAAATCCCGCATGCTCAGCCCCCGCCCGCGGCGATGATGAAACCCATGGCGCACCTTCGTTAAACATGTTTACAATCAACAGCCTACCGTTCATCCACGGCAAACGGCAAGCCGACGCGCGGCAATCCGCGCCGATCCGCGCCGCGCCAGCCAATGGGACAGGTTGCCAATGCGGACATTTCCAATACCATACTGTTTCCATGGTTTTTTTCGGAACGGTAAATTTTTCCGCCCGCGCCGCGCCCAGCCATCCGATAATGGCTCTCTGGCTGCAGTCGGCGGCGTGGGGCCGCCGACGCCCGTTCGCACCTGTTCATCATTGTGAAACTCAAGTCCCTTTTGGCCCTGGTCTGCCTGCTGGCAGGCATGCAGTGCGCGGCGGCGGAGCCGGCGCTGGTCTTCGCCTACAATCTGTTCCCGCCCTGGAAGACCATGGACGCGCACGGCGCGCCGCAAGGCCCGTACACCGAGCTGATGCGGGAGATGGCCAGGCGCGCCAAGCTGCGGCTGGTCTTCCTCCCCTGCCCGCTGACTCGCTGTCTCCAATACCTGCGCCAGGGCAAGGCCGATGTGGTGATTGGGGTGAAGAACACCCCTGCCCGCCGCGAGTTCATCGACTTCATCGAACCCGCCTTCGCCTCCGGCAGCCGGTTGGCCTTGTATCAGCGCGCCGACGACCCGCGGCCACTGCGCAGCTATCGTCAGCTCTACCCCTTTCTGATCGGCGTGGTGGAGGGCGTGCGCTACCAGGACGAATTCGACAGCGACCTGCGCGTGCGGCGCGAGCCGGCCCCGTCGCTGGACTCCAACTTCCGCAAGCTCAAGGCCGGCCGCATCGACGCCTTGATCGCCGACGAACGCCAAACCGCCGAGCTGGCCGCCGACCCCGAATTCCGCCAATACGTAAGGCGCGCGCCGCTGCTGCTGTACTCCCCGGAGCCGCGCCGCATCGGCCTGTCCCCGCGCTCCCCGCACAAGCGCCGCATCGCGCTGGCGATGCGCTCCATGCTGCAGGACGGTACCGTGGGACGGTTGTTGGCGGAAGCGCCGCGTCCGGCTTTCTAGCCGGCCCCGCCGTCGCGCGCGCGCAACAGCCGACGCCGCCCGCCGCGGGCGCTCGCCCAGGCTGGCAACTGGCGCTTGTCGCAGCTTTACAAGCCGCGCCATCAACGCTAGTGTCCTGCATAAGCCTTGCCGGCAGCATATGCGCGTCGACCGGCCGTACTTGCCTCCGCGCCTTGTTCCGCCTGCCCGCCCGCGGCCGCTTCGCCGTCTTTCTTCCGCATTTACGCTCCAACAGCCGTTGACTGGCCTCTGTCTGATTCACGTCACATCGCTGCTGTAGGGTTTTGCTAGCATCCGGCCCTTTCTCCGTCGAAATTGTCCGACGGTATACGGTCGGCAATATAAGTGTTGCGCGGAAAAATCCCGCATGCCTTTAATTGAATTCAAACGCTCGTTCGATTTTGCGCCGCACGGGCGTTCGCTATCTGGAATCTTTGTTATCTAATCGCAGGAAAGGAAGACCATGCATATCGCTATCCCAGCCGAGAGGCTGGCCGGTGAACACCGCGTGGCCGCTACGCCGGACACGGTGAAGAAGCTCGTCGCCGGCGGTCACGCCGTCACGGTGGAAAGCGGCGCCGGCCTCGCGGCCGCGCAGCCGGACGCGGCCTATCAGGAAGCCGGAGCCGCCATCGCGGCGGACCGCGCCGCGGCGCTGGCCCAGGCCGATATCGTGCTGACGGTGCGCCCGCTGGACGAAGACGGCATCGCCGCGCTGAAGGACGGCGCGGCGCTGATCGGCCAGCTCAACCCCTATCACAACCACAATCTGCAAGCGATGGCCGCCAAACGCGTCTCCGCCTTCGCGCTGGAATTGCTGCCGCGCAGCACACGCGCGCAGAGCATGGACGTGCTCTCCAGCCAGAACAACATCGCCGGCTACCGCGCGGTGCTGCTGGCCACTCAGCACTATCCGCGCTTCATGCCCATGCTGATGACCGCGGCCGGCACGGTGAAGCCGGCGCGGCTGCTGATTCTGGGCGTGGGCGTGGCCGGCCTGCAGGCCATTGCCACCGGCAAGCGCTTGGGCGCGGTGGTGGAGGCCTTCGACGTGCGTCCGGCCACCAAGGAGCAGGTGGAATCGCTGGGCGCCAAGTTCATCGAAGTGCCGATGAGCGAGGAAGAGAAAATGGCCAATAGCGGCGTTTACGCCAAGGAAATGTCCGAGAGCTATCGCCAGCGTCAGGGCGAGCTGGTGGCCAAGCACGCCAAGGCGGCGGATATCGTGATCACCACCGCGCTGATCCCGGGCAAACCGGCGCCCAAGCTGCTGTCGGCCGAGGTGGTGGCGGCGATGAAGCCGGGCTCGGTGATCGTGGACCTGGCGGCGGAAACCGGCGGCAACTGCGCGCTGACCCGCCCCGGCGAAACCGTGCGCCTGGACAACGGCGTCACCGTCGTCGGCCAGACCAATCTGCCCGGCCTGCTGGCGGCGGACGCCTCCAGCCTGTACGCCAAGAACCTGCTGACCTTCCTCGGCCTGCTGCTGACGCCGGAAGGCCTGAACCTCAATCTGGAAGACGAGATCCTGTCCGCCACGCTGGTGACCCACGCCGGCCAGGTCCGCTTCCCCGCCGCCGACTAAGGAGAACAAGATGGTCGATCCCTTCATCACCAGCCTCACCGTCTTCGTGCTGGCCGTCTTCGTCGGCTACCACGTGGTCTGGAACGTCACCCCCGCGCTGCACACCCCGCTGATGGCGGTGACCAACGCCATTTCCGGCATCATCATCGTCGGCGCCATGCTGCAGGTGGTGGACATCAACGGTTCCGAAATCACCCTCACCTCGGTGTTGGGCACCATCGGCATCTTCCTCGCCAGCATCAACATCTTCGGTGGCTTCCTGGTCACTCAGAGGATGCTGGACATGTTCAAGAAAAAGAAGAAATAAGGGACCAAGATGGAAAACCTGTCCGCAATTCTTTATCTCATCGCCGCGGTGTTGTTCATCCTGGCGCTCAAGGGGCTGTCCAGTCCGGCCTCCGCCTTGCGCGGCAACCTCTACGGCATGATAGGCATGCTCATCGCCGTGGCCACCACCTTGCTGATCATGGACAAGCCGGTGCTGGCGCTGATCGCGTCCGCCATTGTCGCGGGCGGCGCCATCGGCGCGTGGAAAGCCAAGACCGTGCAGATGACCGGCATGCCGGAACTGGTGGCGGCGATGCACTCGCTGGTGGGCTTGTCCGCGGTGCTGATCGCGGTGGCGGCCATCTTCCACAGCGGGGTAGAACACACCCAGGTGCAAAAGGTGGAGCTCTTCATCGGCGCCTTCATCGGCGCGATCACCTTCACCGCCTCGGTGATCGCCTACGGCAAACTGTCCGGCCGCTTCGGCTCCAAGGCCGTGAACTTCAAAGGCCAACACCTGCTTAATCTGCTACTGGCCGTCGCCATGGTCGGCTTCGGCGTGGTCTATTTCCTCAGCGACAGCCAGGCCGCCTTCCTGACCATGCTCGCCATCGCGCTGGCCTTGGGCGTGACGCTGATCATTCCGATCGGCGGCGCCGACATGCCGGTGGTGGTGTCCATGCTCAACTCCTACTCCGGTTGGGCGGCCGCCGGCATCGGCTTCACGCTGAACAACCCGGTGCTGATCATCGCCGGCGCCTGCGTCGGCGCTTCCGGCGCGATTCTGTCCTACATCATGTGCAAGGCGATGAACCGCTCCATCGTCGCGGTGCTGCTGGGCGGCTTCGGCGCCGAGGCGGCCTCGGGGGGCGGCGCCGGCGACGGCGGGCCCAAGAACCACAAGTCCGGCTCCGCCGAGGACGCCGCTTTCCTGATGGCCAACGCCGACAGCGTGATCATCGTCCCCGGTTACGGCCTGGCGGTGTCGCGCGCTCAGCACGCCTTGCAGGAGTTTGCCGAAATCCTGCACCAGAAAGGCGTCAACGTGCGCTACGCCATCCACCCGGTGGCGGGCCGGATGCCGGGCCATATGAACGTGCTGCTGGCCGAGGCCGAGGTGCCCTACGAGCAGGTGCAGGAGATGGAGGAAATCAACTCCGACTTCTCCAACACCGACGTGGTGCTGGTGATAGGCGCCAACGACGTGGTCAACCCGGCCGCGCAGAAGGACAAGACCAGCCCGATCTACGGCATGCCCATCCTGGACGCTCATAAGTCTCGCAGCGTGATCGTGGTCAAACGCTCGATGAACGCCGGCTACGCCGGTCTGGACAACGAGCTGTTCTATATGGACAAGACCATGATGGTGTTCGGCGACGCCAAGAAGGTGGTGGAGGAGTTGCTCAGGGGAGTGGAGCAGCTGTAAGAACCTGTTCAATGTCTGCTGCGCGTCGTGAAGCGTTGCACGGTGAGTACGAGCTCAAAATGCTCATGTACCACTTGTACATTCCGCTTTTTCGCTCGTTTTCGCCTTGTCTCGCTCTTGCTCACGAGACTTTGAACAGGCTCTAAGGCGCCGCCTAATGCCTCCGGCATTTCAAAACCGCCCAATGTTTTAAGCTTGGGCGGTTTTTTGTTTCCGTCTATTTCGAGCCCTGCTTTTCCATGCCGCCGCGCTTCACAAGCGGCGGTTATCAGGTGTATTGTAAACAAATATTAGTTTTTGTTTATACATGGAGTATGGCAATGCAAAATACAGGCTTCTCCGCCCGTCGCCTGGCGGCGCTGTGGCTGGGCGCGCTGGCCTTGCCGCTGCCGGCGCTGGCCATGCCCAATCTGCAGGGAACCGAATGGCGGATGGTGGAACCCGCGCCCGCGGGCCAGCCGCCCACCGTGGCCTTCCAGCCGGGCAAGATGACCGGCTTCGCCGGCTGCAACCGCTTCATCCGCACCGTTGACGCCCAGGGCAAGGCGCAGGTGGCTACCACCCGCATGGCCTGCCGGCCGCCGCTGATGGAGATGGAGCAACACTTCATCGCCTTCCTCTCCAGCCCCTTCCGCGTGCTGCCGGACGGCCGCGCGCAGAAGCTGGTGCTGAAATCGGAACGCGCCGAGTACCGCTTCGTGCGCTTGTCGCCTAACGCCGACCCGGCGGCCCAGCCGGCCAAGCTGCAATACCTGTACGTGGCGCCCGAACGCCAGGCCTGCCACAACGGCGAAGCCTCCCGCGACTGCCTGCAAGTGCGCGAACGCGCCGAGCAGAGCTGGCGGCCGCTGCAAGGCGAAATCGCCGGCTTCCACCCCAAGCCCGGCGTCAGCTACTACATCAAGCTGAAACCGGCGGCGCAGGCCGACGCCGGCTCGCGCTGGACGTTGGAACGCATCGTCTACAGCGAGGAAGTCAGCAAGCTGCGCTGAACTCTTGAGAACGGCGGGCGCTCCAAGTGCGTCCCGTCCCTGCCCTTAACCACGGAACATCGATAATGAAAAAATCGCTTTTGCTCGCCGCACTGACCGCAGCCGCCCTGAGCGCCTGTGCCACCCCGCAAACCGGAACCAAAATGGACGCTCAAGCGGATATCAAACTGGACGCGCTGGCCGGCCAATGGAAACAAGCCGCCGCCGAGCACCCGATCACCCTGAGCTTCAAGGACGGCGGCGTGTCCGCCCGCGCCGGCTGCAACGGCATGTTCGGCCCGGTGTCGCTGGAAAGCGGCAAGCTGGTCAGCAAGCAACTGGCCAGCACGCTGATGATGTGTCCGCCGGAGGCGATGGAGCGCGACCGCGCGCTGGCCGCCTTCCTGGGCGCCAAGCCCGCGGTCAAGCTGGACGGCGACAAACTGACCCTGCAAGCCGGCGACAAGACGCTGAGCTTTGACCGCCAGCCCTCGCTGGAAGGCGGCGTCACCCGCTTCGTCTACGTGGCGGCCGAGCGCAAGCCCTGCACCGGCGTGGCGCCGATGCAATGCCTGCAGATCCGCGAAAGCAAGGACCAGCCGTGGCAGCTGCACTATGGCGAGATCGAAGGCTTCAAGCCCGAACCGGGCATCGCCTACCGCCTGCGCCTGAAGGAGTTCAAGGTGGAGAATCCGCCGGCCGACGCCTCGTCCATTCGCTGGGTGCTGGACATGGTGGTGGAGCAGGAAGTCGTAGGCAAGTAAGCGCCTTGCCGCCGCGCGGCCGGTCCTGTGCCCATGGCCGCGCGGGGCCGGCTCACACCCCGGCCATCGCTCCGATGATCAGCGCGTTGACAATGTCGATGAAGAAGCCGCACACCAGCGGCACGATCAGAAACGCGAGATGCGCGGCGCCATAACGCTGCGTCACCGCGCTCATATTGACAATGGCGGTGGCGGTGGAGCCCAGGCCGATGCCGCCGAAGCCGGCGGCAATCACGCTGGCCTCGTAATCGCCGCCCATGCAGCGGAATACTACCCACAACGCGAAGCCTATGGTCAGCAGCACCTGCAGGCATAGCGTGCTCAAGATGAACAGCACCGAGCCGTGCAGTTCCCACAACTGCATCCCCATCAGCGCCATGGTCAGGAACATGCCCAGGCAGATATCGGAAATCAGCGCCAGGCTGAGCCCGGAAGCCGGCTCCGCGCGCAGGCCGCGTCTCGCCAGCAGCCACATGCCCAGGTTGCGGATCAGGATGCCGGCGATCAGGCAGCTGACAAAAGGCGGCAGCGTCAGCTTGGCGGCGACAAAACCCAGATTAAAGCCGTAGCCCAGCATCAGCGCCAGGTTCAACCACATCCACACCCACAGCACATCGTAGTAGGACAGCGTCGCGTGCTTCTGCGCATAGACGGTGCCCACCTCCAGCGCGGTGTCGGCGGACGGGGTCAGCCGGTGGCGCCGGATCAGGTAATGAGCCAGCGGGCCGCCGATCACGCAAGCGGCGATCAGGCCCACCGTATTGCTGGCGATGCCCAATTCCAACGCATTGCCTATGCCCAGCGTCTGACTGAAAATCGGCGCCCACGCCAGCGTGGTGCCGACGCCGCCGGTCAGCGCCACCGAGCCCACCATCAGGCCGGCCTTGGGATTCAGGCCGAAGCCGGCGGCCATCCCCATGCCCAGCAGGTTCTGCAACACGATGAAGACGCTGGCCAGCGCCAGCAGGATGGCCAAGGGCTTGCCACCCCGCCGCAAGGAAGCCAGGTCCGACTTCAAGCCCAGCGCGGCGAAGAAATACAGCAGCAAGTAGTCGCGGATCTGCAAGTCGAAACTCAGTTGCACCCCAAACGCAAAGTACAGCAAGGTGACCGCCGCCGCGCAGGCGAAACCGCCGATCACCGGTTCGGGAATGCTGTAGCGACGCAGGATCTCGTAGCGCAGGGTCAGGGCCTTGCCGATGAACAACAGCATGATCGCCAGAGTGAAGCTGATAAAGGAGTGAACTTCGTACTGCACCATCTTTTCCATGACGGGATTCCGGGTTGATGCGCCGCGCCGACGCGGGCTGAGAGCGGACAAGCCAATGCCGGCTAAGCCGGCATTTGATGAATAGTTTAACGATATCCACGCCAAACGCCAGCCCAAACGGTCGGGGGGAGGCGATGCCGCCTCCCCCCGAGCTTGTCCGTCGCCGTAGTCTTAAAACCTGTTCACGATCTCGCGAGCTAAGACGAGACAAGGCGTTGCTGCTGAAGAAGCGGAGTGCACAAGTGGTACATGAGCATTCTGAAGCCGTACTCACCGTGGGGCATCTCACGAAGCGCAGCAGATCGTGCGCAGCGATGCGCGTGACCCAAACAAAACGCGAGGCCAAGGCCTCGCGTTTTCATTGGTCCGCCGTCCGGCTCAGCACTTGCAGTCGTCGGCGTTGACCTGGCGGTACAGCTCGATCAAACGGCGGGTGGAACTGTCGTGCTCGGCGTGCTTGAGCTTGCCGGTCAGTTCCGCATGTATGGTCTTGGCCAATTGCTTGCCCAGTTCCACGCCCCACTGGTCGAAGCTGTTGATATGCCAGATCACGCCCTGAACGAAGATTTTGTGCTCGTACAGCGCGATCAGCGAGCCCAGATTGCGCGGGTTCAAACGGCTCATCAGCAGGGTGTTGGTGGGGCGGTTGCCGCCGAACACCTTGTGCGGCACCAGCGCTTCCAGCGCCTCGCCCTTGAGGCCCTGCTCCTTCAGCTCGGCGCGCACCTCGTCCGCGGTCTTGCCGCGCATGAAAGCCTCGGCCTGCGCGAACACGTTGGCCAGCAGGATTTCATGGTGGCCGGGCAGGCTGGAACAGTTTTGCACCGAGGCGATCAGGTCGATCGGCGAAATGTGGGTGCCTTGATGCAAGAGTTGGAAGAAGGCGTGCTGACCGTTGATGCCGGTCTCGCCCCAGATGATGGGAGCGGTTTCGAAGTTCACCGGCTGGCCGTCCAGCATCACCTGCTTGCCGTTGGACTCCATGTCCAGCTGCTGGATGAAGGCCGGCAGGCGGTGCAGGTATTGATCGTAGGGTGCGATCACATGGCTGCCGCCGCCGTAGTAATTGATGTACCAGACCCCAATCATGGCCAGCAGCACCGGCATGTTCTGTTCGAACGGCGCGTTTCTGAAATGCTGGTCCATGATGTGGGCACCGTTGAGGAGTTCGGTGAAGTTCTCCTCGCCCAGATAGAGCATGATGGGCAGGCCGATCGCCGACCACAGGCTGTAGCGGCCGCCCACCCAGTCCCAGAATTCGAACATGTTCGACGGGTCGATGCCGAAATCCGCCACCGCCTTCTGGTTGGTGGACACCGCCACGAAATGCTTGGCCACCGCGCTTTCATCGCGCGAGCGCTGCAGGAACCAGTCGCGCGCGGTCAGCGCGTTGGTCAGCGTCTCTTGCGTGGTGAAGGTCTTGGACTCCACCACGAACAGCGTGGTCTCGGAATGAACCTTCTTCAGCGTTTCCTTGAGCTGGGCGCCGTCCACATTGGAGACGAAGTGCATGTTCAGCCGCGGGTGGCCGAAGGGCTTGAGCGCGCTACAGACCATCAACGGGCCCAGGTCCGAGCCACCGATGCCGATGTTGACGATGTCGGTGATGGGCTGGTTGGTATAGCCCAGCCATTCGCCGGAGCGCACCGCGTGAGCGAACTTGCCCATGCGCTCCAGCACCGAGTTGACCTTGGGCATCACGTCCTCGCCGTCCACATGGATGGGCGAGTTGGTGCGGTTGCGCAGCGCCACGTGCAACACCGCGCGGTTTTCGGTGCTGTTGAGCTTCTCGCCCTTGAACATGGCCTTGATCTTGGCCGGCAGCCCGGACTCGCGCGCCAGCTGCATCAAGCCCTTAAGGGTGTCGTCGGTAATGCGGTTTTTGGAATAGTCGAGGAACAGGCCGCCCACCTCCAGCGCATAGCGCTCCGCTCGCTCCGGATCGGAGACGAACAAATCGCGCATGTGCTGGTGCTTGGCCTCGGCAAAATGGTCCCATAGTGCCTGCCAGGCCGGCAGTTCGGTCAGTTCGCTCATGATGGTCAATCCTCTTCGGTTTTGTTGTCCAGCCTTCGGTTCTTCAGGCTGTGCTTGGTTTTTTCCAGCTGGCTGATCAGGCCCGGCCCGCGCTTGAGCGCCACGCTCACCGCCAGGATGTCGATCTGCACCAGGTGCACGATGCGCGAAATCATCGGGCTATAGGTTTCATTGTCTTCCAATGTGTCGGCGATCAAGGCCACGGTGGCGCGGCGCGCCAGCGGCGAGCCGCTGGTGGTCAGCGCCACCACGCTGGCGCCGGCGGCCAAGGCCACGTCCACGGCTTCCAGCAACTCCATCGTGCGGCCGGAGCTGGAAATCGCCACCAGCACGTCGCCCGGGCCCAGCACCGACGCCGCCATCATCTGAATGTGGGTGTCGGAATAGGCGACGGTGGGGATGCCGAAGCGGAAGAATTTGTGCTGGGCGTCGGCGGCGATGATGCCGGAGTTGCCCAGGCCGTAGAATTCGATGCGGCGCGCGTCGGTCAGCAACCTCACCGCGGACTCTATCGACTGCGGATTGACATCGTTGCGGCACTTGAGCAGCGCGGACACGGTGTTGTCGAATACCTTGGCGACGATTTCCGAGGTTGGATCTTCAGGGCGCACGCTGGAGTGCACATAGGGCACGCCGGTGACCAGGCTGCCGGCCAGTTTCAGTTTGAAATCCGGCAGGCCGGAACAGCCCACGGTACGGCAAAAGCGGATCACGGTGGGCTGGCTGACGCCGGCGTTCTTGGCGATGTCGGCCACCGCCGCCTGGATCACGGTGTAAGGCTGTTCCAGCACCAGCTCGGCCACTTTGCGCTCGGCCGAGGACAGGATCTCCAATTGGCTCCTGATACGTTCAAGCATGTATTTACTCTCCTGCCGCGCCGTCGTCAGGATGCGCCCGGGGTCGGGCGCGGGCGCTCGCCAGTTCGGCCGCCAGATGGGCGGCCACGCCCGGCAAGGCCGGGTAGGAGCTGACGATCAGATAGACCGGAATCGCGGCCAGATAGCCGGACATCCGTCCCTTATCCTCGAAGCGGCGGCGGAATGGTGATTGTTCAAAAAAACCGCGTAGACGCGGCACGATACCACCACCTAGATACACGCCGCCACGGGCGCCGAGATTCAGGGCCAGATTCGCCGCCGCGCCGCCCAGCATGCCGCAGAACACTTCCAGGGTTTCGCGGCAGCGCGGACAGGCGCCGGACAAGCCGCGCGCGGTGACCTCGGCCGGGTCCAATTCCGCGGCCGTTTCGCCTGCGCGCTCGCACAAGGCTTGGTAAATCAAGGGGATGCCGGAGCCGGATAGCAGCCGTTCGGCGGACACGTGGCCAAAGCGCCGCATCGCGTGACGCCAGATATCGGCCTCGCGCTCGTCAAACGGGGCGAAGCCGACGTGGCCGCCCTCGCCGGACAAGGGCGCATGGCCGCCCGGATAGGGAATCAGCGCCGACACGCCCAGGCCGGTGCCGGGGCCGATCAGCGCCAGCGGCGCGCCGGCCTCCGCCTCGCCGCCGCCGATTTGCAGCAGTTCGCTGGCCGGCAGATGCGGCAGGGCCAGCGCCAGCGCGGTGAAATCGTTGATCACCAACAACGTGGTCAGGCCCAGCGCCCGGCGCGTGGCCTCGATGGAGAAGGCCCAATGGTGATTGGTCATCTGCACCCAGTCGCCCAGCACCGGGTTGGCGATGCCGAAAGCCGCGTGGGCGACCGCGCGCGCGCCGGCCAGGTCCAGATAGGCGCGCACCGCGTCCAGCAGCGTGGGATGGCCGGCGCAGGGCAGCACCTCGATGTCCTCTATCACGCCGGGCGCGGTTTCCAGCGCGAAGCGGGCGTTGCTGCCGCCGATGTCGGCCAGCAGCCGCGGCCATTGCTCAGGCAGACCAGTAGACATCCAGCTCCACCTTGTTCTGGGCCAGGAAATGGCTGATGGGCAGCGCGTCGCTGACGCCCTTGGCGGCGGCGTCCAGCACCTGACGCTTCTTGTCGCCCTGGATGGACAGAATCAGACAGCCGGCGCGCAAGAGCGCGGCGTAGCTCATCGACACCCGGCGGTGCGGCGCGGTCTTGGGCGTCACCGCCAGGAAGGCCGCGGCGGACGCCGGGTCCAGCCCGGCCGTCAGCTCGTCGGTGCCGGGGAACAGCGAGGCGGTGTGACCGTCTTCGCCCATGCCCAGGATGGCGACGGTGGGCGGAACGAAGCCGGCGTTGGCGCGCGCCACCTCGGCGTCGATGTCCGCGGCGTCGCCGACCAAAGGCAGAAAGCCCGCCTCCACGGCGCGGTCGCGCAGCAAGTGGGCGCGCACCAGCGCGGCATTGCTGTCCGGATGGCTGTCCGGCACGAAACGCTCATCCACCAGGGTGACGGTCACCTTGGACCAGTCTATCGCCATGGTGCTGAGCATGTGGAAGAAGGGAATCGGCGATTTGCCGCCGGATACCGCCAACACGGCGGCGCCCTGACTGGCGATGGCGGCGGATAGCCGCGAGGCCACGCTATTGGCCAGCGCGGTGGACTGTTGCTCGCTATCGGAAAATTCTACGCAGTTCATCAGCGGCGCTCCGCGGGTAAGAAGTTAAGGTCAAGCATCGCAGCCCCGAGATCGAGACGCGCGGCAAACGGTCAGCATGGAGCAGCCATCGTCGCGAGCGTCTCGAGGTCGAAGCGAGACGCGCAGCCGTACGGTAGTACGGCGAGCACCGCAGCATTCGAGATCGGGACGCGCAGCAAACGGTCAGCATGGGACAGCCATCGTCGCGAGCGCCTCGAGATCGAAGCGAGACGCGCAGCCGTACGGTAGTACGGCGAGCATCGCAGCATTCGAGATCGGAACGCGCAGCAAACGGTCAGCATGGAGCAGCCATCGTCGCGAGCGGCCCAAGGTCGAAGCGAGACGCGCAGCCGTACAATGGTACGGCGAGCACCGCAGCATTCGAGATCGGGACGCGCAGCAGATGGATCAGCATTCCTCGTGCCAGCCTATCCCATCGCGCGATAGCAAAGCGCTGGACGCCGCCGGACCCCAGGTGCCGGCGGTGTACTGCTTGGGCGGCAGATTGCTGCTGCGGCTCCAGCTGTCCATGATGGGTTCTACCCAGCGCCAGGCTTCGATCAATTCATCGCGGCGCATGAACAGCGCCAGCTTGCCGCGGATCACGTCCAGCAGCAGGCGCTCGTAGGCGTCGGCGCGGCGCACTTTGAAGGCTTTGTAGAAGTCCAGGTCGAGATAGGCCGGCTGCAAGCGCATATTGTCGCCCGGTTCCTTGGCCAGGAAGTACAGGCGGATGCTTTCTTCCGGCTGCAGGCGGATCACCAGCCGGTTGGCGGTGTGGCTGCCGCTCATCGGGCCGTTGAACAGCTGGTGCGGCACGTCGCGGAAGTTGATGACGATCTCGGCTACCCGCTCCTGCATCCGTTTGCCGGTGCGCAGGAAGAAGGGCACGCCGGCCCAGCGCCAGTTGTCGATCTCGGCCTTGAGCGCGACGAAGGTTTCGGTCTGGCTGTCGGCGGGGATGCCTTGCTCGTTCAGATAGCCCACCACCGGCTGGCCGCCCACGGCGCCGGCCTTATATTGGCCGCGCACGGTCTTGGCCGCCACGTCCTGCTCGCTGAACGGGCGTAGCGCCTTCAGCACCTTGAGCTTTTCGTCGCGCACCGCGTCGGCTTCCATATTGGCCGGCGGCTCCATCGCCACGATGCACAGCAGTTGCAGCAGGTGGTTCTGCACCATGTCGCGCAGCGCGCCGGTGCCGTCGTAGAAATCGCCGCGGCTGCCCACGCCCAAGTCTTCGGAGATGGTGATCTGCACGTCGTGTATCCATTCGCGCCGCCACAGCGGCTCGAACAGCGCGTTGGCGAAGCGGATCGCCATCAGGTTCTGCACCGATTCCTTGCCCAGGTAGTGGTCGATCCGGTACAGCTGCTCTTCCTTGAAGAAGCGCGCCACGTCGTCGTTGATCTCGTTGGAGGAATCCAGGTCGGTGCCCAGCGGCTTTTCCAGCACCACGCGCACATTGCCGCTATTGAGGCCCACCGCCGCCAGGTTCTCGCAGATGCCGGCGAACAGATTGGGCGCGGTGGCCAGATAACAGACCACCACGCGGCCGTCGTCGCCCTTGAGCTTGTCCGCCAGCGCCGGGAAATCCCGCGGCTGCGAGGCGTCCACTTTCAGGTATTCGATCCGCGCACAGAAGCTGTCCCAGGCGGCGGCGTCGAAATGGGCTTTGACGTGCTGGCGCGAGTTCTTCTCGACAAAGGCCAGGTAGTCGTCGCGGCTCAGTTCCTTGCGGCCCAGCGCCAGGATGCGGCCCTGCTGATTGAGCAGGCCGGCCGCGTGCGCCTGATACAAGGAGGGCAGCAGCTTGCGCATCACCAGATCGCCGGCGCCGCCGAACAACACCATATCGAAGGCCGGGGTTGGCGTAGTACGGGTATCCATCCTGATCTTCCATCTCGAGATGTTTGTAGATGTAGTTATATTACCACCAGCTTTTGCCTTGTCCATGTCATCACGCTGACGCAGGCCGCTTTTGCAACACCTTTTGCCTCAAAGCAAACAATTCTCTCAATCGCAGCAACGGCGGGTGTTGCCCAGCGTCGCCGGGCGTATCATGGCCAGACGGCGCTGGAGCGCGTCTTGCATTTTGAGTGTAGTAAAACTACTATCAACCCACTTCAACACGGAACGTCATCATGGCCTTGCATTCCACCCTGTCCGCCGTTACCGAGCGCATCGTCAACCGGAGCCAGGCAACGCGCGCCGCCTACCTGGACCGCTTGCGCGCAGCAGCCCATCAGGGAAGGGTGGAGCGCTCGCAATTGTCGTGCACCAACTTGGCTCACGCCTTTGCCGCCATGCCCGACGGCATCAAGATACATCTTAAGGAAGAACACCGCCCCAATCTGGCAATCGTTTCTTCCTACAACGACATGCTGTCCGCCCACCAGCCGCTGGAAACCTATCCGGCGCAGCTGAAGGAAGCGGCGCTGGCGGCCGGCGCCACCGCTCAGTTCGCCGGCGGCGTGCCGGCGATGTGCGATGGCGTGACCCAGGGCCAGCCGGGCATGGAGCTGTCCTTGTTTTCGCGCGACATCATCGCGATGAGCACCGCGGTGGCGCTGTCCCACCAGATGTTCGATGCCGCGCTTTATCTGGGCGTGTGCGACAAGATCGTGCCTGGCCTGCTGATAGGCGCGCTGTCCTTCGGCCACCTGCCGGCGGTGTTCGTTCCCGCCGGCCCGATGACCACCGGCATCGCCAACGATGAAAAAGCCAAGGTGCGCCAGTTGTACGCCGAAGGCAAGGTGGGCCGCGACGCGCTGCTGGAATCCGAATGCCAGTCCTACCACGGCCCCGGCACCTGTACTTTCTACGGCACCGCCAACTCCAATCAGATGCTGATGGAGATCATGGGCCTGCACCTGCCCGGCGCCGCCTTCGTCAATCCGGGCACCCCGCTGCGCGAGGCGCTGACCCGCGCCGCCGCCCATCAAGCGGCCCGGATCGCCGCCCAGGGCAAGGCCTTCACTCCAGTGGGCGAGATGATAGATGAGAAGTCCATCGTCAACGCCATCGTCGGCCTGCTGGCCACCGGCGGCTCCACCAACCACACCATGCACATCGTCGCCATTGCCCGCGCCGCCGGCATAGCCGTGAACTGGGACGATTTCGACGAACTCTCCGCCGTGGTGCCGCTCTTGGTCCGCGCCTACCCCAACGGCAAGGCCGACGTGAACCACTTCCACGCCGCCGGCGGCATGGGCTTCGTGATCCGCGAACTGCTGTCCGCCGGCCTGCTGCACGAAGACGTGGGCACCGTGGCGGGCCGCGGCCTGTCGCGCTACGCTCAAGAGCCGTGGCTGGACAACGGCGAGCTCAAATGGCGCGACGCGCCCACCGACAGCGGCGACGACAGCGTGCTGCGCACCGCCGCCGACCCCTTCTCCGCAGACGGCGGCCTCAAGCTGCTGTCCGGCAAACTGGGCCGCGCGGTGATCAAGGTGTCCGCGGTCAAACCGGAACACCGCTTGGTGGAAGCGCCGGCGCTGATCTTCCACGACCAAAACGACATGCTGGCCGCCTTCAAGCGCGGCGAGCTAGAAAAAGACTTTATCGCGGTGATCCGCTTCCAGGGGCCGCGCGCCAACGGCATGCCGGAACTGCACAAGCTGACCCCGGCGTTGAGCATTTTGCAGGAGCGCGGCTTCAAGGTGGCCCTGGTCACCGACGGCCGCATGTCCGGCGCTTCCGGCAAGGTGCCGGCCGCCATCCACGTCTCGCCGGAAGCCTTGTCCGGCGGGCCGATCGGCAAAGTGCGCGACGGCGACCCGATGCGGCTGGACGCCAATAGCGGCGAGTTGACCGTGCTGGTGGACGACGCCGAATGGGCCGCGCGCGAACAGGCGCAGGCCGACCTGACGCATAATGATTTTGGCATGGGCCGGGACTTGTTCGCGGTATTCCGCTCGGTGGCAGACCACGCCGAAGCCGGCGCCACCAGCTTCCGCCATCCCGACTTCCACCCCGCTTCTTGGAGAAAATGAATATGGACGCATTGACCCTGCTGCGCCAAGGCCCGGTTGTTCCGGTGATCATCGTCAACGACGCGGCCGTGGCCGTGGAGCTGGCCCAGGCGCTGGTGGCCGGCGGCGTGCGCGTGCTGGAAGTGACGCTGCGCACCAAGGCCGCGCTGGCGGCGATGCGCCGCATGCGCGACGAAGTGCCGGGCGCCATCGTGGGCGCCGGCACGCTGCGCACCCGCGCCCATGTGGAAGCCGCCATCGACGCCGGCGCGCAGTTCGGCGTCAGCCCCGGCTTCACCTCGGAGCTAGGCGCCGCCGCCCGCGCCGCCAATCTGACCTTGATTCCCGGCGTGGCCACCCCGTCCGAGGCGATGCGCGCCCAAGACGAAGGCTTCACCATCCAGAAATTGTTCCCGGCCGAGGCCGTGGGCGGCGTCAAGCTGCTCAAATCGCTGGCCAGCCCGTTTTCCGATCTGCGTTTCTGCCCCACCGGCGGCATCGACATCAAGAAAGCGCCGGAATACCTGGCGCTGCCCAATGTGCTGGCGGTGGGCGGCAGCTGGCTGACGCCGGACGACGCCATCGCCAACCGCGATTGGGACCGCATCACCCAGCTGGCGCGGGAAGCCAGCCAGCTGCAGAGGAATTAAACGACGTTGCTTCTTTACAGGGCCTCCCGGCCCTGTTTTTTTTGGGGCAGTCCGCCGCTGGCGCGCCCCTGTCCGGTTTTGTCCTTCCTTTCCCCCGCCAATTGCCTAAGCTCAAGGAGCAGGACTTCATCGCCGCCGGCCCACGCCCGCGCCGGCACCGTTGGGTCTGTTGACGCCTGTTTTTCCGCTGGAAAACAGGCGTCAACAGACCCTCATATTGGAGACCCATATGCAAGTGGCGGAAATATTTGAAAAAGCGTCGGGCAAGCTGCCCATGGTGCCTAAGGTGGTCCAGGAGCTGGTGGCCAGTTTTCACCGCACCGACGTGAACATCGATGAAATTACCGACAAGGTGGGACATGACCAGGTGTTGACCGCGCGCGTGCTGCGCCTGGCCAATACCGCGCGCTTCGGGGGCAGCCGACGCGTGGGCTCTCTAGACGACGCCATCATTCTGCTCGGCTTCGACAATCTCAGGGTGCTGGTGATCGCCTCCGGCGTCACCGGCGCCACGCTGGGCATCCAGGGCTTCGACATGAAAGCGTTCTGGCAGCGCAGCTTCGCGATGGCCAACGCCGCCAAGCGGCTGGCCAGGCTGGCCAAGCTGGACCCGCAACTAGGCTATACCTGCGGCCTGCTGTCCAATATCGGCGAACTGGTGCTCTATGTGGCGGTGCCGGAACAGGCGCTGCAGATAGACCGCATCGTCGCCGGCGGCGCCGACCGGGTGGCCACCGAGCGCATGCTGCTGGGCATGGATTTGACCGAGGTGGGAGCCGAGCTGGCGCGGCGCTGGAATTTTCCGGACGAAATCCAGGAGGCCATCTTCAATCAGCACGACCTGCTGAATGAGGAAGTGTCGCCGTACGCGCTGTTGATCGGCTTGGCGTCCTTCATGATTTCCGGCTTCTGCCACGAGATGAGCGAGGAAGACATGCTGGCCACCTTGCCGGCCAGCGTGATGGAACGCGCCGGCCTGCACCGCGAGGCGCTGGCGGAAGCGCTGCCGGAGTTGCGCGAGGCCTGCACCTCGCTGGACGAGATGTTCTAAGAAGCTGTTTACGATCTACTGCACATCGGCGATACAGCGTTGAAACTGCTCTAGGAACCGTCCAGCCGGACGCAAAAAAGGCGGCCTAGGCCGCCTTTCGCACGTCTCGCATTGCGGACTCAACCAGCCTGGCCACTCGCCTCGCCCGTCGTCTCCGCTTCGGTCTCCTCGTCCTCGGCGGCATCGACATGGCCGAGCACTCCGACGCAGCGCAGCTCGATCTCCTGCATCAGCTCGTCGATGCGAATCACCGACAGCTGGATGCGGTCGCCGCGCGCCAATTCCGGCAGGCCCGGGATGCGCACCCGCATCGGCAAGCCGTCGATACGCACCAGGTCCTCCTTGATGAAGGCGGCGGTAGGATTGGACACCCCTTCCTGACTGAACCAGCGCAGGCACCAGAAATGCTCCATCCGGTCCTGAAAGCCCAGGTAGGCGGAGTAAGTGGTGTCGAAATCGCGCAGGATGGCGAACAACATCGCGTCGCCTTGCTCGAACTGCGGCTTCTCCTCGCGGATCATCGACATCAGCTGGCGCTGGTTGATGAAGTCGGTGGCGCGGCGCAACGGCGATGTGGCCCACGCGTATTGAGCCACGCCCAAGCCGGTGTGCGGCTCGGGCCGCGTGGTCATCCTCACCTTGCCCATGCTCTGCGCGCGGTACATGCCGGGGATGTCGGCCTCGGCCAGCATCCGGCCCCACTCGCTGTTGGCCAGAATCATCAGCTCGGACACCAGCTTGTCCATCGGCGCGCCGCGTTTGCGCAAGGTGATCAACACCTTGCCGTCGACCACGTCGAAGTTGTAGTCCATCTGCACCGGCCGGGTCGGGTCGTATTTGCCGCGGCGCTTCTCCAAGGCCTCGGCGAATTGCCAGAACCAGATCAGCTCCTGCTTGAACGGATAGTCCACGCCCGGATCGCAAGCCAGCGTTTCTTCGTTGAAGAACTGCTCCAGCGCGGCGTGGCGCAGGTTGGCGGCGATATGCACCTTTTCAATGCGGTTTTCGTAGGCGACCGGCTCGAACTCCGGCGTCACCTCCACATAGAGGCTCAGCGCCGGGCAGTCGTGCCCTTCCTTCAGGGTGAACATGTCCACCAGATCGTCCGGCAGCATGGTGATCTTGTCGCCGGGGAAATACACGGTGGACAGACGGGACAGCACCAGCTTCTCCAGCGGAGAGCCTATCTCTATCCCCAGCGACGGCGCGGCGATGTGGATGCCCACGCGCTTATTGCCGTTGGGCAGGTCCTGCACCGACAAGGCATCGTCGATCTCGGTGGTGTTGGCGTCGTCGATGGAGAAGGCGCTCACCGGCGACAAGGGCAAGTCCTCCGGCAGCGCCGGCAACTCGTACTTGCCGAAGCCGCGGCCCTTGGGGAAGAACTCCAGCATGAAGCCGGCCATCAGGTAATCCGGCACCGAAGAGATGCCGCCCACCTTGTCCGCCAGCCGCAGCGGCGGCAGGCTCAGCTCGCGCGAGGCCTGGTCGAAGGCCTTGAACTCCAGCGTGTTCTTGTCGGGTTTCCACAACAGCGTCATCAGCTGGCCGCGGATCGCCTCCGGCAGTTGGCCGGCTTTCAGCTCCGCCACCCATTGGTCGATCTGCTCCTGCTCGCGCTTTTTGCGTTCCAGCCCGGCCAGCGCCGCCTTCAGCGCGTCTTCCGGCGCCTTCTTGTAGCGGCCCTTGCCCTTTTTGTAGAAATACATCGGCGCGCCGTACAGGCGCGACACGATGGCGGCGGCCTCCGCCGCCGACGGCGCGCGGCCCCAGTAATCGGCCGCCAACGCCTCATAGCCGAACTCGTCGTCCGGGCAGCATTCCCACAGGAAATCCAGGTCAATATCCGCGGCAAGTTGCTCTACTATGGGCAGAAAATCGCCCAATGCGGAACTAAACTCCAGAAAAACATTCGCGGCCTTGATCTTGGCGCGCTTGCCATGCTGGGTATCCACTTGCAGACTAGCGTCATTGCGCGAAACGATGCTGCCGACCTTAAAGCCGCCGCTCTCTTCGTAAAAAACGTTCATTAAAAATTTTTGCCAGGCCGTTGCAATCCAACGGCGAATTATAACAGCGCGCCCAAGGCGCGGCTTCAGAACTTGAATATCGGACAACCGGGTCCACCGGGGAACACTTGATCATGTCGCAACATCAGGCTTTCAAACAACGCGTGCATCTGGCGCAGGAAATCGATCGCATCGGCCACCTGCTGGTCACTCGCTGGGAACGACCGCTGGCCGCCCACCTGCTGTCGCTGATCCTGCGGCTGGAAGATATGGTGCGCGAGCAGGACCTCAACGAAATCACGGGGGAAATCCAAACCCTGTCGCGCTTGCTGCAGGGCTGGATCCAACAACCGCAGACCGCGCCGTCGGAAAGCGAACGATACAACCGCCTGCGCCACCACCTGGGCCTGGTCAGCCAGTTGGGCATGATGGAGCGCAAGGACGGCCTGCCGGAGATCGACTACGAGAAGCTGCTGAGCGGCGATCTGGTCACTCTCTATTTATGGCTGCCGCAAGACGTGGACGCCACGCCGCTGATCCAGCAGCTGTCTTGCTACGGCATCCACGCCAAAGTGATCCAGCAGGCGGCCAAACTGGCCCAAGCCTTGCAGGACATGGCGCCGGAAGCCGTGGTGGCCTTCACCGAATTCGCCGCCAACGACCCCATCCTCTTGCTGGCGCCCACCATCAGCAGCATCTGTCCGCTGATCCTGACCTCGCCGCTGCACGATTTCCAGGCTAGGCTGGCGGCGGTGCGCGCCGGCGCCGGCAGCCTGCTGGACTGGCCGCTGCAAGCGCATCAGCTGATAGATCAACTGAGCTTCGGAGATTTGGGCGAGAAACGCGAGCCCCTGCGCGTGCTGATCGTGGAAGACATGGAGTCGCTGGCCGGGCTCTACTCCAGCGTGCTCAACGCCCAGGGGGTGGAAACCCGAGAGGAGACCCAGCCGGAACGGGTGCTGGACATGATAGAGCAGTTCCGCCCGGACCTGATCTTGATGGACATGTACATGCCGCAATGCAGCGGCATGGAGCTGGCCAAGGTGATCCGCCAGCAACGGCTGCTGGACGGCATCCCCGTGGTGTTCCTGTCGGTGGAAAAACGCCAAGCGGTGCAGCTGGACGCGCTGACCCTGGGCATAGACGGTTTCCTGACCAAACCGGTGGCGCCTGAGGAGCTCATCGTCACCGTGATCAACCGCGCGCGCCGTTACCGCAAGCTGCGCTCCTACATCATCAACGACAGCCTCACCGGCCTGCTCAACCACTCCCATCTGCACGGCCAACTGGAGTACGGCATCCAGCGCGCGCGCCGCGATCAACGGCCGCTGTCGCTGGCCATGCTGGATCTGGATTTCTTCAAAACCATCAACGACAGCCACGGTCACCCGGCCGGCGACGAGTTGCTGATCAATCTGGCGCGCTTTCTCAAGGAACGGCTGCGCAGCAGCGACCTGGTGGGCCGCTACGGCGGCGAGGAGTTCGCCATCGTGCTGCCGGGCACGAATCAGACGCAGGCGCGTGAACTGATGGACCAATTGCGTCAGGACTTCAGCCAGATTCAGCAGCGCGCGCCGGACGGCGATTTCCGTCAGACCTTCAGCGTGGGCATCAGCTCGCTGGACACCGCCGGCAACAGCACGGAGCTGGTGCAGCAGGCCGACGAAATGCTGTACCGGGCCAAGGCCAACGGCCGCAACCGGGTGGAAACCATGCCAAGCTGAACCTGACGCGGGCAATGAAAAAGCCGGGGCGTCAAGGACGCTCCGGCTTTTTTCGCGCACGCTTAGAGCCTGTTCACGATCTCGCGAGCAAGAGCGAGATCGTAAACAGGCTCTTACACGCGGGTCATCAGGCCTCGGTCAGCACCAGGCGCACGCCCTGTTCTTCCAGCAGCTTGGTCACCGGCTCCGGCGGCAGCGCGTCGGTGAACACGGTGTGGAATTCGCTGATGTGGCCCATGCGCACCAGGGCGTTGCGGCCGAACTTGCTGTGATCCGCCGCCAGATAGCGGTGACGGGCGTTGGACATCATCGCCTGCGCCACCCGCACTTCGCGGTAATCGAAGTCCAGCAGCGAGCCATCCGGTTCAATGCCGGATACGCCGATGATGGCGTAGTCCACCTTGAACTGATTGATGAAGTCCAGCGTGGCCACGCCGGTGATGCCGCCATCGGACGCGCGCACCGTGCCGGAGGTGATCATCACCGTGAAATCCGGATTGGTGGACATGATGGAGGCAACGTGAATGTTGTTGGTGATCACCCGCAAGCCTTTGTGCGTGCTGGTCAGCGCCTGGGCCACAGCCTCTATGGTGGTGCCTATGCTCATGAACAGCGAGGCATGATCGGGAATGCTGCTGGCGATCATGTCCGCGATATGCGCTTTTTCGCTCTGGAATTTTCCTTTGCGCGCGAAATAGTCCTCATTCTCCACGCTGCTGCCCAAGGCGGCGCCGCCGTGGTAACGGCGCAACAAATTGGCCTCGCACAGCTGGTTGATATCGCGGCGAATGGTTTGCGGGGTGACATCGAGCAGTCTGGCCAGCTCTTCGATCGGCATGAAGCCGTTTTCGCGGACCAGCTGCAGAATCTTGTCGTGACGGGGTGAGCGGCTCATAACTATTCGGAATCGAAAATCACGTCACTTTAGTAACATATTTTGCGGGTCAGCGGCAAACAGAACCACTATTCCGACTTGATATCGGCCAATAGTGTTCGTTTATTGCGCATTTTTTACTCAGGAAGCCGGCTGGCCCTTCCGTCGCCCCCACAGGAAATCGCGCAACTGCTCCAGCGGCATCGGCCGCGCCAGCAGATAGCCCTGCAGGTAATGCACGCCGCTTTGCTGCAGATAGGCGCGCTGTTGTTCGGTTTCCACGCCCTCGGCCACCATGGAGATGCGCAGTTGCTTGGCCAGGTCGATGATCATTTCCAGAATGCGGTTGGCAATGGAATCGCTGCCTATCGCCGCCACGAACACGCGGTCTATCTTCAGATGGTCGGCGTGAATGCGGTTGAGTTCGGCCAGGCTGCTGTGGCCGGTGCCGAAGTCGTCGATGGCGATCTGCACCCGCATCCGTCGCAGCTCGGCCATCACCTGCTGGCTTTGCGGCGTCACCTGGATAGGCTCGCGCTCGGTCACTTCCAACACCAAGCGCGGCGGCGTCTTTGAGAAGTGTTGCAAAAACGCCTGGCAGTCCTCCACCAGCTGCGCATCTTGCAAATGGCTGGGCGACAGATTGAGCGCCACAAAGAAGCACTCGGGCAAGGACAGCGACTCCATGTCCGCGGCTACCCGCCGCATCAGGTAGCGGGTGATCTGGATGATCATGCCGGAGGCTTCCGCCACCGGGATGAACAAATCCGGCGGCGCCAGGCCCTGGCGCGGATGCTGCCAGCGCAGCAACACTTCCACCCCCATGCAGCGATGGCCGCAAGCGTCGAACACTGGCTGGTAGTAAGGCAGGAACTCCTGATTGCGCAAAGCCAGCAGTATCTCCCCGCTGACCGAGCCGCGCTTGCGCAGATAGCCCAGCAGCAGGGCCGCGCCCACCACGCCCACCGGCATCAACAACAACAAGGCGCGCAGCAGACGCGCCGACGCGCCGCGCCACAGGTACTCGGCGTCCACCCAGCTGTGCACCGCCAGCGGATAGTGCTGAGACGCCGCGATCACGCGCAGCACCGCGCTGCCCGGCACCTCGGCGACGCCCGGCAAGGTGGATTGCACCGCTTCCTTGTGGTTCAACACCAGCAACGAGCCGCTGTGGCCGTCGTCGGCCTGCCAGGGCAGCAAGGGGCTGAAATAGGCCAGCTCCACGCTGGCGACAATGCCCTGTCCCCGCTCTCCCAGCAAAGAACGCATCAGGAAGGGCCGCTTGGGATACAGGGGCCCGGAACCCTGGCGATGGATCAGCTGTTGCGGCGCCGACGGGGTGAAGGGCAGCACCGTGTCCTGCGCGCCCAGCACCGAGGTGCAGTACAGGCGGCGGCCGTCCATCAGCCCCAGCGAACGGATATAGGGGTCGAAAGCCGCCAGCGACACCAGTTTGCCGCGCGCCTGCGCGCAGGGCAGGCCGGCCAGCGGCGCGGCTTCGCGCAACGAGCGATCCACCTGACCAAACACCCGGTCCACGGAATTGACCGCGCGCCCCGCAGCGCTTTGCAGCTGCGCCTGCACATCCAGCTGGTAGCGGTTCCAGGTCAGGGGCAGGCCTATCGCCGCCGGCAACACGGCCACCAGCAAGACCAAGGCCCATTCCGCGGCGTTGAGGCTGCCGCGGAACTGATTGCCTCGGCTGATCAGGTGACGGAAGCGATGGCGACAAAACACATGGTTCCCCGGCGTGACTGAATGACAAGAAGCAGCCCGGCGTCCGGCCATGACGACGCGCGCCAATCCGCGACACGGCTGACGCTGGCGAGAACAGCATGGATGGACGGGGACTGCCAGGATGAGGGATAGGCGGGCATGGCCGCTCGGCGCGTGCCCGGCCGCCGTCGCGATTTTTCAAAGCTCCCGCAAGTCTGGCGCTAAAGATAACGGTTTAGCCGGAGACAGAAAAGCTAATTAGAAAGATTTATTTAATAAAATGTCTTTGATTGACTTGTATTTGATATAAATTGCCGCAATCAACGCAGCCCAAAACGCAATCAGGCCGCGCGCCGCCGGGGTGGGCGGGGCGCGGCCTGACGGCCATGCGGGGCGCTTAGCGCGGCTGCTGCAAGCGTTGGCGATGGCGCTCAATCTGCAAGCGCACTTGGCGCGGCGCGGTGCCGCCCACGTGGTCGCGCTGCGCCAGGCTGCCTTCCGGGCTCAGCACGGCGAACACGTCGTCTTCGATCAGCGGCGAGAACTCGCGCAGCTTGGCCAGCGATAGGTCGGCGATGTCCACGCCCTGCTGCTCGGCGTGGCGCACCGTCAGCGCCACTACCTCGTGGCTGTCGCGGAAGGGCACGCCCTTCTTCACCAGATAATCGGCCAGATCGGTGGCGGTGGCGAAGCCTTGCAGCACCGCCGCGCGCATCGCCTCCGGCTTGACGGTGACGCCGCGCATCATGTCCGCGTAGATGCGCAGGGTGTCGATCAAGGTGTCCGCGGTGTCGAACAGCGGTTCCTTGTCCTCCTGATTGTCCTTGTTGTAAGCCAGCGGCTGCGCCTTCATCAGCGTTACCAGCGCAATCAGATGGCCCACCACGCGGCCGGATTTGCCGCGCACCAGCTCCGGCACATCCGGGTTCTTCTTCTGCGGCATGATGGAGCTGCCGGTGCAGAAGCGGTCCGCGATGTCGATGAAGCCGACGCGCGGGCTCATCCACAGGATCAGCTCCTCGGACAGCCGCGACAGATGCACCATCACCAGGCTGGCGGCGGCGGTGAATTCAATCGCGAAATCGCGGTCGGACACCGCGTCCAGCGAGTTGTGGCAGACATCGTCGAAGCCCAGCAGCTGAGCGGTGTAATGGCGATCGATAGGGAAGGTGGTGCCGGCCAGCGCCGCCGCGCCCAGCGGCAGGCGGTTGACGCGCTTGCGGCAATCGCTCATGCGCTCGGCGTCGCGCGCCAGCATTTCCACATAGGCCAGCATGTGGTGGCCGAAGGTCACCGGCTGCGCCACCTGCAAATGGGTGAAGCCGGGCAGCACGGTTTCGGCATGCTGCTCGGCCAGGTCCAGCAGGCTGTGCTGCAGCTCGCCGATCAGGCCGACAATGGCGTCGATCTGCGCGCGCAGCCACAGGCGGATATCGGTGGCCACCTGGTCGTTGCGGCTGCGGCCGGTATGCAAGCGCTTGCCGGCGTCGCCGATCTTGTCGGTCAGCCGGCGCTCCACGTTCATGTGCACGTCTTCCAGATCCACGCTCCACTCAAAGCGGCCGGCGCGGATATCGTCCAACACTTCGCCCATGCCTCGTCGGATCGCTTCCAGGTCTTCGGAGGACAAGACGCCGGCGCGCTGCAACATGGCGGCGTGGGCCAGCGAGCCCTCGATGTCGAATTCGGCCAGTCGTCGGTCGAAATCCACCGAGGCGGTGTATTTCTTGACGAGTTCGGATACCGGCTCCGAGAAACGGCCGGACCAGGCGTGTTGATCTTGCATGGCAATGCTTTCTACGATGGCTGCGGACGAAAAACTTGGCGAAACCCCGGACACGCGCAACGCTGCCGGGAATCTCTTACTATGCCAGCGGCGAGCGCCTTCGGCCAGTGCGGGTTTTCCTTGCTATGATGCTGCTATCCTATTTCACCCCTCCCCGCGCCGCCATGCCGCTACCGCCCTCGCCCGACCTGCCCGACTACCGCAACCTGGGCGTGCTGCTGCGCGCGCTGCTGCTGCTGGGCCTGTTCCTGCTGGGCGGCCTGCTGCTGGACGAGGGCGGAGAACCGCTGCCCTGGCGCTTGCTGCGCCTGTCCAGCCTGCTCGTGCCCGGCGCCTTGCTGAGCCTGGGCCTGCTGGCCTTGCTGGGCCGCCGCCTCCACCACGGGCGCCGCGCCGCGCTGGCCGCCGCCGCCATCTGCCTATTGTCCTTCGCCTTCTGCGGCCGCCTGCTCAACCCGCTGGCGCCCATGCCCTGGGGCCAGGTGCTGCTGGCCGGCGCGGTGGGCGGGCTGATGCAGCACTACCTCAATCTGCGCGCGCGCGCGCTGTCCCCGGCCTTGTCCGAAGCGCGACTGATCGCGTTGCAGGCCCGCATCCGCCCCCATTTCCTGTTCAACAGCCTCAACGCCGCCATCGCCCTGATCGGCAAACAGCCTGACAAGGCGGAAATGGTGCTGGAAAACCTGGCCGACCTGTTCCGCGCCCAACTGGGCGACCCGGCGCGACAATCCACGCTGGGCCGCGAAATCGAACTGGCGGCCATGTATCTGGCGATCGAGGCCGAGCGGCTGGGCGCGCGCCTGCAAGTGAGCTGGGACGTGCAAGCGCCGCTGGACGCCGCGCTGCCGCCGCTGATCCTGCAGCCGCTGGCGGAAAACGCGGTGTTCCACGGCATAGAACGGCTGGCCGACGGCGGCGAGATCCGCATCCAGGCGCGCCAGCATGAGCAAGTGCTGGAGCTGACGCTGAGCAATCCGGTCAACCCGGAACCGGCGGCGGCCACATTCGGACACCACATGGCGCTGGACAACCTGGCCGAGCGGCTGGAGCTGTATTTCGACGCCGAGGCCTCGCTCAGCGTCCGGCTGGACGACGAACGCTACGTCACCCGCATCCGCCTGCCTTACCGCCCGGCGCCAACCCAGCAGCCGGGCTGAGAGCCTGTTTACGATCTGCTGCGCGTCGGCGATACGGCGTTGAAAACGACTTCAGAATGCTCATGTACCACATGTACATTCCGCTTCTTCAGCCGTTTTCGCCTTGTCTCGCTCTTGCTCGCTAGATCGTAAACACGCTCTGAAAGCCGTCTATACTGCCCTATCATCCACTTGAAACAGCTGATAGGGATATCATGGGAAAGAACCGGCTAGAAGCCTTCAGCGACGGCGTGCTCGCCATCATCATCACCATCATGGTGCTGGAGCTGAAAGTGCCGCACGACACCACTTGGACGGCGTTGCAGGACCGCTGGCCGGTCTTCCTCAGCTACGTGCTCAGCTTCATCTACGTGGGCCTGTACTGGAACAACCACCACCATTTCTATCACGCCATCCAGCGCGTGGACGGCCGCGTGCTATGGGCCAATCTGCACCTGCTGTTCTGGCTATCCCTCATCCCCTTCGTCACCGGCTGGATGGGGGAAAACCACTTCGCCCCGCTGCCGCTGGCCCTGTACGGCGTGGTGCTGCTGATGTGCGCGCTGGCCTGGTGGCTGATGCAGCAATCCCTGCTGTGCCTGCCCGGCAACCGCACCCGGCTGTCCGAGGCGCTGGGCAAGGACATCAAGGGCAAGATCTCCCCGCTGTGCTATCTGATCGGCATCGCCGCCGCCTTTTACTGGGAATGGCTGTCCGCGGCGATGTACGTGCTGATGGCTCTGATCTGGCTAGTGCCGGACCGGCGCATAGAGCGGCTGTTGGCCGAGAAATGAGGCCGTCTTCGTTCCATTAATAAACACTATCAAACAAATTGTAATTTAAGATTTAACAAAACTATCGTCAGTTCCGATAATGGCCGCTCCCTTAGTGAATGTCTTAAAAATTTATTGGGAGTCCAGATGAACGCTCTGACCTTTTCCGTGAACCGCAAGCTTTTCACCGTGGCGTTGGCTTGTAGCGCCGCTCTGACCCAGGCCGCCAACCTCACCCAAGACAACGGCGCGCCGGTGGGCGACAACCAGAACAGCCAAACCGCCGGCCCCAACGGCCCCACCCTGCTGCAAGACATTCAACTGCTGCAAAAGCTGCAGCGCTTTGACCGCGAGCGCATCCCGGAACGCGTGGTGCATGCGCGCGGCGTGGGCGCCGGCGGCGTCTTCGTCGCCAGCGAGGGCTTGCAGGACGTCAGCCGCGCCCTGGTGTTCCGCAAGGGCGAGCAAACCCCGGTGTTCGTGCGTTTCTCCACCGTGATAGGCAGCCGCGGCGCGCCGGAAACCGACCGCGACCCGCGCGGCTTCGCCACCAAGTTCTACACCGCGCAAGGCAACTGGGATCTAGTGGGCAACAACCTGCCGGTGTTCTTCATCCGCGACGCGATCAAGTTTCCGGACATGGTGCACTCGCTGAAGCCGGACCCGGTGAGCAATGAGCAAGACCCCAACCGCGTCTTCGACTTCTTCTCCCACCTGCCTGAATCCACCCACATGCTGACCCGGGTGTACTCCAACTACGGCACCCCGGCCAATTACCGCGAAATGAACGGCAGCAGCGTGCACGCACTGAAACTGGTGGCTGCCGACGGCCGCTCCCAATACGCCAAGTTCACCTGGAAATCGCATCAGGGCGAGCGCAACCTGCGCCCGGACGAACTGCCCAAGGTGCAAGGCCAATCGGTCGGCCACGCCACCGCGGACCTGTTGCAAAGCATCGAACAGAAACGCTACCCGTCCTGGGATTTGTACGTGCAATTGATCCAGCCTGAGGACATGAACCGTTTCGCCTTCAACCCGCTAGACCCCACCAAGGTGTGGACCGGCGTGGCGGAGCGCAAGGTGGGCACCATGACGCTGAACCAGGTGCCGGCCAACTTCTTCGAAGCCACCGAGCAAGTGGCGATGTCGCCGGCCAACTTGGTGCCGGGCATCGAGGCCTCGGAAGACCGTTTGCTGCAAGGCCGGCTGTTCTCCTATCTGGACACCCAGATGCACCGCGTCGGCACCAATTTCCAGGCGCTGCCGGTCAACCGCCCGCGGGTTGAGGTGGTGAACAACAATCAGGACGGCGCGCAAAACGCCTCCGGCCGTCAGGGCAGCGTCAATTACGAGCCCAGCCGGCTGGCTCCCAAGCCGCAAGACCCGCAGTTCAAGCACAGCCGCCTGCCCTTGCAGGGCAACACCCAGCAAGAGGCCATCGCCAAAACGCTGAACTTCCAGCAGGCCGGCGAGTTCTACCGCTCGCTGAGCGCGCAGGACCAGGCGGACCTGATTCGCAATCTGTCCGGCGACTTGGCCAAGGTGCGCAATGCCGAGACCCGCGATGTGATGTTGTCGCACTTCTACAAGGCGGACCGCCAGTACGGCGAGCGTCTGGCCAAGGCCTTGAAGGTGGACGCGAATGGGATTGAGCGCAGGGCGGCGCTGTTGCAGGAATAAGCGTAGCCGCTTGAGTGAAGCGGGGCGGCCCAAGGCCGCCCCGTTTTTTGCGTGCGCGCCGCGCCGTGGCAGCGGTGTCGGCGGGGTTTGGTGGGTATCGCCTACGGCTCCACCCACCCTACAAGACCGTCCGCCGTAGGGTGGGTGGAGCGCAGCGATACCCACGCGGAAACACGATGGAACCAATGCTTGGACCTTGGCGGCGG